>JAPOKG010000048.1 GCA_029977785.1 Actinomycetota bacterium | reverse complement strand
TTGGCATCAGCATCTTGGATACGCGACAAGAGCGCATCGGCAGAGAATCCTCCAAAGACAACTGAGTGCACTGCGCCAATTCGCGCACATGCCAGCATTGCGATGACCGCTTCAGGAATAAGTGGCATATAAATTGCAACTCGATCTTCGGCAGTGATTCCTATTTCAGTAAGCGCGTTAGCAGCTTGTGAAACATCCTTTAAAAGTTGTGCATAAGTGATTGTGCGAGTGTCACCCGGTTCACCTTCAAAATGAAAGGCGATTCGTTCGCCATTCCCATCGGCTATATGGCGATCTAGAGCTGAAACTGTGGCGTTGAGTTTTCCGCCAACAAACCACTTCGCAAATGGTGACTGCCAATCCAGAACTGTCTCCCACTTCTTTTGCCAGGTGAGTGCGCCAGCTTGTTCTTCCCAAAATTTCAAGCGATCCGCATCCGCCTGTGCATAAAGATCTGCATTGCCATTGGCAAGGGCTGCAAATTCAGCGCTCGGGGCAAAGGTGCGATTTTCACTCGACAAGTTCTCAATGGAATCTGATGTCATGTGTACGAGGTTACCCCTCGAAAGACTTTCCGTGAAGTGCCGTGATTTATCAACAGTTTCACATAAGTGATTATTTTTAACTTTTCTCTTTCACAGATACTGCGCACCTTCATCGATGAAAGGAGTAGAAATGACGATAACTGCACTGCTTGCACTCTTGCTCAAGGTCCTCAATAGCCCAGCCCTCATAGCCGGATTGATCGCCTTCCTGCAGAAATACCTCCAGCTCTAGCGGGGGAGGCCAGTTGCCCTCGCGTATAGAGTGCGCCGATTTTTCTTACGCGGGGGTAGGTGGTTGGATTAGGCGTAAGCCCTTAAGACCCAATGGTGCGTCAGAGCGTTTACACCAGTTCTAACCACTCTTTGATTGGGAGCACGAGATGCCAATAGCAACCCCTGAAGTTTATGCAGCGATGTTAGACCGCGCTAAAGCCGGATCATTCGCATACCCAGCAATTAACGTTTCATCATCACAGACCGTCATCGCAGCTATTCGTGGATTCGCCGAAGCTGAATCAGATGGAATCATTCAATTTTCATGGGGCGGTGCTGAATACGCATCAGGATCAACTGTTAAGAACATGGTTGATGGTGCAATCGCGCTCGCAGAGTTCGCACATGTTGTAGCGAAGAACTACAACGTCAATATTGGAATTCATACAGATCACTGCCCTAAAGAGAAGCTCGACGGATTTATGCGTCCACTTCTTGAAATTGGCGCACAGCGCATCAAAGAAGGAAAGCAGCCACTCTTTAACTCACATATGTGGGACGGCTCAGCAGTAGATATGCCAGAGAACATGAAGGTTGCGCGTGAGCTTCTTGATAAGTCAGTTGCTGCAAACACCATTCTTGAAATCGAAATCGGCGTTGTCGGTGGCGAAGAAGATGGAATTGAAGCAAAACACGATGCCAAGCTCTACTCAACACCTGAAGATGCTCTCATGACTATCGAAACACTCGGCACAGATGCCAAGGCTCGTTACATGGTTGCTGCAACATTCGGAAACGTTCACGGCGTCTACAAGCCAGGAAACGTGGTCTTGCAGCCAAAGATTTTGAAGACTCTGCAAGATGCAGTCTCAGCCAAGCTCGGTCTTCCTGCAGGAAGCAAGCCAATGGACCTCGTCTTCCACGGTGGTTCTGGTTCGCTACTTTCAGAGATCCGCGAATCACTCGATTACGGCGTCATCAAGATGAATATCGATACAGATACTCAGTACGCATTCACTCGTCCAGTAGTTGAGCATATGTTTAAGAATTACGACGGCGTCCTCAAGATTGATGGCGAAGTCGGAAATAAGAAGGCTTACGATCCACGTGCATGGGGTAAGGCAGCAGAAGCAGGAATGGCTGCTCGCGTTGCACATGCCTGCGAAGACCTTCGCTCTACTGGTACATCAGCGCTTAAGTAATTTAACAACAACGAGTCGGAGAGGCTTTATCCATGCCTGCATTAGTACTGCTGGGAGCTCAGTGGGGCGATGAGGGCAAGGGTAAAGCTACCGATTTGCTGGGCGATCGCGTTGATTACGTAGTTCGCTATCAAGGTGGAAACAACGCCGGACATACAGTTGTTATCGGAGATCAAAAGTACGCACTTCACTTACTGCCATCTGGAATTCTCTCTCCCAACGTTGTTCCAGTAATTGCTAATGGCGTTGTTATTGATCCAGGTGTACTTCTTGAAGAAATTAAAGGTTTAACAGAGCGCGGTATCGATTGCAGCAAGTTGGTTATCTCAACAAATGCGCATCTCATTACTCCGTATCACCGCACCATCGATAAAGTTTCAGAGCGCTTCTTAGGTAAATCAAAGATCGGCACAACAGGTCGTGGCATTGGACCTGCCTATGCAGACAAGATCAACCGCATCGGTATCCGCGTGCAGGATCTCTTTGATCCATCTATCTTGCGCCAGAAGATTGAAGGCGCACTTCGCGATAAGAACCAAGTACTTATCAAGGTCTTTAACCGCAAGAACATTGAGGTAGAAGAAGTACTTGAAGAGTACCTTCGCTATGCTGAAATCTTGCGCCCATATGTAGCAGATACCGTGCTTCTGCTCGATAACGCACTGAAGGCTGGAAAGCGCGTACTTCTTGAGGGTTCACAAGGAACGCTGCTCGATGTCGATCACGGCACATACCCATTTGTAACATCATCTAATCCAACAGCAGGTGGTGCTTGCACCGGTTCTGGCATTGGTCCAACAAAGATTGATCGCGTCATTGGAATCGTTAAGGCCTACACAACTCGCGTTGGTTCTGGTCCATTTCCAACGGAACTCTTCGATGAAGATGGTGAAAAGTTACGTTCCATTGGTGGCGAAGTCGGTGTTACTACAGGCCGTGCACGTCGCTGTGGTTGGTATGACGCACCGATTGCTCGTTATGCAGTTCGCGTCAACGGACTTACCGATTTCTTCTTGACCAAGCTCGATGTTCTGACTGGCTGGGAACAAATTCCAGTATGCGTTGCCTACGAAATCGATGGCAAGCGCGTTGAAGAACTTCCTGCTTCACAATCTGATTTCCATCACGCCAAGCCAATCTATGAATATCTGCCTGGCTGGAAAGAAGATATTACGCAGGCGAAGAAGATCTCTGATCTTCCAAAGAATGCGCAGGAGTACATCAACTTCCTAGAAAAGATTTCTGGTGCGCCGATGAGCGCAATTGGAGTCGGGCCTGGACGCGACCAAACAATTGTCGTAAAGGATTTCATCTAAGCCATGAAAATCCTCCTAGTTGGAAGCGGCGGTCGTGAACACGCACTCGCACTAGGACTCAAGGCAGATAAAAGTTGTACCGAACTCCATGTTGCACCTGGCAATCCAGGAATCGCAGCTATCGCTCAGGTTCATCCTCTCGTCATCACTGATAACCATGCGATCTGCGCACTGGCACAGCAACTAGGTGTAGATCTCGTAGTAATTGGACCTGAAGTTCCGCTTGTAAATGGCGCAGCTGATGTCTTGCGCGCCGCGGGCTTTGCGGTCTTCGGTCCATCAAAGGCGGCTGCGCAGTTAGAAGGTTCAAAAGATTTTGCAAAAGGTGTCATGCGTGATGCTGGTGTTCCAACTGCGCGCAGCTTCACCTGCACAGAAAAGAGCGAGATTGAAAAAGCGCTGGATTCCTTTGGTGCGCCCTACGTGGTTAAAGATGATGGGCTGGCAGCAGGTAAAGGCGTTGTTGTTACCAACGATCGCCAAGTAGCTCTTGACCATGCGCTCTCATGTTCGCGCGTTGTCATCGAGGAATATTTGAGTGGCCCTGAGATTTCTCTCTTTGGTATTTCAGATGGTCGCAACATTCTGCCGATGCAACCAGCGCAAGATTTCAAACGCGCTTTTGATGGCGATGAAGGCCCCAACACTGGTGGCATGGGCGCATATTCACCTCTGCCTTGGGCGCCAGATGACATCGTTGAAGAAACGTATACAGAGGTTATGGCTCCTATCATCGCTGAAATGGCTGCGCGCGGAACTCCCTTCGTTGGTCTGCTCTATGCAGGGCTTGCACTGACAGATGATGGAATTCGCGTGATTGAATTTAATGCGCGCTTTGGAGATCCTGAAACTCAAGTATTGATTCCGCGGCTAGTGACACCACTTGCTTCCATTCTCTATAAGGCCGCGACAGATTCACTCGATGATGAATTCTTACAATGGCGCGACGACAGCGCGGTAACAGTTGTCTTAGCAGCGCAGGGATATCCGGAATCTCCCAAGACTGGCGGAGTAATTGCAGGAATTCCTGAAATTTCAGGGGCGCAGATTTTCCATGCAGGAACATCGCAAGAGGAAGGCGCTCTGCTCTCAAGTGGAGGTCGAGTCCTGACAGTGACAGGAATAGGTTCTGACCTAACTGAAGCGCGCAATGTGGCTTATCGGGCAATCTCTCAGATTGAACTGGCTGGCTCTTTCTATCGTTCTGACATTGCCCTTAATGCGTCTATCGCAGAGAAGGGCAATTAAATGAGAGAGAATGCACCAGTGAGCGTATTAGCTGATCGTTATGCATCCACTGCGATGCGCCAAGTTTTTGCGCCAGAAGAAAAAATTATCGCTGAAAGAAAGTTATGGCTCGCTGTTGCGCGCGCACAGGCAAAGCTCGGACATGCCATCTCAGATGCAGTAATTGCAGATTACAAGAAGGTCATCACCAAAGTAGATCTAGCCTCTATTGATGCCCGCGAAAAAGTAACGCGACATTATGTGAAAGCACGTATCGAAGAATTTAACGCACTCGCTG
>JAPOKG010000047.1 GCA_029977785.1 Actinomycetota bacterium | reverse complement strand
TTATGAGGAAATGGCTGCTGAGGCGGACAAGATGCGTAAGTTGGACTTTGAAGAGATTCAGATTCCACCTGGTCCACGTCTTGGAAATGTCGTTGTAGAAGTTTCACATCTGACAAAGGGCTTCGGGGATCGAGTTCTGATCGATGATCTTTCGTTCTCACTTCCACGTAACGGAATTGTTGGTGTTATCGGACCTAACGGCGCCGGAAAGACCACGCTCTTTAAGACGATTCTCGGTATGGAACAACCTGATTCAGGAGAAGTAAAGATTGGTGAAACTGTAAAGATTTCATATGTCGATCAGTCACGTGGCGGAATCGATCCCAAGAAAACTCTCTTTGAAGTTGTATCTGATGGTCTAGATTTTATGAAAGTGGGCCAGGTTGAAATGCATTCGCGTGCCTATGTTGCTGCCTTTGGATTTAAAGGCCCTGACCAACAGAAGCCTGCAGGAGTTCTATCGGGTGGAGAACGTAACCGACTTAACTTGGCCTTAACGCTTAAGCAAGGCGGAAACTTACTTCTCCTCGACGAACCAACTAACGACCTTGATGTTGAAACACTTGGATCTCTCGAAAATGCGCTCTTGGAATTTCCTGGTTGTGCAGTCGTGATTTCCCACGATCGCTGGTTCCTTGACCGCGTTGCCACACATATCTTGGCCTATGAAGGTGAATCTAAGTGGTTCTGGTTTGAAGGCAACTTTGAATCTTACGAAGAGAACAAGATTGCACGATTGGGTGCAGATGCGGCTCGACCACATCGTGTCACTTATAGAAAGCTCACACGTTAATGATTTATACCAACCAACAATTTGTTCGCTGGGATGACATCGATGCATTTGGACATGTCAATAACGCTAAGTATCTGACCTACATTCAAGAGGCACGATTTCTCTGGTCTCCGCTCCTGGAAATGGTCGTGGCTAAAGCAGAAGTTGATTACCTCGTGCCAATTTATGAGGGTGGACGTTTCTACGACATCACTTTGTGGGTAGAACAGATAGGCAATTCATCTTTTACCTTGGGATATGAAGTTATCGGCGATAACGGAGTAGTTCATGCCAAGGTCAAGACTGTGCAGGTTGCTGTATCTATGGAGACTAAGAAATCACGTCCACTCACTGATTCAGAACGTGAATTCTTGAAGCAGTACCTCAAGGCGTAATTGATGCCAAAGAAAATCCACCCAGGTTGGATTGCAGCAACAGTTACCTTCTTTACTTTGATGGCAACTGCTGGCTTCAGATCAGCGCCCTCTGTACTCATCGTTCCTCTCGAAGAAGCTTTTGGGTGGTCACGTTCTCAAGTTTCTTTAGCTGTATCTATCAATGTTCTGCTCTTTGGTTTAGTGGCCCCATTTGCTGCAGCTTTGATGGAGCGATTTACAGTTCGTAAGGTTGTGATGTCGGCGCTCTTAGTCGTTGCAATCAGTTCTTCTTCGACAATCTTCATGACGCAACCGTGGCATTTGTGGGCGCTCTGGGGAATAGGCGTTGGCACTGGTGCAGGCTCTATGGCGTTGGTCTTCGCCGCAACAATCGCTAATCGTTGGTTTATTGCCAAAAAAGGTATTGTCGTTGGCGCACTTACTGCTGCTACTGCAACTGGGCAACTCATCTTTCTGCCGCTACTTTCACACTTTGCCGTCACTTACGGCTGGAAGAGCGTCTCACTCACGGTTGGCGCTGCATCAGCGCTTGTTGTGCCATTCATCTATCTCTTCTTGAAAGAGAAACCCGAATCCCTTGGCATTACTCCATACGGAGCACCTGATAACTGGCAGCCAGCAGAACCTCATGAAATGTCAGCTGGAAAACTAGCGATTGATACAGCGGTGCAGTCGAGTAAGTCACGAGATTTTTGGATTCTCTTCGGAACCTTCTTCGTATGTGGACTTTCAACGAATGGGTTGATTGGCACTCACTTTATTCCGGCAGCCCATGACCACGGCATGCCGACGACTGTCGCCGCTAGCTTGCTTGCTCTTATCGGTGTCTTTGATGTTATTGGCACGATTTTTTCTGGTTATCTCACTGATCGAATAGATCCTCGTAAATTACTATTTTTCTACTACGGTCTACGAGGCTTATCGCTCTTTTTACTTCCCTCGATTCTCTACAGCACCCTGCACCCTTCAACTCTGGTCTTTGTTATTTTCTACGGCCTTGATTGGGTAGCAACTGTTCCGCCCACAATCGTTCTCTGCCGCCATGTGCTTGGCCCACAGCGTGCGACAGTGGTTTATGGATGGGTATTTGTTGGCCATCAAATTGGCGCATCAGTTGCAGCAATTGGAGCCGCAGTATTGCGGGTCAGGTTAGGTGACTATGCCGTCTCGTTCTATATTTCAGCAGCGATGTGTTTAGTTGCAGCGCTAGCAGTCTTACAGATTGCGAAAACTAAAACAGCTGCTGAGTTACGAGGTTAGTGTGGAGCGCGATACCACTAATTATTATGAAGAATTCGGGGGAGAACCCTTCTTCGCTGACCTGGTCTCGCAGTTTTATGCGCACGTTTCTACCAATGAAATCTTGCGTCCTATGTATCCAGAATCAGATATGAAAGGCGCAGCGCGCAGGTTGCAGTTATTTCTTGAGCAATATTGGGGTGGGCCAACTACATACCAAGAAGAGCGCGGACATCCAAGGCTACGAATGCGCCATGCGGGATTTCATATCAATCCGGCGGCCCATGATGCTTGGCTCGATTGCATGCGCAAAGCTGTCGATGGCATGGAGATGAAAACTGAACATCGTGAGAAGTTATGGCGCTACCTTGAAGGCGCCGCACACCACATGGTTAACGCTTTAGATTAAAGCCAGTCACTTCTTAGATTTATTGCCGACGGTCAGAATTTCACCGTTGCGGATGTACCAGAGCACACCTTTCTTATCGCGTACCTGAGTTATACGTAAACCTACTCGCTCAACTTTTCCTTCGACTTCTTGTACGTGGACTTCATCGCCAACGCCGTATTGATCTTCAATCAACATAAAGATTCCCGAAAGAACATCGCGCACGAGTGTCTGCGCGCCAAGACCAAGGGCTACACCGATAACACCGGCGGATGCGATAACTGGGCCAAGGTTGAATCCGAATTCACCAAGAGCCATACCGGCTGCGATGATCCAAACGGCTGCGTTAAACGTTGAGCTAAATACAGTTCCAATCGTGCGCGCACGTTCTGCTTGGCGCTTTGCTGTTCCGGGACCTGGCACGAGATCGGCATGTGCGAGACGACCAATAGCGCGATTGATGGCGCGATGCCCGGCCATATGGCTGATGATTGCGATAAGGAGGATGACTAGAACCCGAAGCGGGGCGCCATTGAACCAATCCCAGATAGCCTGTGTACGCTCGTTCATAGCGGTAAGGGTAGTGAAATCTTTATCTAAATTTCACCGCGAAATACCCCTAAGGCGCTCAGTTTTGAGGCAATATAACCCAATCAACGCGAGCCACGCGTTGGAAATTGAGGTAATGATGAACCGCACACTGGTGCTCAACGCCACCTACGAACCGCTGGGTGTTGTCACTGATAGACGTGCGCTCATTCTCGTGCTGAACAATCGTGCGAGCATGGTTGAAGCTTCCGGAACAGTTCTTCACTTTTCATCCGGTCAATTAGATCTTCCATCTGTAATTCGACTCAACAAATTTGTAAAGATTCCTTATCGCCATGCTGTTCCACTTTCACGTCGCGCAATCTTTGCTCGCGATGGTGGTCGTTGTGTCTACTGCCATGCACCAGCAACTTCAATTGACCACGTAATTCCACGTTCTCGTGGCGGCGGTCACAACTGGGAGAACGTTGTCAGTGCATGCCACAAGTGCAACCACCTCAAAGCAGATAAGCCGTTGAAAGAACTTGGTTGGAGATTGCGCTCGCTGCCACGTGAACCGGTTGGGGCTGCCTGGAGAATTCTTGGTACCGGTCGAACCGAATCGCGTTGGTTGCCATACCTTGAACCATTTGGCGTCACTGCAGCCACTGCATAGACTGCGCACATGATGAAGCAACTTACTGACATCGCTTTAGCTGCGCCACGAATCAACCAAGAGCCAGGTGCAATGCCAGGTGAAGGACTTACCGCGCTGCAGACTTTTTCTTACTTCGTCGCAGCACCGATCACACTCTTCGCTGTGATTTCAGTATTGGTGTGGGCGCTAGACGGCGGAAGAAAGAAGCACCGCGCTTCGGCTTCTGTCATTACTCACATCGAATAGTTACTTGTCGGCCAGTCTGGCCTTGAGCGCACGAGACATCGCATCGCGACCTTCAGTGACAGATCTGCGAAGAGCATTCGATGCATCTTTGCCAGTCACATCTAGCCAGTGCTGCGCTTTCTTTACCGTCTCATCACTAATGACCCATGATGGGAATAACAACGTGGCCGTCGTTTCTGCGATTTCAAAGCCCTTTGTCTCCCAGACTTTCAAGATTGCATCGAAGTACTGATCAACAAACCCAGCAAGAAGTTCGTGATGAATATTCTCGTTAAACCCACGGCACATGTATGAGTGGATTGTGTTGGAGAGATTATCTGTTGTGACGGATTTAAATGCCGCAGCCTTGGCTTCCTTAGTAGGGATCGCAGCGTATGCATAGGCGGTGTACTGCTTACCGTGCGCTGTGTTGTCCTTGGCAGATTCTGCTTCAATCTCAGTTGGACCAAATACTCCGCGCTTTACGCCGCAGATAAAGATGTACCAGCGGATTTCAGCATCAATGATGAGACCCTTCTCTGAACCGTTGAGAATTTCCTTAAGCTTTTCCATATGCGCTGGAGTGATGGCATTG
>JAPOKG010000046.1 GCA_029977785.1 Actinomycetota bacterium | reverse complement strand
CTCAATCATTTCATCGACTGCGCCGATTTCAATCGCTCGTGCAACTCCTCCTGAAACTCGCTCATGTTCTGCAGCGAGCTCTAGCTCCATATCTGCGCGTTGAGATTCAGGAAGATCGGCAAGTAAGCGGCGGTGCAATACGCGCACTGCAGCAACTGCGCCCATTACTGAAACTTCAGCTTGTGGCCAGGCAAAGACTCGGGTCGCACCGAGAGATTTGGAGTTCATCGCAACAAAGGCGCCGCCGTAAGCCTTGCGGGTAATGACGGTAACGCGTGGAACAACTGATTCTGCAAAGGCATGCAATAACTTTGCACCACGACGAACAGCACCTTCCCATTCTTGACCGATGCCAGGTAAGAAGCCAGTCACATCTGCAATAACAACCAGCGGAATTCCAAAGGCGTCACAGGTGCGAACAAAGCGCGCCGCCTTTTCACCTGCTGCAGAATCGAGAACACCACCAATTACTTGTGGGTTATTTGCAATAACGCCCACTGTGCGGCCGCCAAGACGTCCGATAACTGTGGTCATGTTTTCAGCCCACATATCAAGTAGTTCTAGCTTTTCACCGTCATGGTCGAGAATTGCATCTACAAGTGGGTGGACTTCATAAATTCGCTGTGCTGAATCAGGAACTAAGTGCGCAAGCGGTACATCAGCAACATCTGTCGCCATCAACCCTTGGTTGGCAAAGAGTGAGACGAGATCTTGGATTTCGTGATAGGCAATCTCTTCAGTCGGCGCAATCACATGTGCAACGCCAGAGTTCTTACTGTGCGCCTCGGGTCCGCCGAGCAGCGCCATATCTACAACATCGCCAGTCACAGATTTCACGACATCAGGGCCTGTCACAAAGATGCGACCTTCAGGTGCAAGTACAACAACATCGGTAAGCGCTGGACCATATGCTCCGCCACCTGCAGTTGGGCCTAAGACGAGCGAGAGTTGTGGAATACGACCACTTGCTGTGACCATCGCTTGGAAAACTTCGCCGAAAGCATTAAGGGATGCGACTCCATCGCTGAGCCGTGCACCACCTGAGTGCCAAATACCAATGACAGGAACTTGCGCACCCATTGCGGCGCGATAGGCCTGAACAATTACCTGCGAACCTTCGATACCAAGTGCGCCACCTTTAATAGTGGGATCAGATGCAAAGACAACAACTTTGTTTCCTTTAATGAGCCCGGTGGCTGCAACCATTCCGCAATCAGTGCGCGGCAGAAGAAGTTCGTACTTCGATGAATCAAGAAGTTTGGCGATGCGCGCTTCAGGGTCCAACAACGTTGTTGACATAGCCCTAGATTAGAGCGATTTAAATGCAAGCACCACGTTGTGGCCACCAAAACCGAAAGAATCATTAAGCGCTGCGATATCTCCCGCTGGAAGTTGGCGCGGTGTGTCACGCACAACATCGATGGTGACGGCTGGATCTAAGTTCTCGATATTGATAGTTGGGGGAGCAAGACGTTCTTGGAGCGCCTTGACAATAAAGACAGATTCGATTGCGCCAGCGCCACCAAGGAGATGGCCAGTCATTGATTTTGTTGCAGAAACTGCAACGTGATCTGCATCTGCGCCCAACGCTTTACGTAGCGCATTTGCTTCAGCAACATCGCCTGCAGGAGTAGATGTGGCATGTGCGTTGAGATGGACAATATCTTTCGTTGATAGGCCTGAAGCTTGGAGCGCAAACTTAATGGCGCGCTGCACGCCTTCTCCATCTGGATCAGGAGCAGCGATGTGATATCCATCAGAAGTTAAGCCTTGTCCGCCGACTTCGCAGTAAATCTTGGCACCACGCGCTTTAGCAGATTCATATTCTTCAAGAACTAGTACGCCGCCACCTTCTCCCAACACAAAACCATCGCGATCTACATCGTATGGACGGGAAGCTCGTTGTGGTGCATCGTTACGAGTTGAAAGCGCCTTCATGGCAGCAAAGCCAGCCATGGGAAGTTGATGAACCGCAGCTTCAACGCCGCCAGTGACAATAATGTCGGCGCGATTATTTTTAATCATCTCGTAGGCATAACCAATTGCTTCGGCTCCTGATGCGCAAGCGCTCACAGGTGTATGAACTCCTGCCTTGGCTTTGAGTTCAAGGCCAACATTTGCAGCTGGTCCATTCGGCATCAACATCGGGACTGTATGCGGGCTTACGCCGCGGGCGCCTTTTTCGTTGAGATTTACAAATTGGTCTAGGAGTGTGATGACTCCACCAATGCCCGATGCGATGACAACACCAAGGCGTTCTTTATCTATATCGTCAGGAGATCCGGCATCTTTCCAAGCTTCGCGCGATGCAACGAGTGCGAACTGCTCGGAGCGATCAAGGCGGCGCATCTCAACGCGCTCCATTTGGTCGGCTGGTTCAATAGCAACGCGCGCGGCGAAGTGAACAGGAAGTAGTTCTCGCCAATCTTCAGTGAGGAGTCGGACCCCACTCTGGCCGGCAAGAAGCGCCTTCCAGGTGGTTTCGACATCTCCGCCTAGGGGTGTTGTAGCCCCGAGGCCTGTTACTACTACGCGACGTTCAGACATCGTTTAATTCAAACTATTAATTCGAGATGGTTAGGCAGCGGCGTTAACGATGAAGTTGACTGCATCTCCAACAGTTGCGAGCTCAGTTACCTTCTCATCAGGAATCTTTACGCCAAAGCGCTCCTCGCATGCGACCACAACTTCAACCATGCTGAGTGAGTCAACTTCAAGATCATCAGTGAAGTTCTTATCGAGTTCGATTGATGCAGCTGGAATGCCTGCAACTTCTTCTACGATCTCTTTAATTCCTGAAAGTACATCTGCTGGTGACAGCGCCATTGTTATTCCTTTTCTTCTATTTACTCTTGTATTGCCTTAGGTGTGTAATTGTCTACGAAAGAAGGCCTTACTTCCCAGTAAACGGGGGAGTAATTCGCTAAAAATTATGGTTTTTCAGGCAATCTGACAACTTGCCCCGCATAAACGAGACCTGCGCCATAGCCAATGAGCAGAGCCAATTTTCCATGCAGTTCCGGATGTTTATCCAAGAGGGCATCCATAGCAAGTGGAATTGATGCCGCAGAAGTATTTCCGTTGGTGCGAATATCATCGGCAATTACCACTGACTCTGGCATATCCATCTCTTTTGCCATCGTTTCAATAATTCTGATATTTGCTTGATGTGGAATAAATGCATCGAGATCGTTAACGGTAAGACCTGCTGAATCAAGCGCCTTGAGCGCTGCCTTACTCATTGAGAAGACCGCCCACCGAAATACTTTCTGACCTTCTTGCGAAATGTTGGGCCACTTGCCGCCAGCTTTGGTGAGTTGTGTTTCGTTATCACGAATATCAACCCAAGATGGGTTCATCAAGATGGCATCGCGGCTATCGGCATCTGATCCCCATTCAACTGGACCGATGCCTGCATCACGAGAAGGTCCAATAACAACCGCGCCTGCGCCATCTGCGAAGATGAATGCTGTTGCGCGATCGTTCGGGTCGGTAAAGTCTGAAATCTTTTCAGCGCCAATGACAAGTACATGCTTTGAAGTACCAGATTTAATGAAGTCATGCGCCATTGCAACACCATATGAAAAGCCAGCACATGCAGCATTTATGTCAAAGGCGGCAGCCTTGGGATGGCCTAAACGTTGCAGAATTGCAGTTGCCGCAGAAGGTGCCTGAAAGGGAAAGGTAATTGTGGCAACGATGATGGTGTCGATATCGCTAATCGCAAGTTTGGCTTTCTTGAGAGCCGCTTCTGCAGCCCAGGTAGCCATATCGAGAACAGTTTCATCGCTGCCAGCAAAGCGTCGAGTTTCAATTCCGGTGCGCTGTTGAATCCATTCGTCACTGGAATCGATGCGATCAACAATTTCAGAGTTAGGAACAATTCTCTTAGGGCGATAAGAACCGACTGCAAGTATCTGGCTCTCAGTACCGGACTTGGTTGATATTACCTTTGTCATTTATGCCTTTCCGTGGCGTGCTGCAAATTCACGAGCCGCTGAAATATCTGCAGGTGACTTAAGAGCGAGCTGTTCGATCTCAGGGGTGGCGCGCTTAATAAGCCCAGCAAGTGTCCCACCCGGAGCAAGTTCTATAACGCCTGTAACGCCTTGCTCGCGCAGAGTTTGCATACAGAGATCCCAACGAACGGGATTAGCAATCTGATTAACGATGCGATCAAGAACTTCGCGGCCATCGCTGACAACTGCGCCATCCTTATTTGAAATCACTGAAATTTTGGCATCACTTGTTTCAATAGTTTTTGCCATTACGCGAAGTGGTGCAACAGCTGGTTCCATGAAAGGTGTGTGAAAAGCGCCGGCAACTGCGAGTGCACGAACCCGCGCACCTTCGGGCGCCAGCTGCGAGAGCGCATCTAGATTTCCTGCCGCAACAATTTGTCCGGCGCCATTGTCATTTGCGGCAACGAGTCCTAACTCCTTGATTGCAGCAAGAACAACTGATCTTTCTCCTCCGAGAACGGCCGCCATACCGGCTGGAGCAAGGGCTGCCGCCTTTGCCATCTCTTGTCCACGTAGGTGAACCAATTTCATTGCATCAAGTTCGGTCAAGGTTGCCGCAAGTGCTGCTGCCGCAATTTCTCCGACAGAGTGGCCGGCAACGAAAGATGTTTTCACATTAGAACCAAGCGCATGAGCGCTGATAAGGCTGGTGGCAACTATCAAAGGCTGGGCATTAGCGGTGTCTTTTATTTCATCAGCGTCCGCTACGGTTCCTAAACGTTCGAGATCAAGATTGATTGCGCTGGAGTACGAGGTTAAAAGATTTTTGAGCTCTGCATCTTCAAGCCACGCTGCGAACATGCCCGGGGTTTG
>JAPOKG010000045.1 GCA_029977785.1 Actinomycetota bacterium | reverse complement strand
GTTATGCTCCGGAAACGCTTTCTCAGAGACTTCTGCGAAACGAGCGAAGAGTGCTCGTCCTTCAAATGAAATAGAGACTGCCCAGAAAGATCCATCATCCAATCGACGTGCGTCATCGGTGATTTCTACGCATTGAGTTGCATGGATTCCGCCCATCCACATCTGCGTCACCGGGGTCGACATGGGGCAAGGCTACGCATATAAGGCCAGCAAATTCGCTTGTAAAAATCCCGCCAAAATCCCACTTTGGCGGTTCAGCCCGCACTGCGCTAGATTTGCCCCCGCACGAAATGCGGACGTAGCGCAGCTGGTAGCGCGGAACCTTGCCAAGGTTCAGGTCGCGGGTTCGAACCCCGTCGTCCGCTCGGATTAACCGCCGCTTCGAATTTATTTTCAGGTGGCGGTTTGTCTATGGTCGGATGGCCGAGAGGCGAGGCAAGGGACTGCAAATCCCTCTACACGGGTTCAAATCCCGTTCCGACCTCCACAGCTGTTACGCGAAAGTGTGCAGAGGTGGGTGAAGTTATAGACTTCATGAAAGAAGTACCGAGGACGATTGGCTCAGCGGTAGAGCACCACATTGACATTGTGGGGGTCACTGGTTCGATCCCAGTATCGTCCACTTAGCAATCTATCTTTGCGACTTGAGAACTTGCCTTGCGGCATCAAAGTTCATGGCAAAGATTGCGATGCCGATTACCAGGTCTGGAATCTGACTCGACCAAACCAAGGTGATTGCCCCAGCAAGAATGATGAGCACATTAGCTGCTGCATCGTTTCGTGCAGATAGATATGCTGCTTTGGCTAATCCGCCTTCTTCATTTTTGTGTCTTGTGAGTATTGCTGCGCAGTAAAAATTGACTATAAGAGCGCCTGCTCCGATTGCTGACATGCCAGCACCGTTTGGCACTTGTGGCTCGTTAAATCGGGAGATGGCTTCAACTATGAAAACAATTCCTGGAAAAAGCAGAATCAGTGCAAGCAGATAGCTCAGGCGCTTTCTCGCGATGAGTGACCACGAGAAGGCAATGAAGATGAGGAGATTGACTGATGCATCTTCTAGAAAATCTAAGCTATCTGAAAGAAGGGCGAGAGATCCATAAATCTGGGCAAAGGTGAACTCAATCGCGAAGTAAGCGAGATTGAGCGCTGCAACCAGGGCAACAGTCCGTCTTAAAGTCAGATTCATTTAATACCCCTAGGAAAGAGTAACTCTGGTGTCGCGGCGGCTCCACAAAAATTGACACTCAAAGACTTATATTCTGCAGGTGAGCGCCAACAATCAAATGCCCTGTGATTTCTGTGGGAAGCCTTATGACCCAGTATCAACTCGTTGGCTCTGTCCTCATTGCCATATGAAAACCAACTGCTGCGATGGAGCTCCTTGCGAGATTCCTACCCAGAAAATGGAAAAACCCACCACTTCCCTTTCGAAGTGATGGGCTCTTCCTAAAAGCTACTCGGTTTTACCTGCAGCTTTGCTCAGCGCACGAAGCACTTGATATCCGATGACGGCAACGAGAGTTCCGTTGACGATTCCACCGAATGAATAATCACCACGCTTCCATGTCATATCAGCGATACCGATAATCATGGTTGTTCCGGCGATGAAGAGGTTTGTAGAGTTTCCGAAATTGACCTTGTTCTCGATCCAAATCTTTGCACCAAGGACGCCAATCATTCCGTAGAGAGCAACTCCAACTCCACCAAGAACTCCTGCAGGTGTCGCGCTTAGAACAGCACCGAATTTAGGTGAGAGGGATAAGAGCACTGCTCCAATTCCTGCTACCCAATAAGCGGCTGTGGAGTAAATGCGAGATGCGGCCATAACTCCGATGTTCTCTGCATATGTTGTAGTTCCTGAACCGCCGCCTGCGCCTGCAAGTGTTGTTGCAACGCCATCTGCAAAGAGAGCGTTACCCATAGAGCCATCAAGATCCTGTCCGGTCATCGTTGCAACCGCCTTTACGTGGCCAACATTCTCGGCTACGAGCACAAGGACCACTGGCAAAAAGATAAGGATTGCGTTGATATCAAATGATGGTGTGGTGAATGAAGGCAGAGCTACCCACTTTGCCGCTTTTACTCCATCAAAGTTAATATCCCCTTGGAAGGCTGCAAATGCATAACCCACGATGATTCCGCCGAAGATGCTGATGCGGCCTAAGAATCCGCGGGCTACTGCACCGATAATGGCAACTGCAGCTAGAGTCACTATTGCAGTAACGGGTGCTGCTTTGAAATTGTTATTGGCTGCCCCTGCCAAGTTAAATCCGATAATCATCACAATGGATCCAGTAACGATTGGTGGGAGTAGCCAGTTAATCCAACCAATACCCACTGCATTCACAATCAGACCAATAACAGCAAGGAGCACGCCAGTTGCGACTACGCCACCAAGTGCTACTGCCATTCCTCCGCTCGCTTGTGCCGCTGCGATTGGTGCGAGGAATGCAAAGGAAGAACCGAGATAACTTGGGACTCGATTCTTGGTGATAATCAGGAAGAGAATTGTTCCAATTCCTGAGAAGAAGAGGGTGGTGCTTGGCGGGAACCCGGTAATGATTGGAACCAGGAATGTCGCACCAAACATTGCTGCAATGTGCTGAATTCCGACTCCGATAGTTAAAGGCCAAGCCAGGCGTTCATCAGGATTTACGACTTCGCCTTCCTTAATTGATTTTCCATTTCCATGCAGTTTCCACGATAGAAGAGACATTGCTTTCCTTTCAGTATGTCTTGCACGAGACGCAGCGAAGACCGCGAATGGGGATACTTAAGGTTAGAAGTTACTTTGAGGTATTTTGTGGAGTAACACACCGAGTTGCCTTGTACTCTGCGCTCATGATCGCGCTTATTCCTGGTTTTCTCACGGGACTCTCACTCATTATTGCGATTGGTGCTCAGAACGCCTTCGTCATACGGCAGGGGCTTATGCGTCAACATGTTCTACTTATTGTTGCGATCTGTGCGATTTCGGATGCCGCCCTCATCTTTATGGGAACGGGTGGGCTTGGAACTCTCATTCAGAGCAGGCCATCGCTGCTCGAGTTCATTCGCTGGTTTGGCGTTATCTACCTAACTTGGTTTGGAATCAGAAGCATTCGTTCTGCTTTCAAAAGCCAGAGTCTCAACGCTGGTGAAGGTGCTGCAATCAGCAAGAGCAAGATTGCTGCAACATGCCTTGCGCTGACTTTTCTCAATCCCCACGTCTATTTAGACACGGTGATTCTTCTCGGCAGTATAGCCAATCAATTTGAAGAAGATCGCTGGTTCTTCGCTATTGGCGCAGCTGTTGCTAGCGTGGTCTGGTTCTCATCGATTGGTTTTGGCGCCCGCGCAGCATCACGTTTTATGTCCAAGCCGATTTTTTGGAAGATTCTTGACTCAGTAATCGCCGCAGTCATGTTTACTATCGCCATCACTTTAGCGTTCTACAAATTTTAAGGGGTGACCTTTACATACTTGTAGAGTCCCTTATAAATATTGCATCTTTTTGAGACATCCAACCAAGCCGCTTTATCTAGCTTAGCCTTCGTGCAATCATCGCGAAGTTGTGTAACACCCGTGAGAAGTCCGTTGTATTCCTTTGAGGTTAAGCAATTCTTATTAACAAAACCCATTTGATAAGCCTTAACGATACGACGCGCATACTCTTGCGGCGCATCAGCTTCAGATCCTGAGTACTTGGCATCCAGCATCTGTTGGATATCTGTCTTGAGCGCAGAACATGGACGCTTTGCCGCAACTGCTTCTGGAGTGATAACCAAGGTGGAAAGGAGCAAGGTAAGTGCGACCAATAGACGCTTCATCGATTAACCCTTTTCTAGAAGTACCTCAACTGTAGAAGAGGATCTATCGACTCGCACTTTAAAATCTTACGCCTAGGCGCTCATTCGCTTGCGCTTACTGATGTAGAGAATTCCGAGCGCAACGGTCACAATTCCGAGATAGCTCTGCCCAACCAAGGGCTCTCCGATAACAACGGCGGCCAAGATGGTCGCTGTGGCCGGCTCAGCAAGGACAACAGTGGCGGCAAGACTAGATGGGATTCGCTTCAAGCCATACATGAAAAGAATGTAGCCCAATGAGGTGGTAAAAATTCCAAGCCAAAGAGTAGTCAGGATTCCATTGCGAGTTGTAATCCACACTGGACTCTCGGCGAAAAGAAAGGGTGCGCTAAATAATGCAGCAATACCAAATGTTTGGGCGGTAACCCAGATGTCACTAGCTCCTTTTTCGAGAGATTTTCGGCAAATAACATTAAAGATTGCAAAACCAAGACCCGCAATAGACGCAAGCAGAATTCCGCCGAAGTTAAATCCCTCAACACCATTTGCAGTTCCCACCAAGACTATTCCGATGATGGTGACAGATGTGCCAATGTACCAATTCAGCAGCGGCTTCTCTCGAAGAATTAAATATGCCACTATCGCCGAGAAGGTCGGAGCGGTTCCCAGAGCGGTGACCGTTGCTATCGCTATTCCTGTCGAGTCAACGGCGCTAAAGAAGGTCAATTGATAGATTGCAATTCCACATCCTGCGATAAGTAGATCGATACGTGGCATGCGATATCCACTATTTCTGCGCTCAAGCAAATATGCGAAGATAAAGAGGAAGAGCGCGCCGCACAGTAAACGGGCAGATGCCACAGCTACGGGTGAAATGTCTGGAACTCCTAGTTGCTGCGTTGTTCCAGTGGTGCCAAAGCAGAAAGCCGCCCCAAGGACAGCGAGTATGCCAGTGCGCGAAGAATAATCTTTTTCGCCAGCAGTACTCATCAGGCAAGGATACTCGTAAGATGCACTCATGACCTTTCGCGCGATGAAGCCAATAGATGGAAATCCTTTCGGAGATGAGATTGCAGAGCACTCACAGAACGATGTAACTCAGATGATTCAGAAGGCGGCATCTGTCGCCCACGAATTAGCGAAGTTACCGCCAGCTGAACATGCAAGAC
>JAPOKG010000044.1 GCA_029977785.1 Actinomycetota bacterium | reverse complement strand
GAGGAACATAAACCATCGACTGGGTTCATTCCTAAACACGTCGTAATAGCAGAATGAAAATTACTATCAGTTATTTGTGTGGCAGCGAGTGCCGTTTCTAGCGTTGCTATTACTGTGAAAACAAGTACTAACAAACCCTTCCCAGGCTGATATGGGAAAGATCTATCTGTCCTCCGTCAGAATTCACCGGTATCTGATCCCATGGGTGAAGACTTTGATTACGCAAAAGAGTTTAAGAAGCTCAATCTCAAAGCGATTCAAAAAGATATTGAAGAGTTAATGACAACATCACAAGAGTGGTGGCCAGCAGATTACGGGCATTACGGTCCATTCTTCATCCGTATGGCATGGCATAGCGCTGGTACCTATCGCACAGCAGATGGTCGCGGTGGCGCAGGCGATGGCTTACAACGTTTTGCACCACTGAATAGCTGGCCAGATAACGTTAACCTCGATAAAGCGCGTCGACTCTTATGGCCAATAAAGAAGAAGTACGGAAAGAAAATTTCTTGGGCAGATCTCATGATTCTTGCCGGAAATTGCGCGCTCGATTCGATGGGGCTAAAGACATTTGGTTTTGGTGGCGGTCGCGTTGATGTCTGGGAACCAGATAACACCTACTGGGGTAAGGAAGCAGAATGGCTTACCAATGAGCGCTACAGCGGCGATCGTGAACTCGAAAATCCGCTTGCTGCAGTTCAGATGGGCCTAATTTACGTTAACCCTGAAGGTCCAGATGGAAAGCCTGATGTCTTAGCTTCTGCTCGCGATATCCGCGAAACATTTGCGCGCATGGCGATGAATGATGAAGAGACTGTGGCACTTATTGCAGGTGGTCATACCTTCGGTAAAGCACACGGTGCTGCAGATCCAGGTAAGTATGTGGGCGCAGAGCCAGAAGGTGCACCACTTGAAGAGATGGGCCTAGGTTGGAAGAACAGTTATGGCAAAGGAAATGGCGCAGAAACTATTTCTAGCGGCCTAGAAGGTGCCTGGACTCCAACGCCAATTAAGTGGGATAACACCTACTTTAAGACGCTCTTTAAGTACGAGTGGAAGCAGACAAAGTCTCCAGCAGGTGCAACACAGTGGATTCCGACCGATGAATCAGCAGCGAAAGCTGTTCCTGATGCACATATTGCAGGTAAGACACATGCGCCCGTTATGTTCACAACTGACTTGGCGATGCGTATGGATCCTGCCTACGAAAAGATTTCACGTCGCTTTGCTGAAGATCTCGATGCCTTTGCAGACGCATTTGCGCGTGCGTGGTTCAAACTCACCCACCGCGATATGGGTCCAATCGCTCGCTACCTTGGACCACTTGTTCCAAAAGAACAGTTGATTTGGCAAGATCCACTTCCAGCAAAGCCAAAGAAGTTAATCGGTAAGGCTGAAGTTGAACTTCTCAAGAAGCGTATTGCTGCCAGTGGATTAACAGTGCAACAGATGGTTGTGACTGCATGGGCATCTGCTTCATCATTCCGTGGAACAGATAAGCGCGGTGGAGCAAACGGTGCGCGTATTCGCCTTGAGCCACAACGTAATTGGGAAGCCAATAACCCTAAGGAGCTCAAGAAGGTTCTCGCTGTTCTTGAAAAGATTCAGACCAACTTCAACAAGAAGTCTGCGAAGAAGGTTTCACTAGCCGATCTGATTGTGCTTGCAGGATGTGTGGGCGTTGAAATCGCTGCCAAGAATGCGGGCGCAAAGGTTAAGGTGCCATTTAAGCCAGGTCGCACAGATGCAACACAAGAACAGACAGATGTTGCATCCTTTGCGGTCCTTGAAACAAGCGCTGATGGATTCCGTAACTACATCAGCAAGGCTGATAACCGTCCCGCAGAGCTTGCCCTCATTGATAAGGCAGCTCTTCTTGACCTCACTCCACCAGAGTTAGTTGTACTTCTCGGTGGCTTGCGCGTCATCGGCGCCAATTACGATGGTTCAAATACCGGTGTATTGACTAAGAAGAAGGGCGCACTTACCAACGACTTCTTCGTCAATATCCTTGATATTAGCTACGAATGGGCTCCTAGCGCAGATGGGCTCTATAACGCTCATGATCGCAAGACCGGCAAGGTCAAGTGGAGCGCTTCCCGCGCTGATTTGGTAATTGGTTCAAATTCCGAGCTACGTGCACTTGCTGAGGTTTATGCAAGTGATGACGCTGATAAGAAGTTTGTTCAAGACTTTGTTGCCGCATGGAACAAGGTCATGACTTTGGATATCTTCTAACTGCCTCAGCTCACTAAAGCTTAAGTAGGCCGACGAGTTGTTCCTCTGTTAAGAGGTCAGCTCGTCGGTCTGTTTTATCTATCGGAACATAATGAAAGGCAGCAGAGACTTTCTCAACAGGTACTGCCTGCAACTTAGCCCACGCTAGGCGATAGACGGCGAGCTGAACTGCTGCAGATTCTCCCAACTCCTTTGATCCCGTCTTCCAATCAATTACTTCGAAACCGTTATCTGTCTTATAGACCGCATCGATGCGACCGCGCACAAGTATTCCGGCAATGACGGTTTCAAAGGGAACTTCAACTGCATACGGTTGCAACTTCGCCCAATCAGATGCCAACCACTTCGCCTTGAGATCTTCTAACTTCTGATCATCGGCTAGTGGTGTCAAGGTATCGAAATCTTCATCATCAAAGAGCGTTTTAGCGTTGAAGTGTCCCTCAATCCAGAGGTGGAATGCGGTTCCGCGATGTGAAAATTCATCCATCGCACGAGGCATGGGTCTACGAATATTTTCAGCAAGCGCTGCTGCATCTTCATGCAGCGCAATCAAGGTGGAAGTAGAAAGACGTGGAGGAAGAGCTACGTCATAAGCACCGCGCCGGAACTCTTGATATTCAGCGATGATGGCGCGCGCATCTTCAACCCAACCGTTTTCGTCGGCTCCATCTTCTGAAAGGTTAACCACTGGCGCAGAGCGCACCAGTTCAACGCTGCGATCAAAGGCAGTGCGCTTGCCCCCCAACGAATCCTGTGGCCATACAGCTGTAATCTCAATATTTTCCGCTGGGTTGCGATCGCCATCGGCAGGGGCGGTAGCACTCGCCATCACAGTACCGACCTTGGCCGCTACTTCTTCTACCTTCGCATAAATCACCGATGGTGCAACTGGTTTAACGCCATCGCGCCAATAAGAAGTAGAGCAGAATAAGTGGGTACGTGCTCGCGTCATGGCAACGTATCCCAGACGAATCTCTTCACGCTCTTTATAAGAAACGCACTCTGCGGCAAAGTTTTCGATAGCAGCCTTAGCCTGTGCATTGGTAGTTGCTGCGTTCCAAGAGAAGTGCGGAAGAAGGTCGCCATCTCCACGAAGTGCAAATGGGATATGTCGTTCGTTGGTAATCCAATTATCAGGATCTGACTTATTTGCCCCGGGGAAAGTTCCTTGGGCTAGCCCTGGTACTGCAACAACATCCCATTCAGCGCCCTTAGACATATGGATAGTCAGAATCTGCACAACTGATGCGTCGACTTCTGGTGTACCGGCTTTAAGTCCACCTTCTTCTTCGCTAGCCACATCGAGCCATTGCAAGAAAGAAGAAAGCGAGCCGCCGCTACGAACAAACTTTGCTGCTTCATCCATAAAGCGATCAAGGTGGCGACGTCCATGTGTTCCGCCATCGCGCAACATCACTTCTGCTTCAAGTCCCAAGTAACGTTCGATTTCTACAATCAAATCTGTAATGGGCGCAGCTGCGCGGGAACGCAGTCTGCGTAAATCAGAAGCAAAGGCAGCTAGTCGCTGATATCCAACTTCAGAGAAGTTTGTGCGGTCACATTTTTCTATCTCATCAAGAGCGTCAATCAAACTACCAATAAATTGATCATCTGCTTCAGCAGAATCTGGATTTCCGGCGACAATATTCTTTACGATGCTGCGACTATCGGTACTTAGCTTCTCTGATCTCTTGCGCGCAAACTGCCCTAGGGCTGCAATATCGCGCGGCCCCAAATTAAGGCGGGCTCCGGCGATATGGCGCATCAACGATGCTCCAGCATCTGGGTCGTTAAGCACCTTAAGCATCGCTACTAAATCAGCTATTTCGGGCACATGCACAAGCCCACCGAGGCCTAGGACATCAGAGGGAATGCCGGCTGCGGCAAGTGCACTTTGAATGTAAGGAATCTGCGCACGCTTTCGCACCAAGACTGCAAAAGTCTTTGGAACTTTGCTCTTTGCTACATATCGCTCTGGGTTATTCCAAAGCGGTGTGAAGTACTCAGCGATTGCAGCGCTTTCAGCTTCTAAATTTTCAAAGATGCCACAGGTGAGATCTCCGGGTCCCGCGCCTTTGCGTGCTTTCAAACGTTCAACTTTTACACTTTCGAGTTGGCGCACGCCATCAGAGATTTCATTGGCAAGTTCGAGGATTGCTTTATCGTTGCGATAGGTTGTTAAAAGTTCGTACACATTCTCACCCTTGGAACCAGCAGCCTTGGGAAAGTTCTTATTAAATGCGCCGATAGTTCCGGCGGATGCACCACGCCAGGTGTAGATGGATTGGCATGGATCGCCCACTGCTGTCACCGGATGTCCGCCACCAAAGAGCGCTGCCAGCATACGCACCTGTGATTGCGAAGTATCTTGATATTCATCCAGCAAGACAACGGGATATTTCCCGCGTTCGAGCGCACCTACATCTGGAAAGTTGACGGCGATATCTGCAGCCAGTGCAATTTGATCATCATAAGAAAGCTCGCCAGATTGGCGACGAGATTCAATAAATGCAGTCACCATCGGCAGCATCGCAATACGTTGATTGAGAACTTTAGCTACTCGTCTTGTTTCTTCATTGGTAGCCCCTGTCATCTGTGAGAGTTGCTGTAAGACTTCTTCATCGGCGGCGCGGATTGCATCGAGTGAAACACGATGTTCAATCACCATCGATGTCAGCCCCAGTAAATCCTTCACAACGGTGCTGACGGCGTCATCTGTTGCAAATGTTCCGTTATCCCATTCGCGAACTAACTTATTGGCAGACATCCAGAGCGCTGCTTCACCGAGCGGCTGCACATCAGCATCAATTCCATAGCGGATGGCATGTTCGCTTAAGAGGCGACCGGCATATGAGTGATAGGTAGTAACTGCCGTTTCTAAGCTTGTGAAGGTGCTTTCAATTCCCGCTTTGTCTTGCGCCTGCTGGAATTGGCGAAGGCGTTTGCGGATACGGGTATTGAGTTCGCCGGCTGCTTTGCGGGTAAAGGTAAGACCAAGTATTTGATCAGGGCGAGCACATTGATTGGCCACGAGATAGACAACGCGGGCAGCCATCGTTTCAGTCTTACCTGATCCAGCGCCGGCAATGACAACTGCTGGTTCGAGTGGATTGGTATCAATTGAAATGATGGGGCGTTGCTCATCGCTAGGAAGATAGAAGTCAGGATCAATTGTCATGATCATTTCAGCGATGCGATCTGGGCTATAAATTTCTTTCATTGATGCACC
>JAPOKG010000043.1 GCA_029977785.1 Actinomycetota bacterium | reverse complement strand
TTTCTTCAGCCGCTTTAAATATCTTTAGAGCCGTTTTATTCCCAGCACCTAAATTTTCAAGTGTGTTGAGACGATCAATCATTTCTTGTGGGCCACTTGCAGATAAAAGAGCTTCAATATCTGTCAATCCACCACCTGACGTATAAGCATTAATGGCTAGCTTTCCAATTTCACGGTGCGTAAAGGCAACTGCAGCAACAGCCTCTTGGTAATCATCAGCTGCTTTATTCGCTACAGCAGTCGCTTTTATCAATTCATTCTGTGCGCTTTGAAATCTCGCTTGAGCTTGATTTGCTAGCAAAGTCAACTTCTTTAAATCTCCTCGGGCTTTGAGCAATCGTTGCATTGCAGCATCGGCCACCTTCTTTTTGGCTAATTCTGCTTTCTTCGCCGCTTCGATTTGAGCAAGTGTTGGCTTATGGTTGACAGCAAGGGCACCTGACATACCAGTTTGAAGAGTCAAAATAATGGCTAGGAATAAACTTCCACGGCGAATCATTAGAGCCTCCTTGCGCCAACAAATGGTTTGGCGCCAAATCTCTTAGTAAAGGGAATGACTTCAACGCGCTTGCCTGGTCTTGGCGCCTGAACCATTTTCCCGCCACCCATATAGATAGAGACGTGGCTGATTGGATTGCCGAAGAAGAGAAGATCGCCAGGCTTTACGGCGCCGAATGAAACTGACTTTCCATATTTAACTTGGATACGGGATGAATGGGGCAACGAAACCCCTGCTTGCTGGAAAGCTCGCATGGTCAAGCCTGAACAATCCCATTTTGTTGGACCTGCAGCTGCCCACACGTACACATCTCCCACTTGCTTAAGGGCATATTTCAACGCAATTGAACCGCGAGTGTTATCCCCCTTGTAGCTTGCTGCATACTTTTTTGATTCATCAAGAATTTTATTCTCACGTTCGGCTTCTAGTCGTGCCAGTCTTTCGCGATCTTCTTTCTTCAGTGACTTAAGAATTTTCTCAGCCTTACTTAATGCCATTCGTGCTTGCTCGACTTCACGATTGAGTTTGGCTCTCTCGGCCTTTAGCAACTCAGTTCGATCTGAGATTACAAATTGAGATGCTTCTACCTTGAGTTTAGTGGTGGCGAATTCTCTCTGCTTTTTTGCATAATTTCGGGAAATAACTTCCAAGGTGCCGGCATCTGACAAATATTTGGTTGGATCTGAAGAGAAGAGCAATCCAAAAGTTTCACCAAAGCCGCTTGATTTGTACTGAGCAATTGCCAACTGCGCCAGTGCACGATTGGCAACCTGCAACTCTTTCTGGAGTTTGGCCTCTTGCTGCTCAAGAGCCGCGGTCTCTCGTTCTAGGCCACGAATCCTAATTGTGGCATCGTTAGCTGCTTCAAATTTCTCGGCTGCAACCGTACGTAAACGGTCCACTTCCTGTTGAGCGGTTTCAAGAGTTGGAGCAGCCGAACTCATATAAGGAGTGAGACCAAAATATAAGATGAATATAAAAAGTAATTTCTTCAAAGTTTCCCTCTTCTCGTGTCAATTTAAATTGGACAGCGAGAAGGTCTAAATGCGGAAGATGCCTAGTTGCGGAAGAGAGAGAGCGAAAACTAAATTCGGTGGTTTTATAAAACTTCGTAAATCTTTAACTTGAACATGCAGTTGCACTAGCCAGCTAGTGACTCTCTTGCGAAGCCAGAACTTGCCACCAATAAGTAAAACTAGAAAAGTTACACCGATACAAATATCAGTTAGCAATGAAGAGTTAGGGGTCACCGAGTTAGTTGGCCCATCATGGTGAGCATGGGTGGAAACCTGTGCCGACGCCTGATGGCACTGGTGAGCAACGACCATTCCTGTCGAAATCAGCGAGATGAGCAGGACGATGGCACTTGCCGCCCTGGCTACCCCTTCTTTCGATGCAAACATGAGAAAAGGTTAGCGCTGTCGCACGTCTTAGTCCTATTTACTCGGCGGAGCCACGCGTGAATGCCACCTATTTCACACCTTCATCATGTCAGGGGCGCGACATATTCTTTGGGAAGTGAGAAGGGGAAATAGATGTTTAAGTGGTTTCGCAACGTGGCTATTGAGCGCGAACTGACCGACATTCTCGACCGCCACCAGCAGGTGCGCCAAGATGCATCTGATATCCGCGATTACTTACTGTGGGTGCTCGAGCAAGATCGTCAGGGCGCAGAAAAATTTAGCGATGAAGCGCTCAATCGGGCGGAAGAGTTGTATCAACAAGTAGGAGCTGGTGCGTTGTATTGGATGACGGATATCGCAGCCCAAATGGTGGTCTTATCTGAAGCAACGTTGCGTGGCTTTTCCACTAATGTCGGTATCGAACTTGGGGCCAGCGCAACTGCAGAAGATATTGTGAAGAAAGTTGTGCAGCTGCCTTAACTAAGCAATGCGAGCAAGCATTTTCTTCATCTGATCAATCTGTTTTGATTGATCTTTGATGACCTTTGTGCCAAATGCTTTAATCTCCGCGTTACGTGCATCTTCAATCATCTGAGTCATGTGGATTGCCCCATCATGATGCTCAGTCATTCCCTTAAGCCACAAGATGTCAAACTCTTTTCCGGTTGCTGCGCTAAGCGCAGCTAACTCGTCATCGTTAAGCATTCCGCCCATGTCGTGCATTGCATGACCCATATCCTCGCTGGCTCCAGCATCTGTAAGCCAAGCCTTCATCTGCTTAATCTCTGCGGCTTGATCACGCGCAATAATCTTGGCAAGTTCAATGAGTTCAGCATCCTGCGATGACTTCATGGCAAGGTTTGAGATATCGATTGCTTGTTGGTGATGAGGAATCATCATCTGCAAAAACATAATGTCGGCGCCTGTGTAGTTGGCGTTCTTTGAACTACTTGAGCCATGGCCCATATGGCCTGATGAATTGCCCATTCCGTTGCTGTCGCTGCGATTAATGGACAGGCTTACTACGGCTGCAGCAAGCAGCACAATTACTCCTAGTAGTACGCCAGTTTTACGATCGATATTGATCTGCATGGTGTGCTCCTTAGGTTATTCAGGCTGAGTGATAAATGTGATGTTACCCGTATCCAGTTCGGTGCGCAGTGCGACCAGTAGATCGCGCGTTGAGATTGAGGCTAAGCCGAGCACTTTCTTGGTTGCAACGTTAGATAGAGAGGTATCAACCGGCACAGCTCCTGGAAAGAGTTGATCTGGGGTTGGGTCAGCTTCACGAAGAAGAGATTCATCAAGGTCGAAGACATCACAAACAAGGCGGGCATATTGCATCCGGTTAACTGCATCATCAGGAACTAAGTGAAATGTGCCGGTGGCCTTGCGCGAAATAATGCGTTCGATCTGTGCGCCAGATTCTGCCGCGTTGCTTGGTGCGGTCACTTTATTTACGCGCTCTCCCCCAAAGACTGTAAATGTTTTGCCAGCTCTTAGGTCAGCAACAAGGGAGGTAACAAAGTAACCGAAGCCGACATCTTGTGTGCGCGGACCAGCAGGTTGTGTTTGGTGAATTCCCATCACACCTTCAATACGTGCGATGGCCCCGGTATCAGGTGCTAAGTCGCGGATGACTTGTTCGCTTAACGCTTTGAGAACTCCGTAGAAGTTAACGGGGTTGCCGCAATCTGTTTCAGGCGTCATATGGGTCGTGCCATCCATAACCCAACCGGAAGAGACATAAACAATTTGTGCACCTGCGCGATTGGCAGCATGGGTAACTCGTTGGGTCAGTGCAACGTATGAGTCATAGGCAAAGACTCGATCTTCTTGCAGACGGTTAAAGTCATTGGCAATTGCGCTATGAACGACTGCGTCACATCCGTGTAGCGCAGTTGCAATCGAATCGATGCTGGCAAGATCAACAACTGTTGTTGCCCAAGGAAGTGGGTTCTGTTGTGGGCTACGTACTAAACCAATTACTTCATGGCCGGCTAGCTGTAAGACCTTTGCGATATTTCCGCCGACAAAGCCATTTGAACCAGTAATTGCAATCTTTGCCATATCCCAACCCTAGCGCGCAGATAATTCTTAGCAATGGGGCTCTATCCTTAAGCCATGGTTAACCACGGCAATATGTACGGACCAGCATTTACCTTTCTTGGTATTCCTGCCTGTGATTTAGATGATCCCAAGAGCTATCAAGGCGCCGATGTCATCATCGTGGGTGCGCCAATCGATAGCGGAACATCACATCGATCAGGTGCCAAGTTCGGTCCACAGGCTATTCGTGGTGGCGACTATCTGCCACATGATGGTGAACGTCCCCATCTTGCGCTGCGTACCGATGGTTTGAAAGATCTTAAAGTCTTCGATGCTGGTGATTTGTTGATGCCAGGTGGAGATTTAGTGGCATCCCTTGCTGTGTTGCGAGAGGCAACTGAAAAGATTTCGCGTGCAGGTGCGATTGCAGTTGTGCTCGGTGGCGATCACTCGATTGCATCGGCAGATGTTGCCGGAATCGCTAACCACTTAGGCCACGGCAAAGTTTCGATGATTCACTTCGATGCGCACGCGGATACTGGCGAAGACCAGTGGGGAGCACTTGTTGGTCATGGGACACCTATGCGCCGCTTGATTGATGAAGGTTATGTTCGCGGAGATAAGTTCTTACAGCTTGGGCTGCGTGGATACTGGCCAGATAACAAAACTTTGGCGTGGATGCGCGATCAAGGCATGCGCTCCTACGAGATGACTGAAATTCATCACCGCGGACTGAAAACTGTGCTCGACGAATCATTTGCAACGCTGACCGAAGGTTGCGATGGAGTCTTCTTATCTGTCGATATCGATGTGGTTGATCCAGGTATGGCGCCAGGTACTGGAACTCCAGAACCCGGCGGAATGACATCACGCGAACTTTTAGAAGCGGTCCGCCGTATCTGCCTCGAACTTCCAGTGGTTGGCATCGATGTTGTTGAAGTTGCTCCCGCATTTGATAGCGCAGATATCACTGCAATTTTGGCTAACCGAGTTGTACTTGAAGCGCTCAGTGCGATTGCAAAGCGTCGTAACGGTTCAACTTATGATCCAAAGCAGAACCTGCTCGATCGCTAGAGCGTATCGAGAATTACCTGCACATCATCGAGAGAAGTCCAAGGGTTTACAAAGGCAAAGCGCAGAATAGGTTCGCCTAAATTCTTTGATGGCGGAATAAAGCCAATCTGCTTTTCCAGCAACGCATCTGACCATTCTTGGTATTGCGCTGGCGTCCAACCTTTTCGCTTAAATGCCACGATAGAAAGCTCGGGTTCGTAAACCAACTCCAAATTAGGGTGAACTGCAATCAACTTCGCTGACTCTTTGGCAAGACGAATACCTTCTTCCACCGCTTCGGTATATGCGTTCGTGCCGTGGGCTGCGAGCGAGAACCAGAAAGGAAGACCGCGTACACGTCTTGTTAAATGAATTGCATAATCAGAAGGTGACCAAGAATCGTCATGCAGAGTTTCAAGGTAAGACGCGTGCTGGGTGTGGGTTTCGCGCGCTAGCTCAGGGTTGCGATAGACAAGAGCGCAGGCGTCATATGGAGCAAAGAGCCACTTATGTGGATCGACAATAAATGAATCTGCGTGTTCGACTCCGTTAAAGAGATTGCGCACAGAAGGCGCACATAATCCTGCCAGTCCATAGGCGCCATCAACATGGAACCAAATGTTGCGCTTCTGTGCACATTCAGCAAGCGTTGCTAGGTCATCGACAATGCCAAGGTTGGTTGTGCCAGCTGTTCCCACGATGGCAAAGACGCGACTTTCAGAGGTGGCATGTAGTTCATCGATTGCTGCAGCCACATGTGCGCCATCGAGTCTATTTTCTGAATT
>JAPOKG010000042.1 GCA_029977785.1 Actinomycetota bacterium | reverse complement strand
TGCTTTATCGGATAAGTCAGGAATCACCATTCATTCTGCAAAATCAGATGAACGCTTACCACTTGATAATAACAACCTGGCATTTAAAGCTGCACAGTTAATGGCTAAGAAGTTTGATATCTCAGATGGTATTGAGATTACATTAAATAAAGAGATTCCGATTGCTGGCGGAATGGCAGGTGGTAGCGCTGATGCTGGCGCAACCATTGTTGGAATCGATGCGCTCTTTAGTTTAGGTTTGAAGCGAAATGAAATGGAGAAGATTGGTTCCGAACTCGGCGCTGATATCCCTTTTACAATTTCAGGCGGCACTGCAATTGGCACCGGTCGTGGAGATCAGATCACTCCCGTTTTGTCGAGAGGTTCATATAGCTGGGTGTTAGCGCTCTCTAGTTCTGGACTTTCAACGCCTGCGGTCTATAGCGAGTGCGATCGTTTACGTGAAGGTCTTCAAGTTGCGCCGCCGCATGTCAGCGATTCACTACTGCACGCGCTAAGTGCGGGAGATGCTGTGGCACTTGGCAAAGCTCTTTCTAATGATTTGCAACCAGCCGCATGCTCCTTGAAACCGGCGCTCCGCTTAATTCTTGATGTGGGCTTGGATTATGGAGCACTTGGCGGATTAGTTTCTGGTTCAGGTCCTACCGTTGCCTTTCTTGCAGAGAATGAAGATCATGCACTCGATCTTGTTGTTGCCCTGACTTCAAGCGGAGTTGTGGGAAATGTTGTCCGCGCCAGCGGTCCGGTTCCTGGGGCGCGCGTCATTGAGAGCGCGTAAATACCTCGATTTCTAAAGCGTGCGCCGCACCCAATAGAATTCAGGTTCCTCCATTGTGTAGTGGCTAGCACATGGGCCTTTGAAGCCCAGGGTCCAGGATCGATACCTGGTGGAGGAGCCACTTCGAAGCAAGGCCCGCTTAAGAGTTAAAGAAGAGTTAAATAGAATAAGGCACCAGACGCGAGAAAGGTGGGGAGTTGAGCCAGCTGGATCTCGCAATCGTCCTTGCTGCTGGTGAGGGCACTCGAATGAAATCCACGCGCGCCAAAGTTCTCCACGAAATCGCAGGTCGCTCACTTCTTGATCACGTACTTCATGCAATTGCTCCGCTACAAGCGAAAGAAGTTCGCGTTGTAGTTGGTGCGTCAAAAGATGAAGTCATCGCGCATCTCAAGGAAGTTTCACCTGCATCGCGTACGGTCTTGCAAGAAGTTCGTGGTGGAACAGGTCATGCCGTCAAGCTCGCACTCGAGAATTACAGTGGCAGCGGATCAGTCCTTGTTTGTGCTGGCGATACTCCACTTCTAACTTCGGAAACTCTTACTAATCTTTTTAACGCACATAACTCTTCTAAGGCTAGCGCCACCGTTCTCACGACAGAGATGCCGGACCCGAGCGGATACGGCCGCGTTATCCGAGATAACGATGGAAACCTGGCTGAGATTGTCGAGGAGCGAGATGCCACCGAAATCCAGAAGCAGACTCTTGAGATTAACTCAGGGGTCTATATTTTTGATCTCGATGAATTGCGCGTAGCGCTCTCTCACTTAAGCGCCAGCAATTCCCAGAAAGAAGAGTATTTAACTGATGTGATCGCGATTCTCAAGAAATCTGGCAAGAAAGTCGGAGCATTTGCTTCACATGACTTCACCGAAATCTTAGGAATCAATGATCGCGCACAGCTCTCCACGAGCAGTTTCATCATGAACGCCAGAATCTGCGATGCCTTGATGAGAAGCGGCGTAACAATTGTCGACCCGATGTCGACCTGGATTGATATGACTGCAGAAATAGATATCGATGTGCGAATCGAACCTGGAACTGCCATTAAAGGTAAATGCAAGATAGGTAAATCCGCAGTCATCGGACCACGCACCACGTTGATTGATTGCAACGTAGGAAGCATGGCCCATATCTTTGAATCGCATTGTGATTCAAGTGCAATTGGCGCTAATGCAGTCGTTGGTCCTTACTCACATCTTCGCAGTGGAACAGTCCTTGCTGGCAATGTAAAAGTCGGCTCCTTCGTTGAGATTAAGAACTCCACAGTAGGAGAGAGTTCTAAAGTTCCTCACCTTTCTTATGTTGGTGATGCGACGATTGGTACTGAGTCGAATATCGGAGCTGCTACCGTCATCGTGAATTACGACGGAGTTGAGAAACACCAGACCACAATTGGAGACCATGTTCGAATCGGTAGCGATTCAATGTTGGTAGCCCCCGTAACAATCGGAGATGGCGCTTACACCGCAGCAGGATCCGTGATTACCGAAGATGTCCCACCTGGCGCCCTTGGTATGGGACGCGCTAAACAAACTAATATTCTTGGGTGGGTATTAAAGAAACGTAAAGGTACAAAGTCAGCAGAAGCGGCAGCCAAAAAAGAAGGGTCGAAATGAGTAACGAACTCCGTCTCAGTTCCGAAAAGCGCCTCCGTATCTTTACCGGTCGCGGTTATCCTGAACTTGCCGAAGAAGTCGCAGGTGAACTTGGAGTTCCCATCACCCCAACTTCTGCTTACGACTTTGCTAATGGTGAAATCTTTATTCGATTTGAAGAGAGCGTCCGTGGTTGTGATGCCTTCGTAATTCAAAGCCATACCGCGCCCGTGAATAAACAGATCATGGAACAACTCATCATGGTCGATGCTCTGAAACGTGCTTCAGCTAAGCGCATCACCGTGATTGCACCTTTCTATGGATATGCCCGCCAAGATAAGAAACATCGCGGTCGCGAACCGATCTCAGCGCGCTTGATGGCAGATCTATTCAAAACCGCAGGTGCAGATCGCTTGATGACCGTTGATCTCCATACCTCACAAATTCAAGGTTTCTTCGATGGACCAGTTGACCATTTATTCGCGCTACCACTTCTCGCAAATTATGTTGGTTCAAAAGTTGATCGTTCGCGTCTAACAATCGTCTCTCCAGACTCTGGTCGAGTTCGCGTTGCAGAACGTTGGAGCGACTTACTTGGTGGAACCCAGATCGCATTTATTCACAAGACGCGCGATCCACGTATCCCAAATGAAGCTGTCACTGGTCGCGTCGTTGGCGAAGTTGATGGACAGACCTGTGTGGTTATTGATGACATGATCGATACTGCCGGAACAATCACTAAAGCCGTAGATGCGCTCTACGATGCTGGAGCAAAAGAAGTGATTGTTGCTGCAACACATCCAGTTTTCTCTGGCCCTGCTGCTGATCGACTACGCAACTCCAAGGTAAGCGAAGTAGTTGTTGCAAACACACTTCCCATTCCTGAAGAAAGTCGCTTTCCAAATCTCACGGTACTTTCTATTGCGCCACTTCTGGCTCGAGCAATCAAAGAAGTCTTTGAAGATGGATCGGTCACAAGTCTCTTTGACGGCCACTCCTAAAAATAGATGCGTCGCTTAATAGCGCTCTTCACAGCGCTACTTTTCGTCCCAGTAATTCCCGTGCATGCCGAAGAGCCATATCGGATTACCGTAATGTCTCGAAATCTATATTTGGGGGCTGATGTCGGAGTTGCTTTGGAGTTAATCCCAAACTTTCCTAAGGCAGCCCAATTCATGTGGGATCAGGTCAAGAAAACGGATTTTGCGACGCGCGCTCCAAAACTTGCCCGTGAGTCAGCTCAAGATCGACCAGAGATTATTGGAGTTCAAGAGGCAACAATGTGGTACTGCAAGAAGGATTTTTTCTCTGACAAAGTAGAAGTATTTAATTTCCTCGATCAATTCATTGCAGCAACAAAGGCGTCTGGCGTCGGCTATTCACTAGCAACAGCAAATGGGGTTGAGGCTTTTAATCCTGGCTATTCCATTGCTGCGATTCCATATGTAACCAAGGTGCGCGATCCCGAAGTCTTTAACCCAATCTTTGGGCAAGACACCGCTTCATGTGGTTTCACCATTGGCGATGCTCTACTTGTACGAGATGATGTCAAAGATCGCATCATCCAAGTCGGAAACTCAGAGTACGACGCGACTTACTCGATTGTTCCCACCTTGATGACGATTTATCGTGGCTACACGTGGGCCGATTTCAAAGTACAGGATTCGGTCGTGCGGCTTATCACGACACACTTGGAATCGATTTGGGATGAAAATAAAGTTCCTAATTCAGCTCTCCAAGCACAACAACTTGTTGCCGACCTTAAAGATGCGAAGATGCCGATAGTGATTATGGGCGACTTCAATGCCGACTATCGCGATCCCAGACCACAAGGCGAACCAAATCCTGGAGAACAGCCCGTAGCAAGTGAAACCTGTCCCACTCCTGGCGGCGCTAAATGCAACGCGTACTCCACGATGATTGAAGCCGGTTTTGAGAATGCATCACCTGATGCGAAGAATCCGCGTTATTTCACGTGGGGAGCATCTGCTCTTTTGAATGGACCAGATAAGAAGCGAGCGCTAGATGCAAAGAAATTTGGTAATCAATATGGATTTACAGATCGACTTGATTACATCTTCACTAAGAATGTTTATGCAACAGTAAGTTCAAAGATTATTGGCAATGTGTGGCCTGATGGAAGCGGAGTATGGGACTGCGGGAAAGATAAATGTTTCCCATCAGATCATGCCGGCGTTGTTGCAACCATAGAGTTGCCACGCAGCGCAGGTGCAATTGACCCAGATCTACCTGAGCACACTCGATTCCCACTTGGATTTTGGCATTATTTTGCGGCTGCGCTGCTGCTGGTAATTTCCTGGCGAATCGCCCGACGATTTGGCCGAAAGCGTAAGTAATACGCGCGATTTTGCGCTTCTGAATTGAGTTAGGTAACCTTCAGCCCACTTAAGGCGAGGGGTCAACCCCGTTATCGACGAAAGGCTTAACAATGGCTGAAGTATCAATCAAGGGCGCAATCCGTAATGAATTCGGAAAAGGCGCATCACGCAGAATTCGACGCGATGGCAACGTTCCAGCGGTTATCTATGGTCACGGCGAGAAGCCAACACATATCTCCCTACCAGCTCGCGAAGTCGGAGTTGCAATCAAAACTTCAAACGTTCTACTCAATATTGATCTCGAAGGAAAAGAAGAACTCGTCCTTCCAAAGTCCATTGTTCGTAATCCACTCAAGGGAACTCTTGAGCACATCGATTTGATTATCGTCCGTCGCGGTGAGCGCGTAGTTGTTCACGTTCCTGTTCACGCACACGGTAAGCACGACCCAGAAGGAATTCTTGAGCACGTTCATAACACCATTGAAGTTGAGGTAGATGTAACGGCAATCCCAGCTTCTCTTGATCTTGATATCGAAGGTCTTGCTGCTGGCGATTCCAAGACAGCTGCTGACGTTGTTCTTCCTGCCGGTGTCGTTCTCAAGAGCGATCCGAAGATGGTCGTCATCCACCTCTCTGTCCGTGCCGCTGTTGAAGAAGTCGTACCTGTTGCTGCTGCGCCGGCTGAAGGTGAAGCTGCTGCCGCTGCTCCTGCTGAAGGCGCCGCTGCTGAAGAAGGTAAGTAAGAACTAAGCGGCTAACCTTTATCCATGTTTGGTCGTTCAAACAAGGATAAAAGCGCTCCACATCCCAACCGCTGGTTGGTGATTGGTCTCGGCAATCCCGGTGAGGAATACGAAAAAACTCGTCACAATATTGGTGCGATGGTTGCTGCTCATATGGCGCACGTTGCCGGAGTGAAATTCACTTCTCATAAAGCGCGTGCGAACGTCGCTGAATTTCGTATCGGTGTTGGCGTTGATGCCCCATCTCTCGTTGTTGCAACACTTCGTTGTTATATGAATGAATCCGGTGGACCGACTAAAGCGCTGGCAGATTTTTACAAGATTAAGAGCGATCACATCATCATTGCCCACGATGAACTTGATATTCCTTATCAAGCAATCCGAGTGAAACTTGGTGGTGGGGATAATGGGCATAATGGTTTAAAGAGCATTACGTCTGCCCTTGGAACTGCTGACTATTTCCGACTACGTCTAGGGATTGGTCGTCCGCCAGGTCAGCAAGATCCCGCAGATTTTGTCTTGAAGCCATTTTCCAGTACTGAACGTAAGACTATTGAAGAATTTCTTATTACCGGAGCAGAAGCTGCCGAATCACTTGTTACTCATGGGCTAGAGAGAACGCAACAGAACTTCAATAGTTGATCAACCGGTATTACGAAGGCCTGCGGCAACACCATTGATAGTGAGTAGCAAAGCGCGAGTAATCAGTGGATCAGAATTGTCTTGTCTTACTTTCTTCAGGAGTGAGATTTGGAGTAGATGCAGGGGAGCGAGATAAGCATCGCGAATCTGGAGAGTCCGCGCCAAGATTTGCTGATCGCCAAGAATTTCTTCCTTGCCCGTCAGTAGCAATAACTCTTTAATGGTGAGGTCAAACTCTTCTTGAATTGTCTCGAGAAGATGGTGGAATTGTGGTTCAACCAGTGAAGAAACGTACTTTCTTGCGGTGTGTAGATCGGTTTTCGCAACAGTCATTTCAACATTACTGATAAAGGTGCGGAAAAAGTGCCAATCC
>JAPOKG010000041.1 GCA_029977785.1 Actinomycetota bacterium | reverse complement strand
CATATGTTTCATTAACTGATTAAGCGTTGCCTTTGGATTTTCAATCAGGTATTTAGTAGCGGCGATTACTTCACCTAAGTTATGCGGCGCCATATTGGTCGCCATGCCGACTGCAATACCTGAACCACCGTTGACCAAGAGGTTTGGGAACGCTGCAGGCAAAACCAAAGGCTCAGAAAGTTGGCCGTCATAGTTGGGGCCAAAATCAACGGTGTTCTCATCGGCTTCTGCCACCATCGACATGGCGGCAGCTGCAAGGCGCGCTTCTGTGTAACGCATGGCAGCAGGACCGGCATCGAGTGAACCAAAGTTTCCGTGGCCATCAATAAGAGGAAGCTGCATCGAGAAGTTTTGTGCCATGCGGACAAGTGCGTCATAGATTGCAGTGTCACCGTGTGGGTGCAACTTACCCATTACTTCACCAACTACACGTGCGCTCTTTACATGGCCGCGTTCTGGACGCAGACCCATATCGCTCATCTGATGAAGGATGCGGCGGTGAACCGGCTTTAAACCATCGCGAGCATCAGGAAGTGCGCGGGAGTAGATAACTGAATATGCATACTCAAGGAAAGACTCTGACATTTCTGAAGAGACATCGATATCAACGATCTTGCCCGGAAATTCACCAGGTTTAGGTCCAACGACCTTTGCTGATTTCTTTGGGGCCGCTGTCTTCTTCGTTGCCATGGCGGGTATTCTGCCAAGTGAATGCGTTAAATCTTGGTACCTACACGCGGTCTTGCCCCAACGATTGCAACACAATGGGCGGCAACTTCGGCTCCAGCCATTAAAGCGTGGGTTAAATCCTTCTTTGTAGCAAAATATGAAATAAAGCCGGCTGCGAATGAATCTCCAGCACCGGTCGTATCTACAACATGGGTCGAAAGCGCCGGAACTGCAACTGATTCGCCACCTCGACTTTTGCCGATAGCGCCGTGAGAACCACGCTTGATAACAACTGTTGTTGAAGTCTGCAGAAGTTGATCGAGAGCAGCCTCAATATCAGTAAGCCCTGTCAGGTAGGTGGCTTCTTCTTCATTAAGAAGTAATACATCCATTTGCGGTAGCCAGCTCTTGATCTCTTGTGTATCAACTTCTTTCATTCCGCCCACAGATGCGGGATCAAAGTAGATGGGAAGTCCTGCAGCCTTAATTTTGGTAATCATCTCTTTGATGCCATCTCGCGAGAGTGGATCAAGTGGTGAATATCCAGAGATATAGACCGCGTTAAATCCCTCAAGATCCGGAAGATCGCCAATATGTAGACCTGAGTTGGCACCGTTATCCGGAAACATTGTGCGTTCACCTGTTGGATCGACCAAAACGACAACGACTCCGGAATGGCCATTATCAACAACTAAGTTATGGTGGCGAACGCCTAGCGCATCGAATTCATTGACGAGGGCAGCACCAGCAGAATCATTTCCAACATGTCCCACAATGGTGGCGCGAGCATCGGTGCGGGTAAGCCAGGCGGCAACATTTCCGGCTGCTCCACCACCATGGGTTGATATCTGAGCCGGTGTATCACTGCCATAGTTAATCTCTGATGGCATCACCGCAATCTTGGTGACGACATCGAGCATCACATCACCGATGCATAAAACCTTGGCGCTCATGCGCGGTGAACTGCGACGGCGATATCGGCGGCAAGAGCTGAATTAGATTTAATGATCTCGATATTCACTTGAAGAGATTCACCACCGGATGCTGTGTGGAAATGCTCTAGTAAGAATGGAGTTACCGCCTTACCAACGATTCCATTTTTGGCGGCGCCTTCAAGTCCGCTTTTCAAAATGGCATCATGGCGTGTTCGATCCATCTCTTTGGCGACCGGATTAGCGACAATCAGCGCATGCGCATCCGTCTTCAGTCCACCTCGCGCCTTAATGATGGCGGCGATTTCATCGGCTGAATTAACTTGATGTTCGATCGAATAGCCCGAGTCCGTCAGATAGAAACCAGGGAAGTGGGTGGTCTTGTAGCCAACTACGCCGATGGCAAGAGTCTCTAAGCGCTCTAGCGTTGCAGCGACATCAAGAATTGATTTTACGCCGGCGCAGACAACGGTGATATCAAGATTGGCAAGAGCTGTTAAATCTGCAGATTCATCGAATGATTCATTGGCGCCGCGATGAACGCCACCTAACCCACCTGTTGCAAAGGTGTGAATTCCAGCCAAGACAGCAAGGTGAGCAGTTGCGGCTACAGTGGTTGCAGCGCTCTTTCCGGTCGCGGCGATAATCGCTAAGTCGCGACTAGAAGCTTTGGCAATGTCATCGCGATTAGCAATCTCAACGAGTTGATCATCTGTGAGGCCAATCAGAACTTTTCCATCGAGTATTGCAATCGTTGCCGGCGTCGCACCATGTGCTCGCACAATATCTTCGACTTCGCGGGCGACCTGAAGATTTGATGGACGTGGCAGACCATGGCTGATGATTGTTGATTCTAGGGCTACGACAGGTTTGCCAGCAGCTAACGCGCTAGCAACTTCAGGGGATGCAGTGAAAGCAAGCGAATTCATAGCGTGAACAATACTCGTGAGAGGATACTGCTGTGCACTTGTCGCAGATACTGCCCTCGGTCTTCGCAAGCATTGGATTATCTTCGACGCAGGATTTTCTAGGATGTGGCGAAAGTCCCAGCGGTCGTGAAGCCCTCTTTCTTATAGACGGTTTAGGCGCAGATGCAATTAAGACCTATCGGGATCAAATCCCAGTACTTGCAGCAGCAATTGATAAAGGTGTAATCACCACATCATTTCCAACAACAACTGCAACTAGTTTGGCAACGCTCACAACTGGTGCAATGCCCGGCGCGCACGGAATGTTGGGTTACACAGTGCGTGTGCCGCGAAGCGGGGGACGAGTTCTCAATACTCTCAAGTGGGATGAGCGAGTAGATCCACAGATCTGGCAACCAATCCCAACTCTCTTTGAGCAAGCAATGGCGGCAGGAATCACGACTACTCATGTGGCGGCGAAGAGATACGAGGGCTCAGGATTTACTCGCGCTGTATTTCGCGGTGCCAATTACAAGGGCGCCAATATTGTCGCTGATCTCATTGAAGAGACAATCCGTGCGCTCAGTGCCAGCCCATCTTTTGTCTATCTCTATGTCAACGATTTAGATTCAGCAGGACACTCTGATGGCGTGGGTTCTGAAAAATGGTTAGCTGCGCTACGCGGGGTAGATCAATTGCTGGCTGAGTTGATACAGAAAGTTCCAGCTGGCACGCGTATCTGGATTACTGCAGACCACGGAATGATTAATGTGCAAGAAAAAGTTGTTCTTGGCCGGGATAACTCACTTTTAACTGATATCACAACGATTGCGGGCGAGCCACGTATGCGCCATCTCTATCTCTCAACAGAATCTGAGAGTGCAGCGCTAGAAGTAATTGCACGCTGGCAGAGCGAACTCGGCCAACGGGTCTCACTATTTACCCGCCAGAGCGCGATCGCTGCGGGCCTATTTGGAAGTGAAGTAAGCCTTGATGCTGCAGAACGTATGGGTGATGTCATCGCTATTGCACAAGGCAATCTTGTATTACTTGATCCAGAGCGCGCTGATAAAGAGGGCGAGATGGTGGGACATCACGGCGGAGATAGTGAAATTGAAAGTTCAGTACCGCTTCTTTTATTACAGCGATAAGTAATTAGCTAGGTTCTTCATCCTCAGTAGGTTCTTCAGCTTTCTTACCGAACATAATTTCATCCCATGAAGGAACCTTTGCACGTGCTGTGATTCCATCTTGCGCATCAGCCACTGTTGGTGTTTCACGAATGACAGCAAGACGTGGAGTCTCTTGTTTTTCCTCTACCGGTTCAAAGAGATCGGCGATACGTGGAATATTTCGTACTGGTTCTTCAATACGAGATGGGTGGGTTGGCTCAGAGTGAATAATCGCAGTGGCCGCTGGGCGCGCAGGAAGTTCTTCATCCAATAACCATGCGCCATTTGCATCACTTGCTTCGAGTGCGCGACGTGTCATATCAAAGTTCCAAGTTGCAACTCCAGAACCATCGCGGTTAGGAAAGTGGAGTTCGATGTGCCAAATGCCATCTGGAAGTCGCCAGGTGTTCCAAGAAATTTGGTCTGTATCAACTCCGCGCGGAGATAGTTTGGCAAAAACAACATCGCTAAAGGTCAAATCACTGCGATAAGCATCCTTACGCATCACTAGTTCACGGGCGCGATCCAAGATGTACTCGCGTTCTTGCATGATTGGTCCCGAGAATCGCTCTACCTTTTCAACGGTTATCTGACCTTCACGGGCAACTTGTTCAAAACTTTCACCGGCGCGCAGACGACGCTGAATCTCTTTTACTGACATCGTTTCAGCGGCATCACTTGCCGGAACTGAGGTAAGTCGTGGTTGATTTACAGTCGCGCGCAATGTGTCGCTGATGCGTACGGAGAAGGTATTTCCCTCATTATCAACGAGCGCAAGATGGTTACCATCTTCGGTCTTACCGGTCAGACGGAGTTCGCTCATAGGGGTGAGAATAACTGATGAGGCGGTGATTTTTCGAGAGGAAGACCCTCTAGACTTCACATATGTACGCCGAATTGCTCGAATTAGCGCAAAAAGTTGGCCTCGATGCCGGCGCCCTCTTAATGGAACGCCCGCCCGCATTTGAAATTGAATCAAAATCCACCGCCATCGATATTGCGACACAGATGGATAAGAAAGCTGAAAAATTCATTGTCGAATCACTCCTAGCCGCGCGACCAGATGACGGAATCATTGGCGAAGAAGGTTCGGCGGTAGAGAGCAAATCTGGAATTACTTGGGTCATTGATCCACTTGATGGGACTGTCAATTATTTTTATGGGCTACCCGGTTGGAATGTTTCAATTGCGGCTAAAGATAAAGATGGCTCAGTAGTGGGTGTAGTGACTGCACCAACTATTAATTCCACCTGGTGGGCAACGCGCGGTGGTGGCGCCTTCTACAACGGCCACCAGATTCACTGCAACGATCCAATTGCTTTAGATCGTTCGCTGATTGCGACTGGCTTTCAATACGATGTTTCTCATCGCATTACTCAATTAGAAGATTTCTCGAAGCTCGTTCCGATAGTTCGCGATCTTCGTCGCAATGGCGCGGCGGCAGTTGACTTGTGCCATGTCGCAATGGGCGCTCTCGATGGTTATTACGAAGCAGGCTTGAAGGAATGGGATTGGGCAGCCGGGGCGCTGGTGGCAACTGAGGCGGGTGCCACCTTTAAGCACTACGGCCAAGGCCCGACGCGAATTTCTATGGCGGCAGGCCCTTCGCTCCATAGCCAACTCGAGGCTCACCTCGGATTTCTCGCGTAACTCTGGGGGCGAAAAGGGCGATTTACGCTCGAGCCCCCTTTTGTGGCAAGATACGCAGTCTGCACGGACATATCCGTGCTTGATAGATAAGTAATGAACAGGAATCACCATGAATATTCTCGACGTAGTAGACGCCGCCTCACTCCGCAAGGACATCCCACAGTTCCGCGCAGGCGATGAGCTCAAGATTCATGTTCGCGTTATCGAAGGTAGCAAGTCACGTCTTCAGGTCTTCCAGGGAATCGTTATCGGTCGCCAGGGCGACGGAGTCCGCGAAACTTTCACAATCCGTAAGGTTTCTTACGGCGTTGGCGTAGAGCGCACATTCCCAGTTCACACACCAGTTATTGAGAAGATTGAACTCGTCACAAAGGGCGATGTTCGTCGCGCCAAGCTTTACTACCTCCGTGATCTTCGCGGTAAGGCTGCCAAGATCCGCGAAAAGCGTGATGGCGTAGTCGGTTACGGCGATGGAATCCTTTCGACCCCGGTTGCTGTGGTTGAAGAAGTTCCTGTGGAAGCGGTTACTGAACAAATTGCTGAAGTAACAAGCGAAGCTGGAACCTCGAACGAAGCAAGCTCTTCGGTGTCTCCGGACACAGCTGAAGTTACGACCACAGAAGATGTCGCTGTAGCGGAAGTTGTGGAAGCACCTGCGGTTAAAGAGGCTGTAGCGGACGTAGTTGAAGCACCAGCTGCTGAAACAGCTGTTGAGACAACAGACGAAACCACCGAGAACAAGTAACCTTAAAACTACTTATGTCACGTAAGGGCTCAGTCCTTCGTGAGTTCCCGATTCTTGTAATCGTCGCGCTCGCCGTTTCACTTATCATCAAATCTTTCCTTGTGCAGTTCTTCTATATTCCATCTGGGTCTATGGAGAACACCTTGCAGATTAATGACCGAGTGGCAGTCAATAAGCTTCCCTTTATCTCCAAATCCATTGAACGTGGCGATGTCGTTGTCTTCCGCGATCCAGCTAACTGGCTACCTGAGCCTTATGCCGATAACCAAAATAAAATTATTGCCAAGATTAAAGATGGGCTTGTGCTTGTCGGAGTTCTGCCAAATCCCGCAAAGCAATACTTGGTAAAGCGTGTCATTGGCGTTGCTGGCGATAACGTTGTCGGTAAAGATGGCGTAGTTACAATCAACGGCAAAAAGACCACAGAGCCTTATATCTTCGCTGGCAATAAGGCGAGCGAACTAGATTTCAATGTCACAGTACCTGAAGGAA
>JAPOKG010000040.1 GCA_029977785.1 Actinomycetota bacterium | reverse complement strand
GATAGAGCAATTTCTCTTTTTTCAGGCTCTAAAAAAATATTCTCTGATGAAATAATATTTTTATTTAGCCATATTTCTCCTTTTTTAATTTTATCTAAACCTGCGATTGCTCTCAAAATTGTTGTTTTACCAACACCAGATGGACCAGCGAAGATAAATGAACCACCAGGGCGCTTTGGATCCTTAAGACCGGCGCGAGTACGGCGGATTGCTTGTGAAAGAGCCTTGATCGCTTGGTCTTGTCCAATAACGCGGCGATGGAGCTCATCTTCCATGCGCAAGAGGCGCGCTGTCTCTTCTTCAGTCAACTTAAATACTGGAATACCTGTTGATGCCGAAAGTACCTGAGCGATGAGTTCTTCATCAACTTCGGTGACCTTATCGAGATCAGTTGCCTTCCAATTCTTTTCTGCTTCTTGCTTTTCAAGGATAAGAGTCTTCTCTTTATCGCGAAGAGCTGCGGCTCCTTCAAAATCTTGTCCATCAATTGCTGACTCTTTTGCCTTACGAGCTTCCGCAATTTTCTCATCGAATTCACGCAGTTCGGCTGGTGCTGTCATGCGCTTGATGCGAAGACGTGAACCTGCTTCATCAATAAGGTCGATTGCCTTATCTGGAAGGAAGCGATCTGAGATGTAGCGATCTGCCATATTGGCAGCAGCTGCGAGCGCACCATCGGTAATTGATACGCGGTGGTGGGTTTCGTAGCGATCGCGCAGACCCTTAAGAATTTCAATGGTGTGAGCAACTGATGGCTCTTTCACTTGGATTGGTTGGAAACGACGCTCAAGAGCTGCATCCTTTTCAATGTGCTTGCGGTACTCATCAAGAGTTGTTGCACCAATTGTCTGGAGTTCACCACGTGCCAGCATCGGCTTAAGAATGCTGGCAGCATCGATAGCACCTTCTGCAGCTCCTGCACCAACGAGCGTGTGAATTTCATCGATGAAGATAATGATGTCTCCACGAGTTTTAATCTCTTTGAGAACTTTCTTCAGGCGCTCTTCAAAGTCACCACGGTAACGAGAGCCGGCGACGAGTGCACCAAGATCTAGTGAGTAGAGCTGCTTATCCTTCAAAGTTTCAGGAACATCATTCTTAGCGATTGCTTGGGCAAGGCCCTCAACAACTGCAGTCTTACCAACGCCTGGTTCACCGATAAGAACTGGGTTGTTCTTGGTACGGCGAGAAAGAATTTGCATCACACGTTCGATTTCAAGATCGCGACCAATGACTGGGTCAAGCTTTCCTTCGCGCGCTGCTGCAGTGAGGTTGCGACCAAATTGATCGAGAACGAGTGAAGTTGATGGAGTTCCTTCAGCTGGTCCACCTTGTGTAACAGCTTCCTTACCCTGGTAACCAGAGAGAAGTTGAATAACTTGCTGGCGCACGCGATTGAGATCGGCGCCTAACTTAACGAGAACTTGTGCGGCAACGCCTTCACCTTCACGGATAAGTCCAAGAAGGATGTGCTCTGTGCCGATGTAGTTGTGGCCGAGTTGCAACGCTTCGCGAAGTGAGAGTTCAAGAACTTTCTTTGCGCGTGGAGTAAATGGAATATGTCCGCTTGGGGCTTGCTGTCCCTGTCCAATTATTTCTTCAACCTGTGCACGAACGCCTTCAAGAGAGATGCCGAGTGATTCAAGGCCCTTAGCGGCAACGCCTTCGCCTTCATGGATAAGACCAAGGAGGATGTGCTCTGTACCGATGTAGTTGTGATTGAGCATGCGTGCTTCTTCTTGAGCCAAGACAACGACTCGTCTGGCTCGATCGGTAAAGCGCTCAAACATGGCTAGCTCCTTCTACTTGATCTGCACGTGCTGTGAATCTGTCGTAAGCCTATAACCCAGCGTAGGGAAGGTGCGAGGTGAAGGGCTTGTGGGAGATAGAACCCCAGATATGGGGCTGGTATTCCCGCAGGTGCCCAGATTGTGGGCTACAGGGCGAGGAGCATGCGGGTATTGCCAAGGGTATTGGGCTTTACCGACTCGAGATCCAAGAATTCTGCAGTTCCTGCGTCATATGAGCGCAAGAGCTGGGCATAGACATCAGGTGCAACTGGCGTTCCTTCAATCGCTTCAAATCCATGTTTTCCAAAGAAATCAGTTTGGAAGGTCAGGCAGAAAATTCGTGAGACGCCGATTTCGCGAGCACGTTCGATGATGCGTTGCAAAATCTGGTGCCCGATTCCTTGCTTGTGCAAACTTTTTTCAACAGCAACTGTTCGAACTTCAGCGAGATCTTCCCAGAGAATGTGGAGCGCTCCGCAACCGATGACCTTTCCATCAAGTTCAGCGACTGTAAATTCTTGAACGCTTTCAAAGAGCGTGACAGTTTCTTTAGCAAGCATCTGACCAGGCGCTGCATATGAATCTACTAGCTCGCGGATCGCTTTAACGTCAGAAGTACGTGCAGGGCGAATAACCAGCATTGTTAATCTGCTTCAGGTTTTACTAGAGGGAAGAGAATTGTTTCGCGAATACCTAAACCGGTGAGGGCCATCAATAAGCGATCAACGCCCATTCCCATTCCACCCATTGGCGGCATTCCAAATTCCATAGCGCGCAAGAAATCTTCATCTACCTGCATCGCTTCCAAGTCGCCCTTAGCACCAAGCTGCGCTTGTTCAATTAATCGCTCGCGTTGGATGACAGGATCTACCAATTCAGAGTAGCCAGTGGCTAACTCAAAACCATCAACGTAGAGATCCCACTTTTCAACAACTCCAGGAATTTCGCGGTGGGCGCGTACAAGTGGGGATGTGTCCACTGGATAGCCCATAACAAAGGTTGGTTCGATTAATTTATCTTGCGCAACGTGCTCAAATATTTCTTCAGCGAGCTTGCCAGTAACCCACTTTGGATCAATTTTCATACCGAGCTTTGTAGCAATCTTCTTGAGGTCTTCTATTGAAGTAAGCGCCGTTACTTGTTCTCCGACGCCCTCAGAAATTGCGTCATAGAGTGAAATCTCTTTCCAGGTTCCGCCAAGATCAGCCTGACGTCCGTCGTAATGAGTGACAACATGTGAACCCGCTACCGCCATTGCAGCGTTTTGAATGAGTGAACGAGTCACTTCAGCAATCGAACGCCAATCGCCATAGGCCATGTATGACTCAACCATCGCAAACTCTGGTGAGTGCGAGGAATCCGCACCTTAATTACGGAAGTTACGGTTGATCTCAAATACTCGTTCGATTCCACCAACGACGCATCTCTTGAGGAAGAGCTCTGGCGCAATGCGCATGTACAAGTCCATGTCGTAGGCATTGCTGAAAGTCTTAAAGGGACGAGCGGCAGCTCCACCGTGCATCACCTGCAACATTGGTGTTTCGACCTCAATAAACTCTTTATTGTTAAAGGTTTCGCGCAGTGAACGCATTACGGCTGGACGCATACGTGCTGCACTGCGAGCCTCAGGTCGGACAATCAAATCAACATAACGCATGCGAACGCGGGTTTCTTCAGACATCGGCTTGTGATCATTTGGCAGCGGACGAAGTGATTTTGAGGCAAGCGCCCAAGATGTTGCCAAGATAGAAAGTTCGCCGCGCTTTGAGGTAATGATTTCACCCGTTACAGAGACTATGTCTCCCAAATCAATGTCTGTCTTCCAAGCATCGAGTGAATCTTGTCCAACCTTGTCGAGCGATAACATTGCTTGTAGCTCAGTGCCATCGCCTTCGCGTAACGTCGCAAAACAGAGTTTGCCGGTATCGCGTTTAAAGATAATTCGGCCAGTAAGGCTTTCGGTATCCCCTGTTGCCATATCAATCTCAAGATTTACATACTTATCGCGAATCTCTTTCAGCGACTTAGTGCGCGCTACTGCGACTGGATATGGCTCAATTCCACGCTCAATAAGGTTGGCGCGCTTCTCGCGACGAATCCGAAGTTGCTCGGGTAGGTCATCTTCAGGCGCAGGCGTGTTCTCAGCTGTCATAGTGCGCTGAGTCTACCCCTGTGCGACTACGCGATGTTCTTTTCGTGTATCAGTCGAAGTCCAATTAGCGTCAAATCTGGCTCATGTTCATCAATAGTTTCGGCTACGCCAATGATCAGTGGCGCAAGACCACCAGTTGCAATCACTGTAGGGGTTGCTTCATAGCTCTGCGCTAATTCATCAATGATGCGCTCAACTAATCCATCAACTTGGCCCGCGAAACCAAAGATGGTTCCAGATTGCAGAGCTTCAACTGTGTTCTTACCAATCACGCTCTTAGGGCGCACCAATTCAACTTTGCGTAACTGTGCTGCACGGGCTGCTAACGCATCCACTGAAATTTCAATACCTGGCGCAAGTGCTCCCCCAAGAAATTCGCCCTTAGGTGAGACAACATCGAGATTTGTAGAAGTTCCGAAATCGACAACAATGGCAGGGCCACCAAAGAGGGTGTGAGCCGCTAGCGTGTTGACGATTCTATCTGCGCCAATTTCTTTCGGATTATCAACGAGCAATTGCACGCCAGTCTTCGTTCCTGGTTCAACAATAGTTGTTGGAATGTGTTGAAAATACTCAGCCATCATTGTGCGTAGTTCTCGTAACGTTGCCGGAACTGTCGAGCAGATTGATAGTCCAGTAAGTGAATATCCGCTTGTGAGTGCGCTGTATTGCAACCACAACTCATCAGCGGTTGTACGTGGATCTGTTTTGACTCGCCACGACTTCACTAAATCTTTGCCATCGAAGATTCCAAGGACTGTGTTGGTGTTTCCGACATCGATTGTTAACAGCATTGCTACTCCACTCTCAGATCTAGACCAATATCAAGTACGGGTGCGCTATGTGTCAGCGCCCCAATTGCCAAATAATCAACGCCAGAAAGCGCATATGACTTTGCGTTCTCTAACGAAATTCCACCTGATGCTTCAAGCTTGCAGCTGCCTGCGGCAATTGCCACTGCCTCTGCGCATTGCTGTGGGCTCATATTGTCGAGCAGAACCAAGTCAGGTTTAAGAGGTAGAACTTCCTTTAACTGCTCGATGGTATCGACCTCAATCTCAATCGGTGCACTTGGAAACTTTGCGCGCACTTGTGAGAAGGCAGCTACTACTCCACCCGCGGCTGCGATGTGATTATCTTTAATCAACGCTGCATCACTGAGTGACATTCGGTGATTTGTTCCGCCGCCCATACGGACTGCGTATTTTTCAAGCATCCGCATTCCTGGAGTTGTTTTACGGGTATCGCGAATCGCACATTGAGTACCAGCAACTTCATCTACCCAGCGACGAGTCAGAGTTGCTATTCCACTTAAGTGTCCGAGGAAGTTAAGAGCTGTGCGTTCGGCAAGCAGAATCGCGCGCGTATCACCGCGAACAGTCAGCAAGAGAGCACCTGCTTCAACATGTGCACCATCTTGAACCAAGACAGATATATCTGTGAGACCAACTTCAACCAGCACCGCCTTGGCCATTTCAATTCCTGCAATAACACCAGCTTTACGCGCTACAAAATCAGCGACAACTTTTTCAGCCCCTGACAACGTTGCCACCGAGGTTATGTCTTCGCCGCCTTGCAGATCTTCAGCTAGTGCGCGCTTTATCAAATCTAGATCAATCATGGCTTTCCTACTTCCTGATACCCACTGGTCCAATATCCAGTCTGATCTAACTGCTGCACAATGCGCTTTTTCCATAAATCACTTGTCTCAGGAAAATCTTCTCGCCAGTGTGAACCACGAGTCTCTTGGCGAATCAGAGCTGCTTTGAGAATTGCCTGCGCTAACTGAAAAAGATTGGTTGTCTCCCAAGCTTCAACGCATGGTTGGTTACTCTTTCTATCTTCAATACGCGTTAAATCAGAACTTGTTTTGAGAAGTGAATCCGATGAACGCAATACGCCAGCACCTCGGCTCATGCTTACTTGGATATCGTGGCGAGCAGATGGGTCGAGCAGAATTGCAGGCGAGACATTCTCAACTGGCTCCGTCTGCTCTGGCAGGTGCGCTGCAATATCTGCAGCGATGCGTGCGCTGAAGACGAGACCTTCTAGAAGTGAGTTAGAAGCAAGACGATTGGCACCGTGAACACCTGAGCAAGCTGTCTCGCCGCAGGCATAGAGCCCGCTGACGCTGGTACGACCATCAAGATCAACGCGAACGCCACCTGATGCATAGTGCGAAGCGGGTGCAACGGGGATTAGCTCCTCAAGTGGATTGATGCCGTGTGAGATGCACGATGCATAAATCGTTGGAAAGCGCTCCTGGAAACCTGCTAAATGTCTGACATCTAGCCAGACGTGATGCTTATTGGTTTTATTCATCACTCGCATAATTGAGATTGCAACAACATCACGCGGAGCTAACTCAGCAAGTGGATGAATATCTTTCATGAATCTTGCGCCAGCATGATCGAGTAAGTAGGCGCCTTCACCACGAACTGCTTCGCTAATCAGCGGTTGTTGACCTTCTGAGTTATCACCTAACCAAAGAACTGTTGGATGGAATTGAATAAACTCAACGTCAGCAACTTTTGCCCCAGCACGAAGCGCGAGTGCAACGCCATCTCCAGTTGAAACAGATGGGTTGGTGGTTTGCGCAAAAACCTGACCTAGGCCACCAGTTGCGAGAACTACAGCTCGACCCAATGCGCGCCCAACACCATCACGACTTCC
>JAPOKG010000003.1 GCA_029977785.1 Actinomycetota bacterium | reverse complement strand
CCCACAGCGTTCAGCGCTTCTCTTAACCGGTCTTCTTACAGGAGTCCCAACCAAGAGTAAGAATATGGATGGAATTTCAACTAGCACCTTGATTCCCGAAGGAAGCATCAATGCAACAGTGGCAATTCTTCAAAATATGGGAGAGGCAGTTGCCACTGGTGTTCTAGCCGGACAATCAATCTCTGAGATCACAGGCCCTGGTTTCTACGACAACACCCAGACAAACTGGGCTGCACTCCTTGATGAAGGAGATGCAGGTCGTTACAACCTAGGACTTTCAGGAGATGAAGCAATTGCTGGCATGCTCGGTGTGCTTTCAGCTGCTCCACGTGTCACAGGTAATGCTGATGCAATCGCTAAGTTCAAAGCTTTGGATAAATCAACATTTACTTCAAAGCACCCAACGATTCTTATTGCTAACGAAGCTGATCGCCTTGTCTTCTCAGGTAACTCAGCCCGTTATGTGGATAAGAAGCGTGAAGTCTACGAAGCAGAACTTGCTAAGTGGGAAGCTTCCAAGAAGGGTCCAAAGCCTGTCTGGAACACACTTGCTCTCTATGCGATGACTCCAGAGACTTACACCAAGTTCACCGCTGCAGGACTTCCTGACCTCACAGGTCCAGGATCTCCATCAGGTGTTGGCCACCAGGCCTTCACAAAGAAGCAGACCAAGGCATGGGTAGATATGCTCGCAGTGGCTGCACGTTCTGGAAAGGTTCCAACAGCGAAGTACGTTGAATACATCGCGACAAAGGTTCCATACCTCAATGGCGACATCGATTATCGACCAGCTGATTTGAAGTACAACTTCTAATTAGTAAGTCAAAGTAGAAGGGCCTCGGGAGACCGGGGCCCTTCTTCTTTTTCTTCAACTATCCTTCATGAGTGAAGATTGCAACCGCTGACCAGATGCACGCTCTCGGTATGCGTATCGGCAAGCTCTGCCAAGCAGGAGACCTCATCCTTCTCAGCTGTCCGCTAGGTGCAGGAAAAACAGTACTGGTGCAAGGAATCGGTGAAGCACTGGGAATCAGTGACGTTACCTCTCCCACCTTTGTTATCGCCCGCATCCATAAAGGGCCACTTCCACTGATTCATGTTGATGCCTATCGCTTACTTGAGGGCGGCAACGCAGCAGCCTTTCTAGATGATCTTGATTTAGATTCACCCCGAGAAGGCGCGGTCACCGTTATTGAATGGGCAGGCGCAGAATCTGCTCGTTTAAGTGAAGAGCGACTTGAGATCACTATCGATCGCAGCGACGAAGTTCGCGAGGTAGCCATCAAGACAGTTGGCGCCCGCTGGCAAGGGGTTTCGCTATGAGTATCTCGCTAGCGATTGATACATCTACTTCACGCACCATCGTTGGAATTATTGAAGATGGCCAAGTAATTTTTGAAGAGTTTCATGAAGGTGCAACCGACCATGGTCGCGCCCTCTCTGAACTGGTGGCAAAAGCCTTGAAAACATGTGCGCCCGTCACTGGAGTTGTCGTTGGTATGGGTCCAGGGCCATTTACTGGACTTCGGGTGGGTATTTCATTTGCCCACGCATTTTCACTAGCTCGCGCAATTCCTGTCGTTGGCATCTGTTCACTCGATGCGATTGCTGTTGAGCAAAGCAACTACACAGTGGCGGTAGATGCTCGCCGTAAAGAGATTTACTGGGCGCGCTACGAAAATGGTGCACGAGTCGATGGCCCTCATGTGAGCAAACCAGATCAAGTAGATGGATTTATCTTTGGCGTTTATCCAGATATGAAGAAGATGGTCGCACTAGCAGAAACTCAGAACGTCACTGAACCTATGTATTTACGTAGGCCAGATGCAGTTCCTACCGCGGAGCGCAGATGATTACCTATCGCCAACCCATCGCTTTAGATATTCCAGTTCTTGCAACGTATGAGAAAGAGCTCTTTCCATATTCTCCGTGGAGCACCTCACAGTTTAAAGAAGAGTTTGCAGGCATTCCTACAACTCGTTATATGTCAGTGGCAGAGTCAGATAACAAGATTGTCGGTTATTGCGGAGTATTTCTGCCAGCCCCAGGAGTTGAAGCAGACATTCTTACCGTTGCAGTTCTACCTGATTTTCGTCGCCAAGGAATTGCCCGCGAATTCATGCGCCAGATCGAGCAGTGGTCGAAAGAGCGCGGGGCGAGCGCCATGATGCTCGAAGTTGAGCAGAGCAATAGCGCAGCCATTGAGCTTTATACGAGCCTGGGATATCTGAAGATTTCAGTGCGGATGGATTACTACGGCCCTGGCCAGGATGCCTTTGTGATGCGTAAGGACTTCAACTAATGCAACCAATAGTTCTGGGTATTGAAACCTCATGTGATGAAACTGCAATTGGCATCGTGCGTGGGCGTACTTTGCTTGCCAACGTCATCGCATCAAGTGTTGATGAGCACGCACGCTTTGGGGGAGTCGTTCCTGAAATCGCATCCCGTGCTCACTTAGAAGCGATGTTGCCTGCAATTGAACGAGCTGTTGCTGAATCTCAAATTTCACTTCGCGATATTGATGCAGTTGCCGTAACTGCTGGCCCTGGCTTAGTTGGCGCACTCCTAGTTGGCGTTGCCTCTGCCAGCGGTCTAGCACAAGGTTTGGGTCGCCCGCTCTATGGTGTTAATCATTTGGCGGCCCACATCTCAGTTGATTACTTAACTCACGACCAACCAACTCGTCCGACTATCGCTCTTCTTGTCAGCGGCGGACATTCATCGCTGCTGCAAGTAAATGACATCACTGGTTCAATCACAAAGCTCGGTGCAACGATGGATGATGCAGCCGGTGAAGCCTTCGATAAAATCGCGCGCATTCTGCAACTTGGTTTTCCGGGCGGCCCAGCTATTGATCGCGACGCGATTGATGGTTCTGCCAGCGCCATTGATTTTCCGCGAGGACTAACAACATCAAACGACTGGGCAACGCGTCCCTATGATTTCTCTTTCTCCGGGCTAAAGACAGCAGTGGCTCGCTACCTTGAGAGCACTCCCGAATATGTGCGCGCAGATGTTGCCGCCTCGTTTCAAGAAGCTGTTGTTGATGTCTTGCTTCTCAAATCTCTTGCTGCATGTAAGGCAACAGGTATCGATTCACTTGTGATTGCTGGGGGAGTTGCCGCCAATTCCAGGCTGCGCGCCGTGGCCACCGAACGATGTGCCAAGGCGGGGATCGAACTGCGAATTCCAAGGCCAGGCCTCTGTACCGATAACGGAGCGATGGTGGCAGCCCTGGGCAGCCTGATGCTCAGCGCCGGAAAGCCCGCCACACGGGGCGCCTTCGATGCCGATTCCAGCCTGCCGGTCGAGCAAGTCAGTCTCTAGCTCTTCAATTTGCCGCCGGGAATAACCCCCCATAGGCTTGGCGTTAGCACTCTAGGGTCGACACTGCTAACGCGGGTGAGCCCCCACCAAAGTGGATTTACACCAAACGAAAAATAGCTAAAGGAGTACAACCATGGCAGTAGCCATTAAGCCGCTCGAAGATCGCATCGTTGTGAAGGCAAATGAAGCCGAGACAACAACAGCATCCGGTCTTGTCATCCCAGATACAGCGAAAGAGAAGCCACAGGAAGGCACAGTTGTTGCCGTAGGCCCAGGTCGTTTCGATGACGGCGCTCGCGTACCAATGGATGTAAAGGTCGGCGATGTCGTTCTCTACAGCAAGTACGGCGGAACTGAAGTTAAGTACAACAACGAGGAGTACCTCGTCCTATCTGCTCGCGACATTCTCGCGATCATCGAGAAGTAGCCCATGGGCAAGATGTTGGAATTCGACGAGCACGCTCGTCGCGCAATGGAACGCGGTGTTAATCAGCTCGCTGACACCGTCAAGGTAACGCTCGGCCCTAAGGGACGTAACGTTGTCATCGCTAAGTCATTTGGTGCACCAACTATCACAAACGATGGTGTGACAATTGCTAAAGAGATTGAACTCTCTGATCCAATCGAAAACATGGGCGCACAGCTCGTTAAGGAAGTAGCTACCAAGACCAACGATGTCGCTGGCGATGGAACTACAACTGCAACAGTTCTTGCTCAGGCTATGGTCAAGGAAGGTCTTCGTAACCTTGCCGCCGGCGCACAGCCAATGGATCTTAAGCAGGGTATCGAAGCAGCCGTCGAAGCTGTCTCAAACCGCCTTCGCGAAAATGCAACTGTCGTAAAGGACAAGGCGCAGATCGCAGACGTTGCCACCATTTCAGCTCAAGACCGTGCAATCGGTGACCTCATCGCAGAAGCGATGGATAAGGTCGGCAAAGATGGCGTTATCACCGTTGAAGAAGCATCAACGACTGCGCTCGAACTCGAGTTCACAGAAGGTATGCAATTCGACAAGGGCTACATCTCTCCTTACTTCGTCACGGATCAAGACCGTATGGAAGCAGTCCTAGACGATGCTTACGTGCTTATCTCTTCAAACAAGATCTCAGCACTTGCTGAACTCTTGCCTATCCTTGAGAAGGTTTCGCAAGCAGGAAAGCCACTTTTGATTATCGCTGAAGATATTGAAGGTGAAGCGCTTTCGACTCTCGTTGTAAACCGCATGCGTGGAGTCTTTGCATCCGCTGCCGTTAAGGCGCCAGGATTCGGAGATCGTCGTAAGGCGATGCTCGAAGATATGGCAATCCTGACTGGTGGAACTGTTATCACCTCTGAAATCGGCATGAAGCTTGAAGCAGCAACTCTGGAAGATCTCGGTCGCGCACGTCGCATCGTTATCACCAAAGATGCAACCACCATCGTTGATGGCGCTGGCGACAAGGCTCGCGTTGCTGCTCGCGTTACTGAACTTCGTAATGAAATGGCAGCATCAGATTCCGATTGGGATCGCGAAAAGCTACAAGAGCGCGTTGCAAAGCTCGCCGGTGGCGTCTGCGTCATCAAGGTCGGAGCACATACTGAAGTAGAGCTCAAAGAGAAGAAGCACCGTCTTGAAGATGCTATCTCTGCAACTCGCGCTGCAGTTGAAGAAGGAATCGTTATTGGTGGAGGCGCTGCCCTTGTGCATGCAGCTGATGCCCTTAAAGATAACCTCGGCTTCACCGGAGATAAGGCAGTCGGCGTTGCGCTCGTGCGCAAGGCATGCGATGAGCCACTTCGTTGGATTGCAGAGAACGCTGGCCTTGAAGGCTACGTTGTAGTGTCAAAGGTTCGCGCACTTAAGCCAAATGAAGGCTTCAACGCTGCAACTGATGTCTATGGCGATCTTGCAAAAGATGGTGTTATTGATCCAGTAAAGGTGACTCGTTCAGCACTTGCTAACGCTGCCTCTATTGCTGCAATGTTCATTACAACAGAAGCTGTTGTCTTTGAACGCCCAGCAGATGCAGAGCCAGCAGCAGGTGGACACGGTCACTCACATGGACCTGGTGGACACTCACACTAAGTAGTAGTAGAAATAAGAAATCCCCCGTGGTTGCCCACGGGGGATTTTCTTTTGAGGGAGGGAATTAAATTTATGATGCGTTTGGAACGAGTGTGATTCCGCGACGAGCCAAGATGGCAGCGCGATCATCTTCTGAAAGACCGCCCCAGATTCCATAAGGTTCTTGAACTGCAAGTGCATGATCGCGGCACGCTTGGATAACAGGGCAGCTCGCGCAGACAGCCTTTGCGGCGTTCTCGCGATTGCGGCGACGTGGGCCACGCTCTCCATCGGGATGGAAGAACATCTCAGGCTCTTTATCGCGGCATGCGCCTTCGTACTGCCATTCCCATACCTCTGCGATTGGTTGCGGTAGACGTGATAGTTCAGCCATAGCTTCTCTCCTTTGTCGTGCTTGAATATAAGATACAACCGATTCATAAGTTGTTCAAGCATCTAACGCGCCAAAAGTTGTTCAAAGTGCGAAATGTCCGATTTTCAGGTGGTGAGTTCTCCCACTAGAGGGGACGATAGCGCCATGTCTTCTGGGGAAGTCGAAGAGAAGCTGACGGTGGCCGCAGTAGCCCGCCGTATCGGTGTGGCTCCAGCGACCCTACGAACATGGGATCGCCGATATGGACTCGGACCTTCGGAACACGTTGAAGGCGAGCACCGTAGGTACTGCCCTAGTGATTTAGCAAAGCTAACGATGATGCGACGTCTGATAGTCGCAGGAGTTGCTCCATGTGATGCGGCAGAGCAAGCTCGTGAATTTAAGGGCCAAGTAAAGTTGTCAAAGATCGTCAAAGGCATTGAAGTTCGTGAAGATGTCGTTGATGCAATCTATAAGGCGCTACAAAGTTTTGATCGTCAATTTGTAGAAGAGACTCTCACTCACGAAATCGCTACGTATGGCGTTGAAGGCGCATGGGCTGATGTCATTGTGCCAACCCTCTTTCTGATTGGCCAAGATTGGGAGACTGAACAGAAGGGGATTGAGGTAGAGCATCTCTTCTCTGAAATTCTCACCCGCACTATGCATAACCGCGTCGTTGAGTTGAAGAAGCCAGTAAATTCACGCCCTGTTCTATTAGCTGCAGTCGGCGAAGAGCTTCACTCGCTTCCTATCTATGCGCTCGCTGCGGCGCTCTGTGAAAGAAATATCCAAACCTATGTTCTAGGTGCACGTACCCCACTGACAGCGCTTTCAGCGATGGTTACGCGATGCGCGCCTCCTGCAATTTTCTTGTGGGCACAACTAGCCAAGAATGCAGAAGAGAAATACTGGCGAGAAATCCCTGCAATTCGCCCTGCCCCTCGTGTAGTTGTCGGCGGGCCAGGTTGGGATTCGTTGACATGCGATGAAGTCATTAAGGCTGAGGGACTTGAGCATGCCTGCGAGGAAATTGCGCAGGCGCTAGGCGCCTAATTGAGCAGGTAGACTGCCCACTTGCGAAAAGAAGTGAGGAGCGCTTGCGATGATTGATTCTGAGAAGGTCGCGCTCCTTGGCCTGACATATGACGATGTCCTTCTTCTTCCCGACGCATCTGATGTCGTTCCTTCTGAGGTAGATACCTCCACTCGTTTAACGCGCAACATCACCTTGGCAGTGCCAGTGGTCTCATCGGCTATGGATACCGTTACTGAATCCACGATGGCGATCGCTATGGCAAAAGCCGGCGGTATTGGCATCATTCACCGCAACCTTCCTATTGATGAGCAAGTCACCCACGTGAAGTTAGTAAAGAACGTGGGGCTTGCCGGGGCTGCCGTAGGCGTTGGCGATGATGGATTTGCCCGCGCCCAAGTTTTGATTGATGCTGGCGTTGATGTGGTTGTAGTTGATACAGCCCATGGTCATCACCGCGCTGTTCTTGAGGCAATTGCCCGCATCAAACAATATTCACCAACAACAGAAGTTATTGGCGGCAACGTTGCTACTCGCGCCGGTGCGCAGGCACTGATCAACGCGGGTGCCGATGCTGTCAAAGTTGGCGTAGGCCCAGGATCAATTTGCACAACGCGCGTAGTCGCAGGCGTTGGGGTTCCTCAAGTAACTGCAATCATGGAAGCATCTAAAGCTTGTAACAAAGCTGGCATTCCCTTAATCGCCGATGGCGGCCTGCAATATTCTGGCGATATCGTCAAAGCAATCGTTGCCGGTGCGCATTCCGTAATGCTCGGCTCTCTTCTCGCTGGATGCGAAGAATCACCGGGCGAACTCGTTGAAATTGATGGACGTAAGTACAAGGCATATCGCGGAATGGGCTCACTTGGTGCGATGCAATCACGCGGTGAAAAGAAGTCATATTCCAAAGATCGCTACATGCAAGATGACGTTCTCTCCGAAGATAAGTTGGTTCCTGAAGGTATCGAAGGAAAAGTTGCCTATCGCGGCCCAGTCGCTGAAGTTGTGCACCAACTTGTAGGTGGATTGCGCAGCGGAATGGGATATGCCGGCGCTCCTGATATTGAAACGCTCCGACGCGAAGGTCGCCTGATTCAAATTACTGCCGCTGGCTTACAAGAGAGCCACCCACATGATGTCTTGCATGTGGCCGATGCCCCTAACTACAGCAAGAAGAAATAACTATGGATATTGAAATCGCTCCCGGAAAACGCGCTCACCAGGCCTACTCTTTCGACGATATCGCCATCGTCCCTAGCCGTCGCACACGTACTCCTGAAGATGTCTCAACTGCTTGGCAGATTGATGCCTACAAGTTCGATCTTCCACTTCTTGCAGCTCCAATGGATTCAGTGGTCTCACCAGAAACAGCAATCGCAATCGGAAAGCTGGGCGGTCTTGGCGTACTTAACCTCGAAGGCCTATGGACTCGTTATGACGATCCACGTATTCCACTTGGCGAAATTGCATCGATGCCAGATAAGCATGCCACTCGCCGTATGCAAGAAATTTATAGCGCTCCGATTCGCCCCGAACTCATCAAAGAGCGCATCAAGCAGATTCGTGATGCTGGCGTCACAGTGGGTGCATCGCTTTCTCCGCAACGAACCGCTGAACTTCATAAGGCAGTCATTGATGCTGGAGTTGATATCTTCGTGATTCGCGGAACAACAGTTTCAGCAGAACATGTTGCAGCTGAAAATGAGGCGCTTAACCTCAAGAAGTTTATTTACGAACTCGATGTTCCTGTCATCGTAGGTGGAGTGGCAACCACAACGGGTGCGCTTCACTTGATGCGTGCCGGAGCTGCTGGTGTTCTCGTTGGTTTTGGTGGCGGAGCAGCGCACACAACGCGTTCTGTATTGGGCATTGAAGTACCTATGGCATCTGCCGTTGCTGAAGTTGCGGCTGCTCGTCGCGAATACCTCGATGAATCTGGCGGACGTTATGTGCACGTTATTGCTGATGGTTCTATTGGTAAGTCGGGCGATATCTCAAAGGCGATTGCATGTGGCGCAGATGCTGTGATGATGGGATCAGCGCTTGCTAAAGCTGTTGAATCTCCCGGACTTGGTTGGCACTGGGGTTCTGAGGCATACCATCCAGAACTTCCACGAGGTGCGCGCATGAACGTTGGCACTGTTGGAACTCTTGAAGAAGTCCTTGTCGGTCCATCACATACTTCAGATGGTTCAATGAATCTCTTTGGAGCCCTTCGCCGCGCAATGGCAACCTGCGGATACTCTGATGTGAAATCTTTCCAGCGCGTAGATGTGGTTATTCATGGCCGCTAGCCACGGCGTACTTGTTGTCGATTTTGGGGCGCAATATGCGCAGTTGATCGCTCGTCGCGTGCGCGAAGCGAAGGTGTATTCAGAGATCATTCCATCATCAATTACTGCAGCTGATGTGCGCGCCAAGAACCCGGAAGCAATCATCCTTTCGGGTGGCCCTTCATCTGTCTACGCAGATCACGCTCCTAAGGTCGACCCCGCAATCTTTTCGCTGGGAATTCCAGTATTCGGTATTTGTTATGGCTTTCAAACAATGGCTGCAGCGCTTAACTGAGTAGTTGCCCAGACAGGCAAATCTGAGTTTGGACGCACACCGCTTTCAGTAAAGAGCGGTTCAAAAGTCTTTGCTGGACTTCCCGATTCACAATCTGTCTGGATGTCTCATGGGGATGCGGTTTCTCAAGCACCTGCTGGTTTTACCGTCAGCGCTGCAACGAGTGATACCCCGATTGCAGCATTTGAAGATTCATCCGGAAAGTTAGCAGGAGTTCAGTTTCATCCAGAAGTACTGCACACCGAACATGGCCAGGCGATTTTGCAGAACTGGCTTATCAATATTGCAGGATGTAAGCCATCATGGACAACTGCAAATATCGCAGAAGATGAAGTCGCAAAAGCCAAGGCAATAATCGGAACCAAGCGAGTAATTTGTGGCCTATCAGGTGGAGTTGACTCAGCTGTCGCAGCTGCGATTGTGCAACGCGCTGTAGGCAAGCAACTTACCTGCGTCTTTGTCGATCATGGCTTGCTGCGCAGCGGTGAATCAGAGCAGGTACAACGTGACTTCGTTGCAGCAACTGGTATTGAACTCGTTGTCGTAGATGCTGTTGATCAATTCCTAGGCGCTCTTGCCGGAGTTACAGATCCTGAGGAAAAGCGGAAAATTATTGGGCGCGAATTCATCCGCTCTTTTGAGAAGGCAGCCCGCGATATTGCAGCAGGTGGCGACGTTGAATTTTTGGTGCAAGGCACCCTCTATCCCGATGTTGTCGAATCGGGTGGAGGCACCGGAACTGCCAACATTAAGTCGCACCACAATGTTGGCGGACTGCCAGATGATTTGAAGTTCACTCTTGTTGAACCACTGCGCACGCTCTTTAAAGATGAAGTGCGCCATGTCGGCCTTGAACTAGGACTGCCTGAAGCAATTGTCTGGCGCCAACCTTTCCCAGGCCCTGGACTTGGAATTCGCATCATCGGTGAAGTCACCAAAGAGCGTCTAGATATTTTGCGCGAAGCAGATGTCATTGCCCGTGAAGAATTAAAGGCTGCAGGTCTTGATCGCGTGATCTGGCAGTGCCCCGTTGTTCTGCTAGCAGATGTGCGCAGCGTAGGTGTGCAAGGCGACGGTCGCACCTATGGACACCCCATTGTGTTACGTCCGGTATCGAGCGAAGACGCTATGACAGCCGATTGGTCTCGCATTCCTTATGAAGTTCTTGAGAAGATATCCACTCGAATTACCAATGAGGTTCGTGAGGTTAATCGCGTAGTTCTTGATGTCACTAGCAAGCCGCCTGGAACGATTGAATGGGAATAGGAATTAGATAATGTTTAGAACTGCGAAGATTGCGACAATTGCGCTGGCGCTTATTGCATCTACAACGCTGATTACGACATCAGTACAAGCAGCCGAACGTCCCGTCACAGTTCCTGGTTGTAAAACACCAACATCAAAGAGCTCGACCCCTAAGACTGTTAAGCAACCTGCGGCATCAGCAAAGCCAAATACTAAGTCTCTTACCCTCAAAACAAATTGCGGTGACATCGTGATTTCAATGTTGGGCAGCAAGGCGCCCATAACAGTCAATGCGCTTTCCACTCTTGCAAATGCTGGTTACTACAACAAGACTCTTTGCCACAGATTAACTACTGAGGGAATTTTCGTACTGCAGTGTGGAGACCCCACACTTTCAGGTGGAGGTTCTCCAACTGGCTGGAAAGGTTATGCCGACGAAAACCTGCCGAAAGATGGACCTGCGAATTACCCTGCAGGCACCGTTGCCATGGCAAACTCTGGACCAAAGACAAATGGTTCACAGTTCTTCTTGGTCTATAAAGAGACATACCTTCCACCCAAGTACACAATCTGGGGAAAGATCACCAAAGGCCTTGATTTAGTGCAGAAGATCGGCGAAGTCGGCGCTTACAAGATGAGTGGAAATCAAGCAATCTATGCGCCCGATGGTTATCCAATCCAGATGGTAGAAATCGTTAAGGCTAGCGCCAAATAAGGGCTACGAATTAATCAGTATTTACAATCTTAAAAGCTTCAGCGATTCGACCTTCAGGAAGTCCGCCAATACCGGCGTTACGTTGACCCCATTCTCGCAACATCTCTTCCAAGTTCTCCATATGTCCGGTCTGTGATGCATGTTCTTTAAGCGCTGCGATTTTAAAGTGGAATGTGTCGGTGATATCTACAAAGTGATCTGGATGCGCATGTCCTTGCATCCACACTTCGCGAACTTTCCAAGGTTGAAGCCCTTCCTTTTCAAGTAAATCGGTAAAGGCGTAAGGGTTTCGTGCATCAGGGTAGACAGCCTGAATAGTTGCTTCTCCTGCAGCTAGGTGATCTGGGTGGCTTGCGCCAATTCGTTCCCAGTTTCTTTCAGGTGATTGGCAGATGATGCGATCTGGTTGGACGCGACGAATCTGACGAATAATATCTTTACGTAACTGCAAGGTTGGCTCGAGATGGCCATCAACATAATTTAAAAATGTAACATCGCTAATTCCAAGGGTTGCGCATGCTGCGCGTTGTTCACGTTGACGAACTGCTGGCATTTCTTCGCGGGAGTAAGAAGATGCTTCGCCACCTTGATCTCCGTTGGTGCAGAGCACATATGCAACAGAGATACCTGCTTGTACCCATTGTGAGATGGTTCCAGATGCGCCGAAGTCCGAATCATCGGGGTGGGCATTTACCACTAGAACGCGCTTGATTTCTGAATCGGCTATCGGTTCCACAACTCACCTTTATCTTCTCGTGTGGGTGAAGCCTAATAGACTGCCCGCCATGACCGTGACCGACCCATTGCTCGAGGGACTTAACCCCGAGCAACAGAAGGCGGTTGCGCATGCGGGCTCTCCTTTATTGGTAGTAGCAGGTGCAGGTTCGGGCAAGACGCGCGTATTAACAAGACGTATTGCCTACATCATGGCCCGGCGAGAAGTACGTCCCTACGAAATCTTGGCAATTACCTTTACCAATAAAGCTGCTGGCGAAATGAAAGAACGTGTAGCAGAGCTAGTAGGCCCAATCGCGAAATCGATGTGGGTCTCAACTTTTCACTCATCATGCGTTCGCATGTTGCGCCAAGAAGTTGAACGTTTGGGATACAGCAGCTCCTTTAGCATCTATGACTCAGCAGATTCACAGAAGTTAATTTCTCGAGTGATGGAGACCCTGAATTTAGATTCAAAGCGATATCCCGCCCGTCAATTTCAACATCTGATTTCAAATGCAAAGAATGAGTTACAGACTCCATATGAATACTTAAGCAAAGCCACCAATCAATTTGAAACGATTGTCGCTGATGTTTACACCATGTATGAAAAGCGGCTACAGCAAGCAAATGCCATGGATTTCGATGATTTGATTATGAAAACTGTCCAGGTGCTACAGAAACACCCTGAAGCAAAGGCACGTTTTCGATCACGTTTTCGCCATATCTTGGTGGATGAATATCAAGATACCAACCATGCTCAGTACGCCCTCATCAAAGAGCTCACCGGCACCGAAGGTGATGGCTATCCGATTGCCGAACTCTGTGTAGTAGGTGATGCCGATCAATCAATCTATGGGTTCCGCGGTGCCACCATCCGTAACATCTTGCAATTCGAAGTTGACTACCCAAACGCCACCACCGTGCTCCTAGAACAGAATTACCGCTCGACTCAGAACATTCTCAACGCAGCCAATGCGGTCATCACCAAAAATGAATCACGGAAAGAGAAGAACCTCTGGTCAGATGCTGGATCTGGCGCACCCTTAATCGGTTATGTGGCCGAATCTGAATATGACGAAGCTGAATTCATTAAATCTGAGATCCGCTCTTTACAAGATTTAGGGCAATCAAATCCCGGAGATACAGCTGTTTTCTATCGTACTAACGCCCAATCTCGTATCTTTGAAGAAATTTTTATGCGCGCTGCTATTCCTTACAAGGTAGTCGGTGGCTTGCGCTTCTACGAACGCAAAGAGGTCAAGGATTTACTGGCGTACTTACGAGTGCTGGCAAACCCTGATGATGAAGTTTCGCTACGCCGCATCATTAACTTGCCTAAACGTGGCATTGGCGACCGTGCCCTCGAAGAGGTCGAAGCCTTCGCAAGCGCTCAAGGAATCTCCTTCTGGAACGCGCTGTTGCGCGTTACTGAGGCAACAGGTGTTCCCAATAAAGCAGCACAATCGATTGCTACCTTTACTCAGATGCTGATTGCGCTGCAAACGCTGGTGGAAGCAAAAACCAAGCCATCGGTGATTATTGAAGCAGTACTAGAACAATCAGGGCTAATGACTGAGTTGGAAAATAGTAAAGACCCTCAAGATGAAGTCCGCGTTGAAAACTTACAAGAACTTGTCTCAGCTTCTATGGAGTATGAGGAGCGCCCCTTTGAAGAACTCGGTGAAGATGAAGAAATTTCACTATCAGGCTTCCTCGAGAAAGTTTCATTAGTTGCAGATGCCGACGAGATTCCCGATGGCGAAGACCATGGGGGAGTTGTTACCTTGATGACTCTCCACACTGCAAAAGGTCTTGAGTTTCCAACAGTATTTCTGACCGGCATGGAAGATGGAATTTTTCCGCATACACGAACACTTGATGATCCCCGTGAAATCGAAGAGGAAAGACGTCTGGCTTACGTTGGCTTAACCCGAGCTGAAAAACGTCTCTATATTTCGCGCGCTGAGTATCGCCTTACCTTTGGTTCACCTCGCTACAACCCTGCTTCACGTTTTCTTGATGAAATTCCGGCAGAGCTCATTGAATGGAAAAATGAAACTCGTTCTAGCTTCTCGCCATCTGCTATAAAGAAATCTCGCCTTCCATCAGCGCCACCACCACGTGCAACAGGAAAGAAATCAACTGCGATGGAACTTGCGGTTGGACAGCGTGTGTCACATGACACATTCGGCCTTGGAACAGTTGTTGCCCTTGCAGGTGATGGAGATAAGGCAGAGGCGACAATCAACTTCGGCCAATACGGCGATAAACGCCTTTTGCTGCGCTATGCCCCTGTCACGGCTCTTTAAAATAACCACTTAAGATTGCCCTACTGACGACGCGCACCCATGAGGAGCAATTAGTGGATCTCTACGAATACCAAGCACGCGATCTCTTCGAAAAGCACACAGTTCCTGTTTTACAAGGCGCCGTTGCAACAACTGCTGAACAAGCGCGTAACGCTGCAGCGAAGATGGGCGGCAAAGTTGTCGTAAAGGCGCAGGTTAAGGTTGGTGGCCGCGGTAAGGCAGGCGGAGTAAAGCTAGCCCTTGATGCCGATGATACTTTTGAAAAAGCTGGCGCAATTCTTGGGATGGATATCAAGGGACATACTGTTCATAAGGTGATGATTGCACAGGCTGCACCAATTGCCTCTGAATACTATGTATCAATTCTCCTCGATCGCTCTAACCGAACCTTTCTTGTAATGGCATCTGTTGCCGGCGGAATGGATATTGAAGAGGTTGCACATACTGCGCCAGAAAAATTGGCCAAAGTTCCAGTATCTGCAGTAGAAGGAATTTCATTGGCTAAGGCGAAAGAGATCGTTGCGCAAGCACAGTTCCCGACCGACGTTGCCGACCAAGTCGCTGATGTTTTAGTCAAGCTTTGGGAAACTTTTCAATCAGAGGATGCCACTCTTGTTGAGGTAAATCCACTAGTAAAAACTGAAGATGGCCGAATCGTTGCACTCGATGGCAAGGTCACCCTTGATGAAAATGCGGATTTCCGTCAGCCAGACCACGAAGCTCTAGTCGATCATGACACTGCAAATGCTCTAGAAGCCGCAGCGAAAGAAAAGGGCTTGAATTACGTAAAGCTTGATAACGGACAGGTTGGAATTATCGGCAATGGTGCAGGCCTTGTGATGTCTACCCTCGATGTCGTCGCTTATGCGGGCGAAAAGTTCGGTGGCATGCGCCCTGCAAACTTCCTTGATATCGGAGGCGGTGCATCAGCTCAAGTAATGGCAGATGGCCTTTCAATTATCTTGGGTGATCCTGATGTGAAGAGCGTCTTCGTCAACGTCTTTGGTGGAATTACTGCATGTGATGCGGTTGCAAATGGCATTGTGCAGGCGCTAGAACTCCTGGGCCCAAAGGCGACCAAACCAATCGTGGTGCGCCTCGATGGAAATAACGTGGTTGAAGGACGAGCAATCCTTAACGCTGCTAACCATCCATTGGTAGAGCAATCTGAAACTATGGATGGAGCAGCATCGCGCGCTGCAGAATTGGCGGCAAAGTAATGTCAATCTTTATCAATTCAACAAGCAAGGTCATTGTGCAAGGAATGACGGGATCTGAAGGAACAAAGCACACTCGTCGCATGTTGGCATCTGGCACAAAGGTTGTAGGTGGAGTTACCCCAGGTAAAGGTGGCCAAGTCGTTGATATCGATGGCACATCACTGCCCGTCTTCAACACAGTCGCCGAAGCTATGGCAGCAACTGGTGCAAACGTTTCAGTTGTATTCGTACCACCTAAGTTTGCTAAAGCTGCGGTTATTGATGCGATCGATGCTGCTATGCCGCTTGTAGTTGTCATCACTGAAGGTATTCCAGTACATGACTCCGCCTACTTCTATGCCTATTCACTTCAGAAGGGCAAGACGCAGATTATTGGACCTAACTGCCCAGGTTTGATTAGCCCTGAACAATCAAATGTTGGAATTATCCCAAGCGATATCACAAAGCGTGGACCAATTGGACTTGTTTCAAAATCAGGAACACTTACTTATCAGATGATGTACGAGCTACGCGATATCGGATTCTCAACAGCGGTTGGTATTGGTGGAGATCCAGTAATCGGTACAACACATATCGATTGCTTACGCGCTTTCCAGGATGATCCCGAAACAGAAGCTATTGTCATGATTGGTGAAATCGGTGGAGATGCTGAAGAGCGCGCCGCCGCCTTTATTGCAGAGTATGTTCGCAAGCCTGTCGTTGGTTATGTTGCAGGCTTTACTGCGCCAGAAGGAAAGAATGGGACACGCAGGTGCAATTGTCTCTGGCTCATCTGGAACTGCGCAGGCTAAGAAAGATGCTCTCGAAGCAGCCGGCGTAAAGGTTGGTCAGACTCCAAGTGAAACAGCGCAATTAATGCGCGGTCTACTAGGCCGATAACACGACAATGCAACGTGTCCTCTCGGTCTCGTTGTCACATGTCATCCGCAGCGCTGCAACCTTGTTGTTGCCGTTCTCCTTTATTGCGCTGATTGCTTGGGCTACAGCTGGGAGTGCCAGCGGCAATACATCTGATCCCATCCGTGGCGCAGTATGGATTTGGCTTGGCACTCATCATCTTCCCTTCCAATTAGCGCTTCCACCCACCTCACTTCCTGGATATCTCACCTTTCTTCCTATTGGTGGATTAGTTCTTCCCTTCTTAGTAATTCGCGCAGCTTTTAATAGAGCAATCGATAGATTGCAGGGCGACTTCCATGACATCAATGGAGTGCGACTCATATTTTCTTCAATGTATGCAGTTCTTCTGACTGCTCTTGCCTTCGTGAGCGGTTCAACTGCAGTTACTCCGCAGTGGTATTTAGCGCCTATTTTTGGATTTCTTCTCTGCCTGCTTGCCACCATGAGCGCTGGATATCGCGTGAGCCCTTCTCGCTCCCTTCGTATCGCACTTCGCATTACAGCGATCTACATGGGCGTATCTCTTGTAGCTGCAACGCTTTTGCTTCTCTCTAACTTCACGCAAGTAAAGACCATCACCATCTCTCTTCAACCTGGTTTCTTTGGTGGACTACTGCTGCTCTTTCTCAACGTGCTCTATCTCCCCAACGCGGCAGTTGCTATTGCCTCTTACTTCTCTGGAACGGGCCTGGCAGTTGGAGCAGGAACAATTGTTTCTCCATGGTGGTATCAATTAGGGCAAATACCAGCGCTTCCTCTTTTAGGAATTTTGCCAACTTCACGACATCCGCTTGCCTTGTTGGGAGTTCTCTTCTTTATCGGACTTGGTGTTCTCTTAGCATGGTGGGCTCTTGCCCACGGATTACAGACGCTCATTCAGAGCTATCTCTTAACGCTCGCACTGGCAACGTTGCTGGCATATCTTGGCAGCGGTGCGCTATTGACTACCGAGATGGGTGCCATGGGAGTCTCTATCTGGAAGTTTGTGCTTTCGATTGCAATTGAAATTGGAGCAGGAGCGGCTGCAACAACGTTCATAATGAATAAACGACTTTCGGTAAAGAGTTAGTTCATGAAGCGCATCGTCATATTGGCATCCGGTAGCGGAACACTGGCACAGGCAATATTTGATGCAGTAACAAATGGGCAACTTGCCTGCGATATTGTCGCTGTGATCTCTGATCAAAAAGGTGCGCAGGTATTGGATCGCGCTCATCGCGCCAAAATCGAAACTTTTACAATTCCTATGCTGACCGATCGCAGTGAATGGGATCGCGAACTCGAGACCTTGATTGCAGCACTTCGCCCAGATCTGGTTGTCAGCGCAGGATTTATGCGCATCTTGTCTCATCGCATCACTGAAAAGTTTCGCATCATAAACAGCCATCCAGCACTGCTGCCGGCATTCCCAGGCGCTCATGCTGTTCGCGATGCCCTTACGGCCGGCGTAAGCGAGACAGGAACCACAATTCATTGGGTGGATGCGGGAATCGACACTGGACAAGTCATTGCGCAAGAGACGGTGGCGGTTCTTCCGGGTGATACCGAAGAGTCACTTCATGAACGCATTAAGATTAAGGAACGAGGTCTCATCGTCGCGACCATTGCTGCACTGCTTCCCACACTCGAGCAGAGCAATCGCTGAACAAGATTCTGGAGAAAAGGCAATGGCTAATCGCAAACCTATAAGACGTGCGTTAGTCAGCGTCTATGAAAAATCACGGCTACTTGAACTCGGTAGCGCACTGCAAGAAGCCGGCGTTGAAATTCTCTCAACAGGTTCAACAGCTAAAACCCTTGCAGCCGCGGGAATTGCGGTCATAGAGGTAAGTGAATACACAGAGTTTCCAGAGATTATGGGCGGACGTGTAAAGACTCTCCACCCACGTATTCATTCTGGAATTCTGGCAGATCAAAGTAACCCTGAACATCTTGCAGCAATCGCAGATCTTGATATTGCACCCTTTGATCTCGTTGTCATTAACCTCTATCCCTTTGCAGCAACCATTGCATCGGGTGCTGATTTTGCAGAATGCATCGAGCAGATTGATATTGGTGGCCCATCGATGCTACGAGGGGCTGCTAAGAACCACGGATCAGTTGCAGTTGTGTGCCACGAAAGCCAATATGACCAAGCTATTGCTGCCCTCAAGGCAGGAGGCTTTACAGATGAAGAGCGCAAGCGCTTAGCTCTCGATGTCTTTAGAACCACAGCCGAATATGATCTGACAATCGCAAGCTGGCTCGGTTCGACTATCAGTTATCAGATGCAAGATTTGGATTGGTTTGGACTCATCTACAAGCGAGAGAGCGCTCTGCGTTACGGAGAAAATCCTCACCAACAGGCCGCTATCTATCGAGGTGGACCACCTGGAATTGTTAACGCGGTGCAGTCGCATGGCAAAGAGATGTCATTTAACAATTACATCGATGCCGATGCTGCTTGGCGGGCAGCTTTAGATCACTCTCAACCATGTGTTGCAATTATTAAGCATGCCAATCCGTGTGGTGTAGCAATCGGTAGCGATATTGCAGATGCCTATACCAAAGCGCATGCCTGCGATCCTGTCTCTGCCTTCGGTGGAGTGATTGCTGCAAATCGCACCATAACAGTTGCAATGGCATCACAAGTTTCAGAAGTCTTTACAGAGGTAATCATCGCGCCCGAATATGAAAGCGGTGCGCTCGAAATCTTGATGAAGAAGCCGTCGATTCGCATCTTGACTTGCCCAGTAACACGAATTTCACCGCTTGAAATTCGCCCCGTATCTGGCGGCACACTCGTGCAAGAGACCGATTTGATAAGCGCTGCAGGAGATGACGCAAAGAACTGGAAGCAAGTAACAGGTGCTCCCGTCTCATCTGAAGTGCTTGCCGATCTACAGTTTGCTTGGCGCGCAGTCCGCGCAGTAAAGAGCAACGCCATACTGCTCGCAAGTAATGGCGCAGCAGTTGGTATTGGGATGGGCCAAGTCAATCGAGTTGACTCTGCAAAACTTGCTGTTGATCGTGCTGGTGATCGAGTGCGCAATAGCGTTGCCGCATCAGATGCTTTCTTCCCTTTTGCAGATGGGCTAGAAATACTCACAACAGCTGGGGTCATAGCAATCGTGCAACCAGGTGGAAGCGTGCGCGATGAAGAGGTGATTGCGGCAGCAGAGCGAGCAGGCGTGGCAATGTTCTTCACCAACACCCGACATTTCTCTCACGCATAAAACACGCAATAGGATGGCCTTATGAGCAGCGCACAATTACTTGATGGCAAGTCTCTCGCTGCTTCCATCAAAGCAAACCTTGCCCAACGTACAGCTGCGCTCGAAGCAAAAGGTATTACTCCTGGGCTTGGCACAATTCTTGTCGGAGATGACCCGGGGTCACACTCGTATGTCAGCGGCAAACATCGTGATTGCCAAGAGGTCGGAATTAACTCTATCCGCATAGATTTACCAGCGACCGCTACACAATCTGATGTTCTTGCAGCCGTTCGCGACCTCAATGCAGCCAAAGAGTGCACCGGTTACATCGTTCAACTTCCGCTTCCTGGCGCAATAAATACTCAGATAATTTTGGAAGCAATTGATCCTGATAAAGATGCCGATGGTTTACACCCAATGAATTTGGGAAGATTGGTTGCAGGATATGCCGCACCACTTCCTTGTACACCGCGCGGAATTGTTGAACTTATTAACCACTACAAAATTCCACTCGCCGGAGCGGAGGTTGTTGTTATTGGTCGTGGACTCACAGTTGGCCGCCCGCTCGGTTTGCTACTCACACGCAAAGCCGAAAATGCAACTGTGACTTTGACGCATACCGGAACAAGAGATTTGGCTTTTCATACCAAGCGCGCCGATATCGTTGTTGCAGCTATCGGACAAGCGCACTTTCTCAAAGGAGATATGGTCAAACCTGGCGCTACAGTTCTTGATGTTGGAATCTCTCGTACCTCTGCCGGACTTGTTGGCGATCTGGATCCATCTGTCATGAACGTCGCAGCTTTTGTTGCGCCAATGCCTGGGGGAGTCGGACCAATGACTCGCGCCATGCTGTTAACGAATGTGGTCGATGCATGCGAGCGATAACTTCTCTTCAACTTCGCGTGGCATATTTCATTATTGCGCTCGGTGTTATTGCAGGTATCGCCGGATTTGTTCGCTCAGGCGCCCTTGCAATCTCGGCCGGAACAGCTGTGATTGCCCTCGCACAATGGAATGAACGTAAGTTTGAGCGTTACCTCCCACTTGCGATTGCGCTTGTGCTCTTTGGGCTGGCTATCGCCCTTCCGAAGGGGTTGTAGAGTTCGCTCGATATCAAGATAACCCGATATCAAAGTATTGGGACAACTCGCTCAAAGGGATCATCATGGCAAAGAAAGTCACCGTTGTAGGTGCAGGTTTCTACGGTTCAACTACAGCTCTCCGGCTCGCTGAGTACAACATCTTCGACGAAGTTGTTCTCACAGATATTCTTGAAGGAAAGCCCGAAGGCTTGGCGCTCGATATGAATCAATCTCGTTCAATCGAAGGTTTTGAAACAAAGATTACTGGCGCAACCACAACACCTGAAGGTGCCGGCTACGAAAAGACTGCCAACTCCGATGTTGTAGTCATTACTGCAGGTCTTCCACGTAAGCCAGGAATGAGCCGTATGGATCTCATTGGAGTTAACGCCGGAATCGTCCGAGGCGTTGCTGAAAATATTGCAAAGCATTCACCAAATGCAGTCATTATCGTGGTTTCAAATCCACTTGATGAGATGACAGCCCTTGCACAAATTGCGACCAACTTTCCAAAGAATCGCGTGATGGGTCAGGCTGGAATGCTCGATACCGCGCGCTTCACCAACTTTGTCGCTGAAAAGCTCAACGTTCCAGTCGGCACAGTAAAGACTCTTACCCTTGGTTCACACGGTGACACCATGGTGCCAGTTCCTAGTCGCTGCACCGTTAATGGAGTTCCACTTTCAGATAAATTGTCACAAGCTGAAATCGACGAACTAGTAGATCGCACCCGTAATGGTGGCGCTGAAGTTGTGGCGCTGCTCAAGACAGGTTCTGCTTACTACGCGCCATCTGCAGCAGCAGCTCGCATGGCAAAGGCCGTCATTGAAGATTCAGGCGAAATCATGCCGGTCTGCGCATGGGTTGATGGCGAATACGGAATTTCTGGCGTCTATCTTGGAGTAGAAGCAGAGCTCGGCAAGTCAGGTATTCGCAAAGTTGTTGAAAGCAAGCTCACTGATTCTGAAGTTGCTTCTCTTAAAGAAGCAGCAGAGGCAGTGCGTGCAAAACAAGCTGATGTAAAGGATATGTAATATGTCAAAGATCAAAGTACAGGGCACTGTCGTTGAATTAGATGGCGATGAGATGACTCGCATCATGTGGCAGTTCATCAAAGATAAGTTGATCTTGCCTTACCTCGATGTCAATCTTGAGTATTACGACCTTGGCATGGAACATCGCGATGCTACCGATGATCAAGTCACCATTGATTCAGCGCGGGCAATCCAGAAGCATGGCGTTGGAATTAAGTGCGCAACTATTACCCCTGATGAGGCGCGTGTAGCTGAGTTTGGCCTTAAGAAGATGTGGAAATCTCCTAATGGAACTATCCGCAATATCTTGGGCGGAGTTATATTCCGCGAACCAATCATCATCAGCAATGTGCCACGTTTAGTTCCACATTGGACCAAGCCAATCGTTATTGGCCGCCATGCCTTTGGTGATCAATACCGTGCAACAGATCTCAAGATTCCAGGTCCAGGAAAACTCACACTCAGCTATGTTCCTGAAGGAGGCGGCGAACCGCTCAACCTTGAAGTCTTCAACTTTGAATCATCGGGCGTCGCCATGGCGATGTATAACGTCGACGATTCAATCCGCGACTTTGCTCGTGCATCCCTTAACTACGGATTACTTCGCAAGTTCCCTGTTTACCTCTCAACCAAGAACACAATCCTCAAGGCTTATGACGGTCGCTTTAAAGATATTTTTGAAGAGATTTACCAAGCTGAATTCAAGGCGAAATTTGATGCAGCTGGTATCTGGTACGAGCACCGTCTCATCGATGACATGGTCGCCATGTCACTTCGTATGGAAGGCGGTTACGTCTGGGCTTGTAAGAACTACGACGGCGATGTGCAATCAGATACCGTCGCACAGGGTTATGGCTCACTTGGTCTGATGACATCAGTCTTGATGACTCCAGATGGAAAGGTTTGCGAATCAGAAGCGGCGCACGGAACAGTCACACGTCACTACCGTGATCACCAAGCTGGAAAAGAGACTTCAACAAACCCAATCGCCTCAATCTTTGCCTGGACTCAAGGGCTTGCCCATCGCGCCAAGCTTGATAACAACGCAGAGCTAGCAAAGTTCGCAAAGACCCTAGAACAGGTATGTATTCAGACTGTTGAAGAAGGAAAGATGACAAAAGATCTTGCGCTTCTGATCTCTCGTGATGCTCCTTACCAAACAACGCAAGAATTCTTGGCTTCAATTGATGAGAATCTAAAGAAAGCAATGGCTTAGGTAGAAATGAAGCAGGACGCGGGTGTTTTAGCGCTCGTTGGTTCTGGTGAATATTCACCGCAGATGCAGGAGTTTGAAAGTGAACTCCTGCATCGCGCTATTTCTCGGGGAAAGAAGAATCGCTTTATTCAAATCCCTACTGCTTCATCTCATGAAGGAAGCGCTAGCCGCGAAAAGTGGCAGCGTTTGGGGCGAGAACAAGCAGAGCGAATCGGGAGTGAATGGGTCTACTTACCTATTCACGAAAGAGAAGATGCTTTTAACGCAGAGTTTGTTGAAGCAATGAGCGCTGCTGGCCTAATCTATTTCTCTGGAGGAGATCCCCATCGCATTGCAGATGTCTTCGTTGGCTCTCCGGTGTGGGAAGCGATTGTGAACCAATGGCAGAGCGGTTCGTCTCTGGCTGGTTGTTCAGCAGGAGCGATGGCATTTGGCGGAACAATCATGGGAATTCGCAGGTCGCATCACAGTCCAGGTTTAGGAATTGTCCCGGGAATAGAAGTGATTCCACATTACGACAAGATGTTGGGTTGGCTTCCTGAACGTGTAACAGCTTTTGTGCTCCGCCCGGATGCCGAGACTACGCTTATTGGGATTGATGAAAACACAGCACTTGTTTGCACAGATAAATGGCAGAGCTACGGCCGCGGCAAGATTCATACCTTGCGCGGCGAACTCAAGATAAGTTCAGAGCCATTTTCTATTCACTAGCGCTCATGTAGTATTCACGAAAAATCCTTGGGGGAGTATTCGTGAAATCGCTACAAGATAATGGTCTAGAAATCTGGTTTCTTACCGGAAGCCAATCACTCTATGGCGAAGAAACTTTGGCGCAAGTTGCACAGCAGTCACAAGAAGTTGTTGCAACACTTAACGCCGCAACAAATATTCCAATCAAAGCCACATGGAAGCCGGTTCTGACAACCCCAGAAAGCATTAAGGCCATCTGTTTAGAGGCCTCATCAAATCCTAAGTGCGTAGGTGTGATTGTCTGGATGCATACCTTCTCGCCAGCGAAGATGTGGATTGCCGGCCTGAGCGCACTACAAGTTCCGATTTTGCATCTTCACACCCAAGCTAACTCTGCTCTGCCTTGGGAAACCATTGATATGGATTTCATGAATCTCAACCAGGCAGCCCACGGTGACCGCGAACATGGACATATCCAGGCACGATTGCATCTACCGCGCAAAATTGTGGCGGGCCACGTGAGCGATGCAACGGTCTCGACCCGAATTTCACATTGGATGCGCGCTGCTATTGGCTGGTACACCGCTCAAAACCTCAAAGTTGCGCGCTTTGGCGACAATATGCGCTTTGTTGCAGTCACCGATGGGGATAAGACAAGTGCACAGATAGCGCTAGGTATGTCGATCGAGGCTTACGGTGTTAATACTTTGGTAGATCTGGTTGCAGCCGTAGAACCAAGCGCAGTCGATGCTTTAATCACTGAATATGAAAAGTTATTTGATATTGCTCCGGAAATTGCCAAGGGCGGACCTCGCCATGACTCACTTCGATACCAAGCAACGATTGAAATCGCGTTAGAGCGTTTTCTAGAAGCCGGTAACTTCGGGGCATTTACAACTAACTTTGAAGATTTAGGTGCACTCAAGCAGCTACCTGGACTTGCTGTTCAACGTTTGATGTCGAAGGGATACGGCTTCGGCGGTGAGGGAGATTGGAAAACCTCTGCGCTATTGCGCATCATCAAGGCAATGACCGAAGGTCTGCCCGGCGGTACCTCGTTTATGGAGGATTACACCTATCACTTTGGACCAGGTGAACCGAAGGTTCTGGGTGCACACATGCTCGAGGTCTGCCCGACAATTTCTGCACAACGTCCACGGTGTGAAATCCATCCACTTGGTATCGGTGGCAAAGATGATCCAGTCCGACTGGTATTTAACGCAAAGCCTGCACAAGGCCGCGTAGTTGGTCTCATGGATCTTGGCGATCGCTTCCGAATTGTCTCTAACGATATTGAGGTCGTTAGCCCAGATAAGGATTTGAAATCTCTGCCGGTGGCTTGCGCGGTCTGGAAGCCGGCGCCAACCCTTGCCACTTCAGCCGAGGCTTGGATCTACGCCGGTGGCTCTCACCACACGGTCCTGAGCACCGCCCTAGACCCTGAGGCGCTCGCCGACTTTGCCCAGATAGCCCAGGTCGAGCACCTGCGTATCTCGGCAGCCACCAGTATTGATGAATTCCAGAAGGAAATTAGATGGAATGGAGCTTTCTTTAAGCTCTCCAGCCTGACCTAAATCGAGGCGCTTCACGCCTGGCGCGTAACCAAATCGTTATCACCCAAAGGGTGAAATGCGTTGACTACCCGCGTGTGGCACAGAAAGATGTCGGAGTGTAAAACCTAATCTTTGCGGCCATGCCGTAAATCTTTAGGGAGTACGCAACCTAAGTGAGGAAAGTCCTCAAATTTAAGAAAGGCGCTACATGCTAAAGAAGTCCAAAGTCGCGGCTGTCTTTGCTGCAATTGCGCTAGCTGTTTCATCAGCTCCAGCATCAAATGCTGCAACTGATAAGCAACTAGAAATCTTTACCTGGTGGGCATCAGGCGGAGAAGCTGCAGGTCTTGCAGGAATGACAACAGAGTTCGAAAGACTCAACCCAAATACACCATTCATTAACGCTTCAGTTGCAGGTGCAGCTGGTGTTAACGCTAAGGGTGTTCTTGTATCACGTATGCAAGCTGGCAATCCACCTGACACATTCCAGGCACACGCTGGCGAAGAACTATCTTCTTATGTAAAGGCCGGACAAGTTGAAGACGTCTCATTCCTTTACAAGTCAGAAGGTTGGGACAAGGTATTCCCTAAGGATCTCATTAAGACCCTTACAACAAATGGAAAGATTTATTCTGTTCCTGTAAACATTCACCGTTCAAACGTCTTGTGGTGGAGCCCAGCAGCTGCAAAGAAGGCTGGCATCACTAAGGCTCCTGCATCACTTTATGCAATGATCGCTGATATGAAGAAGTTCAAGAAGGCTGGAATTGACGGAATCGCACTTGCTGGTAAGGGCGACTGGGCGATTGCTCACCTCCTCGACTATGTACTTCTTGCTTCAATGGGACCAGACAAGTTCAATGGTCTTTGGAAGGGCACCACAAAGTGGGATGGTCCAGAAGTTGCTAAGGCAATCAAGTACTTCTCAACAATCCTTTCTTACGGTAACTCAAGCAAGTCACTTGACTGGCCAGATGCTGGAAAGCTTGTAACAACAGGCAAGGCCGGCTTCTTCATCATGGGTGACTGGGCTTCATCACAGTGGCAGTCAGAAGGCCTCAAGCTAGGCAAGGACTACACATGGGCACCAGGTCCAGGAACTGCTGGCGTATACCAGTGGCTCTCAGACTCATTTACTTTGCCTAAGGGCGCAGTAAACCGCGATGCAGGTATCGCATGGCTCAAGGTCTGTGGATCAAAGGCTGGACAAGATGCATTTAACCCTAAGAAGGGTTCAATCTCTGCACGTACAGACTCAGATCCAAAGCTCTACGACAGCTACCTCCAGGCAGCAATGAAGTCATGGAAGGTGGATCGCCTCGTCGGTTCAACTGTCCACGGCGTTAACTGGGGCAATGCAGGTATGGCAGCGTACAACTCAGCAGTTGGCCGCTTCTACACCGGTGGAGCAAAGGATTCAAAGGGCTTTGTAAAGGCTCTCCTTGCAGCTCAGAAGGCAAACGCACAGGCATAAAACCCTGTTTGGTTTGTTAAAACCGAAGATATAAGTTCTGGAGTTCTGGCGGAATCGAAATGGTTCCGCCAGAACTTCAGACTTTTTCACAAAATTGATAAAAGTTAATAACTAAAAAAATTTGGTTTTGTAACACAATGCGAGAGGCGCAACTTAAGTGAGAGCCACCCGAAAGAAAATCCAGAGCCCATGGGGCGGATTTATATTTGTTCTTCCATCTGTTATTGCGATGGCAGTCTTTGTCTACGGAATGATTGCTTACACCGTCGTAGAATCTCTTGAAAATAGATATAACGCCTACACCACAAAAGTTGAGTTTGTGGGCCTCATCAACTATGTCGAGCTCTGGTCAGATCCTGAGTTCACGCATGCTCTCTCAAATCTTTTGAAATTTACTGCAGTATTTATGATTGGTTGCCTGCTCTCGGGCCTCATCATGGCGCTCTTGCTCGAGAAGGGAATTAAGGGCGAAGGATTCTTCCGCTCCACCTACCTCTATCCAATGGCAATCTCATTTATCGCTATGGGAACTTCATGGCGTTGGTTGATGGACTCAGCCCGAGATGATGATGCAACCGGACTTAACTACATCTTGAAAAATATTGGTCTTGGGGCGCTGCAGAGCGATTGGTATACCTCTGAAGCCGGCTCGATGTATGCCATGGCTCTTCCTGCAATTTGGCAGATGGCCGGTTACGTCATGGCGCTCTTCCTCGCTGGTTTCCGCGGAATTCCTGATGACTTACGCGAAGCTGCGCGAGTAGATGGCGCAACAGAGTTCAAGATTTACCGTCACATTCTCTTCCCACAGTTATCACCAACATTCCTGACAGTTCTTATCATTTTGGGCCATATCTCCATGAAGGTCTTCGACCTCATCTTCGGTATCGCTACCAAGAGCTATGTCACCAAGGTTTTAGCTATCTACATGTGGCAGACCATCTTCGATTTCCAGAACTATGCAAAGGGCGCAGCAATCGCAATCGTCATCTTGTTGATGATTGCAGTCGCTGTTATTCCATATTTAATCTATGTAAATAAGACTGAGGAGGCGAATAAATGAGTTCAGATCTCGCAACCCGCGTAACTCAAAAGCTCGACGTTCGCACTAAGAAGCGCTTGGATGGCAAAGGTCAGTTCTGGCTCGTCTTCCGCTATTTCGCACTGACGATTCTCTTCGTCATCGCAGCTCTTCCGATTTACATCATGGTAATTAACTCAGTCAAAGGAATCACCGGCGTCACGCAATCTGCAGCCTTTACTCCTCCCACCAGCCTGAACTTTGAGGCCTGGGGGCCAACATGGGAAGTTTTGCGCGAGCCAATGTTGCGCACCCTCTTCTTCGTTACCCAATCATCAATCATCTCTGCAGTCATCGGGGCAATAAACGGCTTCGTCTTTGCAAAGTGGAAGTTCAGAGGTTCTAACTTAATTTTCACAACATTCCTCTTCGGAATGTTTATTCCTTACCAGGCGATCATGATTCCTCTTACCAAGTTCAATCAATGGGCTGGCATCGGTGGAAGCATTTATGTTCTGGTATTCGCACATGTCATTTACGGTATTCCTATCTGTACTTTGATCTTCCGTAACTACTTTGCGGCAATCCCTAACGAACTCATCGAAGCAGCGCGCGTGGATGGAGCAGGAATGGTCCGTATCTTCCGCACCATCTTCTTGCCGCTCTCTATTCCAGGCTTTGTGGTGGTTCTCATCTGGCAGTTCACCTCTGCCTGGAATGACTTCCTCTTCGCAATCTTCCTCACCGGTGGTTCGCCAAAGCTGTCAGTTGCAACAACGGCACTTAACTTCATCACGGGTTCAGGTAACCAGGTCTATTACGGAAACAATATGACAGCATCGCTGATCGTCTCGATTCCAACGTTGCTGGTCTATCTATTCCTTGGACGCTACTTCCTCCGTGGAATGTTGGCAGGTTCGCTCAAAGGTTAGCCAAAGAGCTAATACAAGTTAGAGAAGTAAAAAGCCCCGCTGCACACTGTGCAGCGGGGCTTTTTATGTGTACTAACTAGTTGATGCGGTTACCTGTTGTTGAATCAAAGAGGTGGACAGCGTTAGCGACATTTGCCACTGTGACGGTATCTCCAGCCTTTGGTGGGTTCTTTGGATCCCAACGTACGATGACCTGAACGCCCTCATCTGATGAGTTAGCAAACTTCACATTTGTATCCGCAGGCTTTCCGTAGACAAATGCATCAGAACCAAGTTCTTCAACAACTTCTACAAAGACATGGAAGCCCTTTGCTGCTGGAATCCATCCTTCTGGGCGAATTCCGACAGTGACGCTAGATCCTGCAGATGCTGGGACGTCGATATCGAGATCACCAAGATGAGCCTTGCCACCGGATACTGGAGCTACAAGTAGGTTCATGGCTGGAGAACCAATAAAGCCTGCGACGAAGACATTTGCTGGCTTGTCATAGAGGTTACGAGGAGTATCAACTTGCTGAAGCAAGCCATCCTTAAGAACTGCTACGCGATCACCCATGGTCATAGCTTCAACCTGGTCGTGAGTTACATAGACAGTGGTGATTCCAAGGCGGCGCTGTAGCGCAGCAATTTGTGTACGAGTTGCAACGCGCAACTTCGCATCAAGGTTTGAGAGTGGTTCGTCCATCAAGAAGACTTGTGGCTCACGAACAATTGCACGTCCCATAGCAACGCGCTGACGTTGACCACCTGAAAGAGCCTTTGGCTTGCGCTCTAGATATGGTTCAAGATCGAGCAACTTCGCTGCTTCACGGACTCGCTTATCGCGCTCAGCCTTATCGACTCCTGCGATTTTGAGTGCAAAGCCCATGTTCTCTGCAACAGTCATGTGTGGGTAGAGCGCATATGACTGGAAGACCATTGCGATATCGCGATCTTTTGGTGCAACGTTTGTTACATCGCGATCACCAATAAGAATTCGACCACCGTCGATTTCTTCAAGGCCTGCCAACATACGAAGTGATGTTGACTTTCCGCAACCTGATGGTCCAACAAGAACGAGGAACTCGCCATCTTTGACAGTGAGGTTGAGCTTGTCTACTGCAGGTGCTGTTGTGCCTGGGTAGATGCGAGATGCATTTTCGAATACGACTGATGCCATGTTTCTACTTCCTAATCCGGGCAGGTACGTGCCCGACGGTCCGAGGATGAGGTCGCTAGCCGGTTGGCTAGCGTGGGAAAGGTTATGTCAGGCGAGCCCCAATAGGAAGGGGCTTCGGTAGACTTCTCACATCATGGAACCTAACCCGAGTGGCTCACTCTTTACCTCAATAGGCCTGATTGCTGCCCTGATTGTCCTGGGCGCTATTTTCGTTGCAGCTGAAATCGCTCTGGTCTCACTGCGTGAAAGCCAGATAAAACAGATTGCCACCCGCGGCAAGCGAGGCGCAAAGGTCGCCTCAGTCGCTAGCAATCCCAACCGACTTCTCGCCACCTTGCAGGTAGGCGTCACTGTTACTGGATTTTTGTCGGCAGCCTTGGGCGCTGATCGCCTGGGCGACCATTTCATTCCTTGGTTGGAATCACGGGGGCTTTCTGGTGATTCTGCATCGACTGCTTCCCTCATCGGACTGACATTTATCATCGCTTACTTTTCGCTCGTCTTTGGTGAGCTCGTTCCAAAGCGGGTTGCTCTCTATCGCACCGAACAGATTGCTATGTATTCAGCTGGATTCATCGATATCGTGGCCAAGATTTTCCGCCCTGTTATCTGGGTCTTATCGCACTCTACAAGTTTGGTAGTGCGCCTCTTTGGTATTGACCCTAAAGAGCAGCGCTCGCAGATTTCTGAAGAAGAGCTCCTTGATTTAGTTGCAGGGCATGCAGCGCTCACGGATGAAGAGCGCGATATCGTTGAAGAAGTTTTTAACGCATCAGAGCGACAAGTTCACGAAGTCATGGTTCCACGTACCGAAGTTGATTTTATGGATGCCTCACTCACTGTTGGTAAAGCTATTTCTCTTGCCATCGAGAAGGCGCACTCACGCTATCCAGTAGTACGCGGATCATCTGATGAAGTGGTTGGATTTATTCACGTGCGTGATTTGCTTGATACCAGCCTTGCCAATAACAACGCCAAGATTCAAGAATTGGCGCGCAACATCATGTATTTACCGGGAACAAAGGCCATTCTGCCTGCCCTCACAGAAATGCGTAACCAGCGCCAGCATCTGGCAATCGTTCTTGATGAGTACGGCGGTACCGATGGCATCGTTACCCTCGAAGACCTCGTTGAAACCTTGATTGGCGATATTCGCGATGAATACGACACCGATGAAGAAGAAGTCTCACATGAATCTCGGACCGGTGATTTTGAAGTCGATGGCTTGATATCCCTCGAAGACCTGATGGAAGAGACAGGAATTGAGCTGCCGGAAGGCCCTTATGAAACCGCCAGTGGATTCGTGATGAATTTCCTTGGAAGAATTCCTGTTGCTAATGACGTTGTAGGCGTCAATGGCGTGCGAATCACAGTGCTTTCTATGGAAGGAAAGCGAGCCGGTCGTTTATTGATCTCGCGTAACTACTAACTCGTGCGAGAATTGCAACTATGAAACGCGTCCTATCTGGCATTCAGCCAACAAGCGATTCTTTCCATCTCGGAAACTATCTGGGTGCGGTCAAACAGTGGGTCGAACTACAAGATGGGCATGATGCCTTTTACTGCATCGTCGATTTGCATGCGCTCACAGTCGAAACAGATCCTGCGCTTCTGCGCAAGCGCACCTTGGTATCTGCAGCCCAATTACTCGCTCTTGGAATCTCACCTGAAAAATCTACGCTCTTTGTCCAGTCACAAGTTCCACAGCACAACCAACTAGGTTGGATTATGGAATGTATGACTGGCTTCGGTGAGGCAAGTCGCATGACGCAATTTAAAGATAAGTCATCAAAGGCCGGTGCTGATTCAGCACGTGTTGGGTTATTTACTTACCCAATGTTGCAAGCAGCCGACATCTTGCTCTATCAGCCACATTACGTTCCAGTCGGTGAAGATCAACGTCAGCATATTGAACTCACTCGTGATTTAGCTGGCCGCTTTAACGCACGCTATGGGCAGACCTTCCAGATACCCGAGGCTTACATTCTGAAGACTGCCGCCAAAATTAACGATATTCAAGAGCCAACAGCGAAGATGAGTAAGTCATCAGGTTCTGGGGCAGGCGTGATAGAGATTATGGATACGCCGGAAGCAAACTTGAAGAAAATTAAGAGCGCAGTCACCGATGCCGGACGTGAAGTGAAGTTTGATGTGGTTGAAAAGCCTGGAATCAGTAACTTGCTTACTATTCATTCAGCCCTTTCTGGACGGACTATTAGCGATCTTGAAAATGAATTTGCAGGCAAGGGTTATGGGGACTTCAAAACCGCAGTTGCTGAAGTTGTTGTCGAGTACCTACGCCCAATTCGTGCCAAGGCAGTTGAACTACTTGAAGACGAAAAGCACCTGCTCGATATCTTGCATCAAGGTTCGGCAAAGGCGCGAGTCGTTGCTCAAGAGACTGTAAATGCGACCTATAAGAATTTAGGCGTTGTTCTCTAATGAAAATTCGCCTTCTCCTTGTTGCGGCAATTCTGGCGTCTGTACTCATGCCAGTTTCAGCATCTGCTGCACCAACGCTCACAGTGGGCGTGGCGTATGACATTGGTGGACGCGGCGATCGCTCCTTTAACGATGCATCTCATGCCGGCTTAGAAAAAGCGCAGAAACAATTTGATTTTGAACTAGTTCCAGTAGTGACAGATGGCTCCAGCGCAGATCGCGAAAAGCGAATCCGTTCGCTCATTGCAAAGAATTGTGACCCCATCATCGCGATAGGTAGTGGGTATGCGCCAACGCTACAAGCCCTCGCCATTGAATACCCAAATACTCACTTTGCAATCATCAATGATGCATCGGTTGCAGCGCTCAATGTAACTTCTGTAATTTTTGCTAATACTCAGGGCGCTTACTTGGCTGGCTTCAGTGCGGCTCAAATATCAAGAAGTGGCAAGGTGGCGATGATTGCCAACGCCGATCAAGCCGATATCTACAAAGATGGTTTTGCAGCCGGAGTAGCTGCAGCCAAGCGCAAGGTAATCCCTATTGTTAAGTATGTTTCTGGTTCCTATTCCCTTGCGACAACGCAAGTTTTAGATGCGGGCGCAGATATTGTCTATGTAGCGACCCAAGGCTCGGACTCTGAAATTTTGAAAGTGATTGCATCTCGGGGCGCCAAGAAGAAGGGTGCACCCATCGGGATGATTAATGTCGAACCGGACCAATTCATCACAGTCACAAACTCAACAAAACGGTTCTTGCTCGCCACGGTGATTAAGCGAGTGGATAAAGCGATGTACGACATCGTGGCGCTCTCACTTGCTAAAAGTCAGTACCTGGACATACTTGATGAAAATGCTGGAATCTATGGTCGCCGTTACGGGATCACCGGCGGTGGAATTGAACTCACCATTCGCTCAAGCTCTCTGCTTCGATTGAGCAGCGCGATTAACGTTGCTGCGGCTACAGCTGAAAAAATCCCCGCATAGCACTCAAGTTCTACTTGAGAGTTTTCCAAACTGTTACATGCCACACTGTCGAATATTTCCGTGTTTTTTGTCCAATTTAAGCGTAAACAACTAGGCTCCCATCTACAGAACTACCCAACTCTCCTTGGAGGAAAATTGAAAAAGACAACAACAATTGTTGCCCTTTTGGCTGTGGCTGCGCTTTCATTTAGCGCAACACCTGCAGCGAATGCAGCAGCAACTAAAGCATGCCTTGCACTTGATACCGGTGGCGTTGACGATAAGTCATTTAACGCATCAGCATGGGCAGGCGCGAATGCAGCAGCTAAGGCAAACTCATCTGTAACTGTTAAGTACCTTGCAGCGACATCAGATGCAGATTACGCACCAAACATTAAGAAGCTCATCGACGAGAAGTGCAACATTATTGTAGGTGTTGGCTTCCTTATCAATGGAGCAATCGTTGCAGCTGCGAAGGCAAACCCAACCGTTAACTTTGCAATTGTTGACCAGGATGGAGAAGATCACGGTGCTGATGGATCTGTCTACCCAGGTACAAAATTTAAGAACCTAAAGCCACTTCAGTTCGACACAAACGAGTCTTCATTCCAGGCTGGATACCTTGCAGCTGGAGTTTCAAAGACCGGTAAGGTCGCAACTTACGGCGGACTTAACATCCCACCTGTCACTATCTTCATGGATGGTTTCGCAAAGGGTGTTGCTCACTACAACAAGGTCAAGAGCAAGAAAGTAGAAGTTCTTGGATGGGACATCGCTAAGAAGGATGGAACATTTGTGGGTGGCTTCTCAGATTCAGCAAAAGCTCTACAGATCTCTAAGAACTTCGAGCAGCAGGGTGCAGATGTAATCTTCCCAGTTGCTGGCGGACTTGGTGGAGCAACAGCAGGTAACTCACTGACTTCAAAGAAGTCAGTTGTCATCTGGGTTGATACCGATGGAGTAAAGGCTGCGCCACAGTACAGAAAAGTACTCCTCACCTCAGTGGTTAAAGGTGTAGATACATCTGTACAGGCTGTCATTCTTGATCAGGCAAATGGAAAGTTCTCTTCAACAGGTTACTTCGGAAACCTCAAGAACAAGGGAACATACATTGCTCCTTATTACGACCTCATCCGTCGAGTTCCAACTGCGCTACGTACTGAAGTTACAAAACTCGGTAACGATATCCGCAACGGAAAGGTTTCAGCTAAGTAATTAACTGAATACTTCTAATAAAAGCGGGCTAGCACTTCGGTGTTAGCCCGCTTTTATTTCAATCATTAAAACTTTCTAAAGTTCAATAAAGCGAGTAGATTTACGCACATGTCCTTAGAGCTGCGCGGCATTACCAAGCGCTTTGGTTCACTCACTGCAAATGATGCAATTGATTTAGCAGTTGGTGATGGCGAAATCCATGCCATCCTCGGCGAAAATGGTGCTGGCAAATCGACTTTAATGAATGTTGTCTATGGTCTTTTGCAGCCCGATGAAGGCACCATCAGTGTTGATGGCAAAGAGATCACTATTCACTCACCTCTTGATGCCCTTGCTGCTGGGATTGGGATGGTGCATCAACACTTTATGTTGATCCCCGTCTTTACAGTTGCTGAAAATATCGTTCTTGGCCATGAGAAAACTAAAGGCTTGGCAATGCTCGATCTAGAGGGCGCCAGAAAAGAAATTTTACGGGTCTCAGCTGAATTTAACTTTGAAATCGATCCAGATGCTCTAGTCGAAAACCTACCGGTCGGCTTGCAACAACGTGTTGAAATTATTCGCGCTCTCATCTACGACGCCAAAGTGCTTATTCTGGATGAACCCACAGCTGTATTAACCCCGCAAGAGACCGATGAACTTCTCCGTAATATGAAGAAGCTCAAGGATAAAGGCACCTCAATCGTCTTTATTACCCACAAATTGCGTGAAGTCAAAGAAGCAGCTGACAAAATCACCATCATTCGTCGTGGAAAAGTTGTCGGTACCGCTTCACCAACTGCATCTCAAGAAGAGTTGGCATCTCTCATGGTGGGCCGACCAGTCTCTCTCGATGTCGATAAGAACCCTGCCAAGTTAGGTAACGTCACTCTCTCGGTTTCAAACCTCACTATCTCTGATCACACAGGCCGCTCATTAGTTAAGAACGTTTCATTTGAAGTCCGTGCGGGTGAGATTTTGGCGGTTGCTGGTGTTCAAGGTAATGGCCAATCCGAGTTAGCCGAATCAATCGTTGGATTACAAGAACATGTCACCGGCACAATTACTTTAGAGGGCCAAGACATCACAAAATCCTCTGTCAGGGATTCGCTCCATGCAGGAATCGCCTTTGTGCCCGAAAGCCGTGAAGAAGATGGCCTCATTAGCTCCTTTAGTATTGAAGAGAATTTGATTCTCGATCTCCACGATCTACCGCCTTATGCAAAGGGGCCCGTAATTTCTCAGAGCGTTGTGAGCGCTGAGGCTGATAAGCGAGTCAAAGAGTTTGATATTCGTACCCAATCAGCGAAAGATTCTGCATCTTCACTCTCGGGTGGAAATAAGCAGAAAGTTGTCTTGGCACGCGAACTATCAAGGCCAGTTAAGTTAGTAGTTGCCTCTCAGCCGACTCGTGGCCTTGACGTTGGTTCGATTGAATTTGTCCATGAGCGAATAATTGCCGAGCGTGATTCAGGTCGGGCAGTTCTCCTCTTCAGTACTGAACTAGATGAAGTTTCAGCTCTAGCCGATCGAATTGCGGTTATGTATCGTGGTGAATTTATCGCCATAGTTCCAGCAGATACTTCCCGCGAAGAACTTGGCCTCTTGATGGCAGGAGTAAAGCGATGAAGTTGAAGAAGCTAGTTCTCCCAGTTCTCTCATTTGGTTTAGCGCTCTTTGTCAGCGGCTTACTAGTTGCATTTTCTGATTCAACAGTCTTAGCCCTAAAAGGTGCGCCCCTTGAGATGTTGCAGAAAGCGCTCTCCACAGCAGGTGGCGCTTATTGGGCGCTCTTTCGCGGCTCCATCTTTGATCCGCAATTAGCGCAGGATCGCTTCATTGAAGGTTTCTACCCATTCTCTGAAACTTTAGTTGCCGCAACCCCATTGATTCTGACTGGTCTGTCAGTAGCACTCGCCTTTAAGGCAGGTCTTTTTAATATAGGTGCACAAGGACAATTCATCGCTGGTGCAATTGGTGCAAGCTGGGTTGGATTCACCTTCGAACTTCCTGTCGTGATTCATACCTTGGCTGCGATGGCAGCAGCGATTGGCTTTGCAGGAATCTATGGGGGCTTAGTTGGCTTACTTAAAGCGCGCACCGGTGCGCATGAAGTGATCGTAACAATCATGCTCAACTATGTGGCAGCCTACTTTCTCTTATGGCTACTTAGCACGACAGCATTTTTACGTCCTGGCAGACAAGATCCGTTAGCGCCAGAGGTACGAGAAAGCGCACAACTGCCACACCTTTTCGGCGAAGATCTCCGTGCAAATTTAGGTTTCATCATCGCCCTGATTGCCGCCGGCGCAGTTTGGTGGCTACTCAATCGCAGTACCTGGGGATTTAGATTCCGTGCGGTAGGTGCAAATGCAGATGCATCGCGAACTGCTGGAATTTCAGTTGCGCGAGTAACAACCACAGTCATGTTTATCGCAGGTGCCCTTGCTGGTTTGGGTGGTGCGATGCAGATTCTGGGTTCTGAACCTGCAATGACAGCCGGCATTGGTGGCTCCTTTGGTTTTGATGCAATTACCGTCGCATTATTGGCACGTGCTAACCCAATTGGAACAGTCTTTGCAGCGCTTCTCTTCGGTGCCCTTCGCGCCGGTGGATTGACTATGCAGGCAAGTACCGAAACGCCACTTGATTTAGTTCTAGTTATTCAAGCACTTGTTGTTCTCTTTATCGCAGCTCCTGCTCTTGTGAAGGCGCTCTTTAGGTTGAAGAACGTTGAAACTGGCGAAGCAGTTGCCTCGAAGGGATGGAATGGCTGATGAGCAACACTGAAGTTCGCGCCCTCTCAGCTCCAGAGCGCCGTCGCAAACGCGGAATCATCACAATGGCTGTGCTTGCACTCTTTGGATTTACTGTCTTTGGTCTTCTGCCAAAAGAAGGCCTACCCGTTACCTATAGTTTCGTACTTGGTAATGAGTGGATATTTGTTAAAGAGTGGATTGTAAATTCAAAGACAGGTGCAATCGGTTTCTCTATTGCATCCATCCTTGCGGTTCTACTGGCAACTCTTCAGTTCAGGGCGCGCAAGACCAGTCGTTTTGCCAGTGGCTTATTTGCAGCAACTTTCTTGATGTCATTTCTCTGCTGGGCTGCGGCTGGTAAATTCATTCCTTTTACAGGTTTACTACAAGGGGCGCTGCTCTTATCCGTTCCGTTGATTTTCGGAGCTATGGCGGGTGTGCTCTCTGAAAGATCCGGTGTCATCAATATTGCAATTGAAGGCCAGCTGCTAGCTGGGGCATTTATGTCAGGCGTTATTGCATCCCTTACTCAGAACACATGGTTGGGCTTACTTATTGCTCCCTTTGCAGGCGCCGCTATCTCATGGTTACTTGCAGTTTTTGCTATTAAGTACGGTATTGATCAAGTAGTTCTTGGCTTCGTGCTCAACGTTATCGTTATCGGGCTCACCAACTTCCTTTATAAGAAATTACTTATTCCATACCAAACAACTTGGAACTCAGGTGGCACCTTTGCACCGATTGAGATTCCATTACTCTCTAAGATTCCTGTTATCGGGCCAATATTCTTCAGCCAGAGCATCATTGTCTATTTGATGTATATTGTCGTTATCGTTATTCACGTTGCCCTCTTTAAATCTCGTTGGGGGCTGCGTACGCGATCTGTTGGCGAACACCCAACTGCTGCCGAATCTGTTGGTATTGATGTCAACAAGATTCGATTTAGAAATGTGGTGATTGCAGGAGCTGTTGCCGGACTTGGTGGCGCGTTCTTCACACTCGGAGCAGTTGGAGCATTTAACAAGGAGATGACTGCAGGAAAAGGATTTATTGCTCTCGCAGCGCTCATATTCGGGCGATGGTCACCAATGGGAGCAGTCGCCGCTGCTCTCATCTTTGGCTTCGCAGATAACTTGCAGGGGCTGCTTACTATTACTGGAACGCCAATCCCATCTGAATTTATGTTGATGGCCCCTTACATCGCCACAATCATCGCCGTCTCTGGCTTTGTCGGGAAGGTGCGAGCCCCCGCGGCAGATGGAATTCCATATAAACGTGGAGGTCGCTAATGGTCATTGACTGGGATCTACTTCGCGATGAAGCGTTAAAAGCGATGAAGCGCGCCTATGTTCCATATTCACATTTTCCTGTTGGAGTAGCAGCTCTAGTCGATGACGGCCGAATCGTTACTGGGTGCAATGTTGAAAATGCTAGCTACGGGCTGACGCTCTGTGCAGAGTGTGGATTGGTCTCATCTCTTGTTGCAACAGGTGGAGGGCGACTTGTCGCTTTTGCTTGCGTTGATATCAACGGTAACCCGCTGATGCCATGTGGTCGCTGCCGTCAGCTATTGCAAGAACATGGTGGGCCTCAATTGCAGCTCATGACTGATCAAGGTGTGAAGCCTTTATCAGAGCTTCTTCCGTGGGCCTTCGGTCCAGAAGAAATCACAACAAGGTTGCCATCTTGAGTTCAAGCGTTGAACCATTTGCCGCAGTTGAAATCATTGCGGCGAAGCGAGATCGTAACGAGCTGACCGATACTCAGATTGATTGGGTAGTAGACGCTTACACACGCGGAGTCGTCGCAGATGAACAGATGTCAGCTCTGCTTATGGCGATTCTGCTCAATGGAATGAATTCTCGCGAAATCTCGCGCTGGACAAGCGCCATGATCAATAGTGGCGAGCGAATGAATTGGTCAAAGTTAGACCGAAAAACAGCTGATAAACATTCAACGGGTGGCGTAGGGGACAAGATTACGTTGCCACTGGCGCCACTTGTTGCAGCTTGCGGAGGCGCAGTTCCACAGTTGTCAGGTCGCGGACTTGGACATACAGGTGGCACTCTCGACAAACTTGAATCAATCCCAGGTTGGCGCGCATCTCTTAGCAATGACGAGATGCTCAAAGTTTTACAAGATACCGGAGCAGTAATTTGTGCAGCAGGGGCTGGTTTAGCACCTGCTGATAAGAAGCTCTACGCTCTCCGTGATGTCACTGCAACAGTTGAAGCAATTCCACTTATTGCATCGTCGATTATGAGTAAGAAGATTGCAGAAGGAACTTCTGCTCTTGTCCTGGATGTAAAGACAGGTAGTGGTGCCTTCATGTCAGATCCCGCCAAGGCAGCTGAACTTGCCCGCACCATGGTGAAACTTGGGACAGATGCAGGCGTCAACACTCGCGCTCTCGTGACAGCGATGGATGTTCCACTTGGTTTAACTGCAGGCAATGCCCTTGAAGTTCGCGAATCCGTTGAAGTTCTTGCAGGTGGTGGACCGGCTGATGTCGTTGCGTTAACTATTTTGTTGGCGCGCGAAATGATTGATGCAGCTGGAATCGTAGGTAAAGATCCTGAAGTCGCGTTGAAAGACGGCAGCGCCATGGATCATTGGCGCAGAATGATTAGTGCACAAGGTGGCGATCCTGATGCAGCCCTCCCTGTTGCCCGTGAACAACAGGTGATTACCGCACATGAGAGCGGAACTATTACAACGATGGATGCCATGAAAGTCGGGGTCAGCGCTTGGCGACTCGGTGCGGGCCGCTCGAAACAGGGCGAGAAGGTCCAAGCTGGCGCTGGCATCGAGCTTCATGCAAAGCCTGGGGATTACATCAAGGCTGGCGCACCGCTGATGACCTTGCACACCGATGAACCAGCGCGATTTGAGAGAGCGATTGAAGCTCTTGCTGGTGCTGTCACAATTATCGAAGGAGGAACGGTCAATCGTCTTCCATTAGTAGTAGAGAGAATCCTGGGATGAGCAATCTATTGAAGAAGCCAAGTGAAGGTCAGGTAAAGCGCCTACCGAAGGCGCTATTACACGATCATCTCGATGGCGGCCTGCGTCCACAAACAATCATTGATATCGCTAAAGAGATTGGCCACACCCTTCCTACCTACGATGCTACAGAACTTGCTGAATGGTTCCGCTCTTCCTGTGATTCAGGCTCTCTAGTTCTCTACCTTGAAACTTTTGCTCACACAGTTGCTGTGATGCAACGTCGCGAAGATATTGTGCGAGTCGCGCGCGAATGCGCAGTTGATTTAGCGCGCGATGGCGTTGTTTATGCTGAAGTGCGTATGGCTCCTGAACTCTTAACAGAGCAAGGTCTCTCGCTTTCTCAAGTCATCGAAGCGATACTCGAAGGCTTTCGTGCTGGTGAAGTAGAGGCGAAGGGCGAAGGGCGCACAATTCGTGTGACATCACTTCTCTGCGGAATGCGCCAAAATAATCTTTCTCAAGAAGTGGCGGAGTTAGCAGTTAAGTATCGCGATCAAGGGGTTGTGGGTTTTGATATCGCAGGCCCCGAAGATGGATTTCCGCCAAGTGATCAACTCGATACTTTTGAATATCTTCGCCGCGAGAATGCACATTTCACTATTCACGCTGGCGAGGCATATGGGCTTCCTTCTATTTGGGAAGCGATTCAACTCTGTGGCGCTGAACGTTTAGGCCATGGTGTACGTATCGTTGACGATATCGATTTCAACCACACACCAGCACGCTTAGGGCGTCTGGCTGCTTATGTACGCGATCGTCGAGTCCCGCTTGAGCTTTGCCCATCATCAAATATTCAGACGGGTGTTGCTGATTCATTCGCAAGCCACCCACTAGCCAAGCTTTCTAAATTGCGCTTTAGAGTCACCATCAATACCGATAACCGCTTGATGTCAGCAACGTCGATGTCACGTGAAATGTATGAGATGGTCAAGCAATGTGATTGGACTTTCCAAGATCTTCAGCGCGTGACCATCAATGCCCTGAAAAGCGCCTTTATTCCATTTGAAGAACGGTTAGCAATTATTGAAGAAGTAGTGAAGCCGAGCTATCAGGAGATTTCAGGGGAGTAGAGAGCTAAACCCCGATTGTGTGCCAGACGGTCTTCTGCTCCATAAATGCCAAGATTCGAGATGGAGTTAGCTTTCCATCTGCACTATAGATTCGCTTGAGATTCTCAGCACCCGCCACTTTGAGCTCAGTGCGCTTCTTTTTACTAATCGCTGAAATATCAAAGCCATCGACATCCATATGGGATGCAGCCCATGGAGCCAACTCATCGAGTGAGCCAGTCAAAATATTGATGACACCTGCAGGAAGGTCACTAGTAGCGAGAACTTCTGCAAAGGTCATTGCGGGAACGCTTAAACCACCATCAACTAGCGCAATCACCGAATTACCAGAAACAACTGCGGCAGCGATTGCATCGATAAAGTCAATAAATGAATCTGATGCAGTGACTACAACAACTCCTAGCGGTTCAGGAATTGTGAAGTTGTAGTACGGACCCGCAACTGGATTGGTTGCACCTGTGACTGCAGATAACTTATCGCTCCAACCGGCATACCAAACCCAACGATCAATGGCTTCACTCACCATGGATTGTGCTTTTAACGGAGTAATTGCAGTTGTAGCAGATATCTCGGCGGCGCATTGTTCTGCCCGACCTTCTAACATCTCTGCGATTCGATAGAGAATCTGCCCACGGTTATAGGCGGTAGCTTTTGCCCAACCATGTTGCGCAGCGCGTGCTGCGGTTACGCTATCGCGCAAATCTTTACGGGAAGCAAGGCATGGATTAGCGATGAACTCGCCCTTCTTTGAAAGAACTTCAAAGACTCTTCCTGATTCACTGCGTGGAAAGGCTCCATTGATAAAGAGTTTGTAAGTCTTCTTCACTTCAATGCGATTGGTAGCAACCATTTATTTGGCCCCACTCTCTTTGCCGTTCTTCAGGTATGCCGCAAGACCATGTTTGCCGCCTTCGCGGCCCCAGCCTGACTCTTTATATCCACCAAATGGAGATGTTGGATCAAACTTATTAAAGGTATTTGCCCAGATCACACCAGCGCGCAATTGCTGGGATGCCCAGAGGGTTCGCGACCCTTTCTCACTCCAGATACCTGCTGATAATCCGAATGGGGTGTTATTAGCTTTGTCGATACCTTCTTGCGGAGTGCGGAAAGTTATTACTGAAAGTACTGGGCCAAAAATCTCTTCTTGTGCGATGCGATGCGCCTGAGTAACTCCAGTAAAGATAGTTGGAGCAAACCAATACCCCTTTTCAGAGAGGTTGCACTGAGGGCTCCAGCGTTGTGCACCTTCAGCATCTCCGACAGCCGCAAGTTCTTGAATCTTCGTCAGTTGCTCACGTGAGTTGATTGCGCCGAGGTCAGTGTTCTTATCGAGTGGGTCTCCCACACGAATCTTGGCCATACGAACTTTGAGTTTTTCAATGATTTCTTCCGCGATGCTCTCTTGCAGAATTAATCGAGAACCAGCGCAACACACATGTCCTTGATTGAAGAAGATTCCATTAACAATTCCTTCGACAGCTTCATCAACAGGGGCATCATCAAAGACAATGTTGGCGCCCTTACCACCTAGCTCAAGAGTTGCCTTCTTATCAGTCGCTGCAATGGCGCGAGCGATCTTCTTACCAACTTCGGTAGAGCCGGTGAAGGCAATCTTATGAACACCTGGGTGGTTGACCAGAGTGGCTCCAGTGCTGCCATCGCCCGTGACGATATTGACAACGCCATCTGGAAGTTCTGCTTGCTGACACACTTCAGCAAAGAGCAGAGCTGTAAGAGATGTTGTTTCTGCCGGTTTTAATACAACGGTATTGCCAGTTGCTAGTGCAGGTGCAACTTTCCACGCAAGCATGAGCAATGGGAAATTCCAAGGAATAATCTGACCGGCAACGCCATACGGTTGCGGTGACTGGCCTAGGCCTGCGTAATCTAATTTATCGGCCCAACCTGCATGATAGAAAAAATGTGCTGCGACAAGGGGAATATCAATATCGCGAGTTTCGCGGATTGGCTTGCCATTATCAAGCGTCTCTAGAACTGCAAACTCACGTGCTCGCTCCTGCAAAATACGCGCAATTCGGTAGAGATATTTTCCGCGCTCTTTACCAGAGAGCTTTGACCAAGTCTTGGTATATGCCTTCTGCGCTGCAGCTACTGCTTTATCAATATCTGATGCAGATCCAAGGGAGAGGTGGCTAAGGATTTCTTCAGTGGCAGGATTAATTGTGGGAAAGTGCTTCTTGCCAGAGACAAATGCGCCATTGATAAAGTGGCCGTACTTAGGCTTAATCGTGACGATGGCGCGAGATTCCAGCGCCGGTGCATATTCGAAAGTCATTGTCAGCAGCCTCTATTAGTCGATAGTCACGTAGTTAGGGCTAGCGTAGTAGCCATCATCCATTTTCATGCGTTGCATCAGCAAATCATTCAGTAAGGCGCTTGCGCCAATTCGGAAGAGCTCTGGAGTCAGCCATTCTGGTCCAGCAGTCTCATTGACGAGCACCAACTGCTTAATTGCATCTTTTGTGGTGCGAATGCCACCCGCAGGTTTTACCCCAATTCGACGCCCTGTCAGCGAATAGAAATCGCGGACTGCCTCGAGCATCACCAGAACTACAGGGGGAGTAGCTGCAGGAGCAACTTTGCCGGTAGATGTCTTAATAAAATCAGCCCCCGCTAACATGGCTAAATAAGATGCTTTTCGTACATTGTCATAAGTCACCAACTCGCCAGTCTCAAAGATCACTTTGAGATGAGCTTTTTCGCCGCACACTTCACGAATCTTTACGATTTCATCAAACACCAAACCTAAGTTGCCCGATAGAAAAGCGCCACGGTCAATGACCATATCAATCTCAGCAGCACCCGCATCAATGGCATCCTGCGTATCTCGAATCTTTACATCCATGGAGGCGCGACCTGATGGAAAAGCTGTTGATACTGCAGCGACAGGAACTTTTTCTCCACCAATAGAATCTAGATGCGTTCGAGCAATGGAAACCATATCGTTATAGACACAGATGGCGCCGACGCTGGGAACAGTCGAATCTGTGGGATCAGGGCGCACAGCTTTATTACAGAGAGCCTTTACTTTTCCGGGAGTATCCGCCCCCTCCAAAGTTGTAAGGTCAACCATCGAGATTGCAGTATCAATCGCCCAGCGCTTGCTCGTTGTCTTAATGGAGCGCGTTGCCAACATAGCAGCGCGTGACTCTGCACCTACTTGATCAACGCCCGATAGTTGGTCGAGAAAGTTGCGAAGTGATTTCTCACTACCATCAATAAGGCCATAGAAACTCACGAAAGGAATTCTTTCAGAGGTCCACGAATCTCGTCGAGCAATTTCTGTGATTCTGCTGACGTAGCTGTGACAACCTCGATGTAACACTTCATTTTTGCTTCAGTGCCAGAGGGACGAACAATGATGCGGATATCTCCATCCAACCAGATACGAAGTCCATCTGTTGGTGGCAGCCCATCTTGGGGGGCTGCCAAGTCATCAATGGATTTCACTGCACGGCCAGCTATTTCACTTGGTGGATTCTTTCGTAGCCCATTAAGAAGACGAGCGATCGAACTCATATCAGCGACTCGAATTGAAATTTGTTCAGTCCCATGAAATCCGTGGCGACCCCAGACTTCGTTGAGAAGATCAGTAAGGGTCAGTCCACTCTTAGCTAAATCTGATGCAATTTGAGTTAAGAAAATGGCGGCCGAGACTCCATCTTTATCATTGACCGTCTTTGAATCTACTGAATACCCGATTGCTTCTTCGTAACCGAAGGCGAGATCTTCAATTTTGGCCAGCCATTTGAAGCCGGTGAGAACTTCTTGAAAATTAATTCTGTAATGTGCACATATCTTTCGCAGCGCAGATGAAGAGACAATGGAATTTCCAAAGGTGCCCTTTGGATGAGTACGGGCAATCCATTCGCCAAAGATAATTCCGAGTTCATCCCCACGTAACATGCGCCAGCCCAAAACTGGGTCGTTAATTGCAGCAGCGCACCGGTCGGCATCAGGATCATTGGCAATGACCAGATCTGCATCAACTTCACGCGCTTTAGCGAGAGCTAGATCGATGGCACCGGGTTCTTCAGGATTAGGAAAGGCAACGGTTGGAAAATCTGGGTCTGGTGTGCACTGCTCATCAACAGTGATGAGGTTGTTAAAACCTGCTTGAGTAAAGACTCTCTTTATAGTTTCTGTACCAACGCCATGCATCGCGGTGTAGACGATTTTGATATCACTTGAGCGTGGAGCCAGAGCGCTCGTGCGTTTGACGTACTCATCTACTTCATCTTCGCCCAAGATGGTCCATTCAGAGCCTCGTGGTTGTGATTTGAGAGAGGTGACTGCAGCGATATCACTGGCGATAAATCCATCAGTAGGGTTAATGATTTGTGATGCTGCGTAATTGATTCCATCGGCAACTGGGCCGATATATACCTTGTAGCCATTATCTTGTGGGGGATTATGGCTAGCTGTGACCATGATGCCGATATCGCAATTCAAATGCGAAGTTGCGAAGGCTAAAATGGGAGTTGGTAGCGGACGGGGAAGGATAAATACCTTCATACCCGCACCACTCATGATTTCTGCCGTTTCAAAGGTGTAATCCTCTGATCCATAGCGAGCATCTCGTCCGATAACAACTGAATTCATTCCACGCTTCTTCATATAGGACGCGATTCCAGCAGCTGCGCGCCCAACGACAGCGCGATTCATACAAGAAGGGCCTGGCCCTATTGGTCCACGTAGCCCAGCAGTGCCAAATTGGAGAAAGCCGCTGAAATATTTGCGCAGCGTTGCTTCATCGCCACGTTTAATAAGTTCGGTTAACTCAAGTGCAGTCCCTGGGTCAGGATCGTCAGCTATCCAATCCTCAACCTCTTGCTTGAGCGCTGCATCCATGAGAGGAGATTAACGCGTATTAGATGAGTTTAGGAATAGTTGATTTAAGGAGAGCGCCCATGCGATCTGCTGCAGCTTTACCGGCTGCAATCACTTCTTCGTGGTTGAGTTTTTCACCAGTAATGCCAGCCGCCGCGTTTGTCACAAGCGAAATACCTAAGACTTCAGCGCCAAGTGCATGTGCTGCAATCGCCTCTGGGACGGTAGACATACCTACTAAATCTGCGCCCATGGTGCGCATCATGGCGATTTCTGCCGGAGTTTCGTAGGTAGGTCCGCGCCAATGCACATAGACGCCTTCGGCAAGGGAAGAATCTTCGCTCTTTACAATTGTGCGAATTCGTTTGCTATATAAATCTGTCAGATCTACGAAGGTTGCACCTGACAGCGGAGAAGCGGCAGTCAATGAAATATGGTCACGAATTAAAACTGGCTGGCCAACTTTAAATGAAGTGTTAATCCCACCGCATGCATTGGTCAGAATGATGACCTTGCAACCAGCCTTTACTGCAGTACGGACTCCATGCACCACAGGCTCCATACCTTTACCTTCGTACAGGTGAGTACGTCCAAGAAAGACCAGTGCGCGAAGAGTTTTTCCACCTTCAGTAATTTCGTAAGAACGAACCTTTCCAGAGTGACCTTCGACAGCTGGAGCAAAGAATCCGGTGAGTTCGTGTGCGTCACATTCGTAAGCTGGCGCTCCTAATGCATCAGCTGCTGTGACCCAACCAGATCCCATCACAAGCGCTACATCGTGGGATGCCACTCCTGTACGTTGTGCGATTTCTGCCGCTGCCGCAGTTGCAGCGGCCAGAGGATCTGAATACAGGAGTTCAGTAGATGTCATGCCTCAATAATGTCACAGAGAACTGTTGCTGCTGCAACAGTCTCACCGATTACAGCCTTTAAGTTCTTAATCACGCCATCTCGATGTGCGTTCAAGGGCTGTTCCATCTTCATCGCTTCGAGAACTATTACTAAGTCGCCTGCAGATACCCTCTGACCTTCTGTCACAGCAATCTTTACTACTGTGCCCTGCATGGGACTAGCTAAACCAGTCCCTGATGCCCCAGCCGCAGATGCCTGTTTTGCGCGATGGCGCTTTACAACAGGTTCGGGGGCATGAACGAGAATTTCAAAACGTTTTCCATTTACTTCTGCTACCAATTTCTCAGCAGCAACTCTTGTCTGTACATCCGCAACTACGCTCTGGAAAGCTGGGATCTCATTTTTAAATTCATTTTCAATGTAGCTGGTATAGACCTTGAAGTTTTCGGTATAGGCGGGATCATCCAAGATGGCTCTGTGGAAGGGAATTGCTGTTGCTAGTCCGCCAACTTCGAATTCTGCAAGAGCGCGACGTGCTCGTTCTATAGCTTCTTTTCGAGTAGCGCCCGTGACAATTAACTTCGCTAAAAGCGAATCGAAGTTGCCTCCGATGACATCGCCATTTCTAAAGCCAGCATCGACTCGTACGCCGGGTCCGGTAGGTATATTCCAGGTAGAGATTCGTCCTGGAGCAGGTAAGAAGGAGCGCCCTGGATCTTCTCCATTAATACGGAATTCAAGTGAGTGGCCGCGAATAACTGGATCATCGAATCCTAAACTTTCACCCATCGCAATTCTAAATTGTTCACGGACGAGATCAATTCCCGTAACTTCTTCCGATACCGGATGCTCAACTTGAAGTCGGGTATTCACTTCTAAGAATGAGATTGTTCCATCAAGACCGACTAAGAATTCGCATGTACCAGCGCCTACATATCCAGCTTCTTTCATAATTGCCTTACTTGAGCGATATAACTCTTCATTTTGCGCGTCAGTCAGAAATGGCGCTGGAGCTTCTTCTACCAACTTCTGATGACGACGTTGTAGCGAGCAGTCGCGAGTTGAAACAACAACGGCATGTCCATGTTGATCAACCAAGACTTGAGTCTCAACGTGGCGTGGTTTATCCAAATAACGTTCAACGAAACATTCTCCGCGACCAAAACCGGCAATGGCTTCACGAACAGCAGATGCATAGAGCTCAGGAATTTCCTCCATTGTGCGAGCAACTTTGAGTCCGCGCCCGCCACCACCGAAGGCTGCCTTAATTGCAACCGGTAAACCGTGCTCCTTAGCAAACTCCAGTACTTCTTCATGTCCTGTGACTGGATCCTTAGTTCCAGCTACAAGTGGTGCACCAGCAAGGGCGGCAATGCGACGAGCGGAAACCTTGTCACCCAGTGCGCTAATTGCAGATGGAGGAGGTCCAATCCAAATCAGCCCTGCATCAATGACGGCTTGGGCAAAGTCAGCATTTTCAGAGAGAAAGCCATAACCAGGATGCACTGCATCGGCGCCTGACTCTTTTGCTAGAGCGATGATTTTTGGAATGTTGAGGTAAGTATCTTTAGCAACAGTTCCATTGAGTGAATATGAGTAATCGGCGCTCTTGGCATGTAGCGCATCACGATCTTCTTCAGAGTAAATCGCGACAGATTCCAAACCATGATCTTTACATGCTCGAATAACGCGAAGTGCAATCTCGCCTCGATTTGCAATCAGCACTCGCTTCATGACATCTCCTTCACCTGTGGCCAAGAGTAGCCAAGTTTTTTCATGGCGCTGCGAAGAAATGGCATTGATATTCCTACAACGTTTGTGTAATCGCCTTCAATCAATGGAATAAAGGGAGAGCCAAATCCATCAAGGGTGAATCCTCCCGCCACATGAAGTGGTTCACCGGATGCTATGTAGTCATCAATTTCAAGATCGCTCATCTCGGAGAAAGTAACTTTTGTCGTTACTCGATCGGCGATTTCAATACCTTTTTCAGTATCGATAATGCAATGTCCAGTATGTAATAGTCCTGAGCGTCCGCTGATCTTCTTGGCACGTTCGCGTGCAATAGCGGCGGTTCCTGGCTTACCAAATGAGACACCATCGACATCAAAGGTTGAATCGCAACCAATAATCAGCGCTGGATAATCAACAAGCTCTCGCACCGTATGTGCCTTAGATATCGCAAGCGCGATAACCATATCTTCTGGAGTCATAGCGTTGAAGAAATCGGTTTCTTCGTCGACGTTACTCACAATGATGGTCGGCTTGAGGCCCGCATCTTCCAGCAGCCTTCTACGGGATTGAGATTGAGAAGCAAGAACTATGCGCGGCATTTACTCAAACTTTCGCGCGCCAAAAGTAATTTGGTGAGGTAGCGGTTGGCGTAGTTGCGGCAATCCAAAGACGCTCCGTTTGATCACAGGCGTTAGTTCGACTGCTTTGTGATTAGCCAGGACAGCTTGCAAGGCAACGAGCTCTTCAGGCGTGGGATGTCCTGCAGTAACGGTAAATTTCATTGCTAGAGAGGGATATTTCCGTGTTTACGTGCTGGCAAGGTATCTCGTTTTGTTTTGAGAGTACGGAATGCCTTAGTGATGTATTGACGAGAATCTTCAGGCTCAATCACGCTATCGATGGTCCCGCGCTCTGCGGCTAGATATGGATTGGAGAATTTTTCAGTGTATTCAGTGATTAGCTCTGCGCGCTTTGCATCTTGATCCTTGGCCTCAGCTAGATCTTTGCGATACAAGATATTGACTGCACCTTGCGCTCCCATCACTGCAATCTCAGCACTTGGCCACGCAAAGTTGATATCGCTACCTAAGTATTTAGATCCCATCACGATAAATGCACCGCCATAGGCCTTGCGAGTAATCAGAGTGACAAGTGGCACGGAAGCTTCAGCATAGGCGTAGAGCAACTTTGCTCCGCGGCGAATGATGCCGTTCCACTCTTGTTCGGTGCCTGGCATAAATCCTGGAACATCAACGAGGGTGAGAATTGGAATATTAAATGCATCGCAGAAACGTAAGAAACGAGCTGCTTTTTCAGATGAGTTGATATCGAGCGTGCCTGCTAACTGTGAAGGTTGATTCGCAATAATGCCAATGGATTGACCTTCAATGCGTGCAAAGCCAACAACAATATTTGGCGCATAGAGCGCATGGACTTCCAGAAATTCACCCTCATCAACGAGCGCTTGGATCAAGGACTTCATGTCATATGGCTGGTTTGGGCTATCGGGAATCAAAGTGTTGAGGGCAAAATCTGCTGCTGATTTGTCTAGCGTCTGAGTAGGAGGAAGGATTGGAGAACCATCCATATTATTAGATGGCAGATATGAAAGAAGTGCTTTCACATAATCAATCGCATCGGCTTCAGAGTCTGCCATGTAATGAGCATTTCCAGATTTAGTGTTGTGTGTAAAGGCTCCACCGAGTTCTTCCATATCTACATCTTCACCAGTGACAGTCTTGATGACATCTGGGCCAGTGATAAACATATTTGAAGTCTCTTTCACCATTACGGTGAAGTCAGTCAGAGCTGGCGAATAGGCAGATCCGCCTGCGCAGGGCCCAAGAATGAGCGAAATCTGAGGAATGACGCCAGATGAGCGAGTGTTGAGCCTAAAGATTTTTCCGTAACCGTTGAGCGAGGCGACGCCTTCTTGGATGCGCGCGCCACCTGAATCATTAATGCCAATCAAAGGAATTCCAGATTTAAGAGCAAACTCAGCAATCTTTACGATCTTCTCGGCATGTACCTCACCGAGTGATCCACCAAAGACTGTGAAGTCTTGTGAATACAAAGCGATGGGTCTTCCATCTACCGTTGCAGTACCGATGACTACACCATCTCCATAAGGACGGTTCTTCTCCATGCCGAAATTCTGTGCGCGGTGGCGGGCAAACTCATCGATTTCTGTAAATGAATCTGGGTCAACCAGCATCTCAATTCGCTCACGCGCTGTGCCCTTACCCTTTGCATGTTGCTTCTCTACTGCTCGGGCTGATCCAGCGTGCACGGCTTCATCGATACGCTCACGAAGGTCTTCGATTTTGCCGGCAGTAGTGTGCAGATCTGGGCTCATGAACATAAGGTACTAGTCGTGAGCACTCTTGCGCCAAGACCACCGCTAGATAGTTCGGTGATCTCGGAAAAAATCTCGCAGTACTGGCGAGTAAGCGTGGTTGAAGTCACGGGGTCGACTCAAGATGACTTAACTCAATTAGTTGCAGATAGAAAAGCGCGTAATGGCGATGTTATTGCAACTGAATTTCAAAGCGCGGGTCGCGGTCGCCTCGATAGAAAGTTTGATGCACCAGCAACTTCTGCTCTTATGTTCTCGTTTTATGTTGAACCACAGCGTGAAAAATCTGATTGGTCTTTCTTACCTCTTCTTACAGGGCTCGCTGCAATCTTTGCGCTCACTAAGTTAGATCCCAAATCTTCCCCCACCCTGAAGTGGCCTAACGACATTCTCTTAAGTGAGGGCAAGGTTGGAGGAATAATCTCGCAAGTAAGTGGTGATGGAGTCACCATCGGAGTGGGCATCAATGTTGGAATGACTGAAGAAGAGTTACCTGTTGTTCACGCTACCTCACTCGCTCTTCACCAATTTTCAAACCCTGATCGCAATGTGCTTCTCTCTACATTTCTGACCACTTTTGAGGAGCTCTTTACAAGGTGGCAGGATGGCGAGGATTTTCGCCATCTCTATAACGAACACTCGGCAACGATTGGCCACGATATCCGGATTGAACATCCCGATGGCAGTCATAAGAATGCAAAAGCTGTCGATGTCACGCCTGCCGGAGAACTCATTCTTGAAGATGGTTCTCGAGTGACAGTGGGAGACATCGTTCATCTACGATAGGCGTGTGAATGAAAGATTCCCTCGCGTTGGCGTCATAGGTGCAGGGCAATTAGCGCGCATGATGGTTGCGCCAGCTACTGCTCTTGGAATCGATCTCCAGCTCTTTGCTGCAAGCCCTCAAGATTCAGGTGCACAACTCACACACCATGTCGTTGGTGATTACACCGATCTAGAAGCTCTCAAAAAATTTGCAGCCAACTGTGACGTGATCACTTTTGAGCATGAGTTAGTTCCACTCTCGGTGATTAAAGGGCTGGAAACTGCGGGTGTTCGCGTCTATCCACCTGCTAGCGCATTTATCTATTCGCAAGATAAGGCGCAGATGCGCGAGAAGTTAAGCGCCTATCCATCACCAGAGTGGAAGGTGATCACATCAACGAAAGAGATTGAAAGATATCCACTGATTGCCAAAGCGATTTCTGGCGGTTACGACGGACGTGGGGTCTGGAAGATTAATTCTCAGGATGAATTGGCAGAAGTGCTCAAAACTAATCCCAAGCTATTAATTGAAGAGCTGATTTCCTTTGACTCTGAAATCGCAGTCATGGTGGCTCGCTCTCCTCATGGTCAGGCCACCTCATGGAGCCCTACTGAGACAGTGCAAGAAGATGGAATCTGTACCCTCACAATTTCACCTGCACCATGCATCACACCCGAGTTAGCGGAGAGAGCACAGAAGCTAGCGCTCGATATCGCGCAAGAAGTTGGAGTTGTTGGTGTGATGGCAGTTGAGATGTTTGTGAAAGGCGAGAAGATTTTCATCAATGAGTTAGCGATGCGCCCACATAACTCTGGACATTGGACTATCGATGGTGCGCGCACCAGCCAATTTGAACAACACCTCCGCGCCATTCTTGATTTACCGCTCGGCGATCCTGCCATGACAGCTGAGTATTCAGTCATGGGAAATATCTTGGGCGGCGAGAAGACCGACATGTATCGCCCCTACCTTCACCTGATGGCTCGTAACCCAGAGCTGAAATTCCATCAATATAAGAAGGAAGTTCGCCCTGGTCGCAAGATTGGACATGTCACCGCTGTTGGTTCTGACCTTCTACAATTAACCACGGATGTGCAGCATG
>JAPOKG010000039.1 GCA_029977785.1 Actinomycetota bacterium | reverse complement strand
CGCGTTGAAGTTGGCCAGAAGATGGTCGTCGGCGCTATTGATCCAAAGCAGGTACTTCGTATCCTCGGACCACGTGCAACTCAGGTTCACTTGGTTAACGAAATTCAATCTGTTTACCGCTCACAAGGCGTAGGCATTCACGATAAGCACATCGAAGTAATCGTCCGCCAGATGCTCAAGCGCATCACAGTTCTTGAAGCTGGCGATACTGAAATGCTTCCAGGTGAACTCGTAGAACGCGGTCGCTTTGAAGCTGAAAACCGTCGCGTTGTGACAACCGGTGGCAAGGCTGCATCTGGTCGCCCAGAACTTATGGGTATCACCAAGGCATCACTTGCAACCGAAAGCTGGTTGTCAGCGGCTTCATTCCAAGAAACAACTCGCGTACTTACAGACGCTGCGCTCTCTGAGAAGTCAGATCCACTTCTCGGTCTTAAGGAGAACGTCATCATCGGTAAGTTGATTCCTGCAGGTACTGGCCTTGCCCGTTACCGCAATATCCGAGTTGAGCCAACGGAAGAAGCAAAGGCAGCGGTTTATGCAGCCTACGATGAATATGACTTCACTCCATTTGACCAACAGGGTTCAGGTGAAGCTGTTCGTCTCGATGAAGTCGAGATTCCTCGATAACTTAAGTTATAGAGAAGAGCCCGCCCGCGTTAGTTCGCAGGCGGGCTTTTCTCTTTCTTAGTTAGAATTTGCCCATGGCTAAGGTTGTAATTGATGGCGACGAGTTAGTTCTCCAACTCTCACTCTGGGAGAAGTTGGGGGCACTGCACTCATCTCCTCGCGCTGCGCGCTCTTCACTCACAAGCGTTGAATCAGTAGAGAAGCTCTGGGGATCAGATTCCCTACGTGGCATCCGCGCACCGGGAACGGCACTTCCATATGTCGTCCTTCTAGGAACTTTGCGCGGCAAGGGTTATAAGGATTTCGTGGCGATGAAGGGGCGCGGCCGGGGCTGCGTACTGACCTTTGCCAGCGGCCCTTTTGAGCGCTGGATTTTCACCATTCGCCAGCCTGAAAGTGAGCTAGCTGGGCTACTTTCTCTCGCATAAGAGAAGTGATGAGCCCCACCCCTGGGGCGGCCGACTCGATTTCACATAGAGCAGGGTTTGCCCATAAGGTTGCCCTGCTTTCTCCCCGAAGCGCTCATTCTGGTAGACCCTCTCAATTCAAGGAGTATGCGTGCCTGCGTCTGGTCGTTTTTACGCTGAAGGTGATGGCTTCGTCCCACCAAGCACAAATGACTTCAATCTCCCACCAATTTTTGAATCAATTGAATGGTTAACCAAGCCAGTTCTTCTCGTTTTTCTCTCAGTAATTCTAGTTTCAGTCTTCTTCATCCTCTCTGCGCGTAAAGCAGCAGTTGTGCCGTCAAAACTTCAATTTGCTGGAGAAAGCGTCTACGCCTTCGTTCGCAATGACCTTGCTCGGGACGTTATTGGCCACGAATTCATGCGCTTTGTTCCATATCTATTCACACTCTTTACCTTTGTGCTCACCAATAACATCTTTGGCATTGTGCCATTCCTGCAATTTCCTGCAATGTCACATGTGGCTTTCCCTTATGTGCTCGCCATCTTTACCTTCTGTGTATTCCACTACGTGGGCATTCGCAAAAAGGGGCTTGGCAAGTACCTAAAAGAGATTGCCTTTATGCCTGGGGTTCCAAAGCCGGTTTATATCCTGCTTACTCCTATTGAAATTGCAACATTCTTCTTGGTTCGCCCACTAACGCTCTCACTGCGTCTATTCGCAAATATGTTCGCCGGCCACTTGTTGCTGCTGGTCTTCATCATGGGTGGTGACTACATGCTTCGCGATGAGCACTTGATCATGAAGCTCTTTAGCCCCTTCTCATTTACTTTTGGTATTGCCCTTACATTCTTCGAATTTATGGTGCAATGCCTGCAGGCGTACATATTTACCCTGCTCACAGCTCTCTACATCGCCGGCGCTCTTGCCGACGAGCACTAGCAAGAAACTAACGCAATAACCTAATGAAAGGGTAATAAAAAATGACAGGCACACTCAACCTGGTCGGTTTTGGCCTATCAGCAATTGGTCCAGCAATTGCAACCGGAATGATCTTCGCTGCGTACATCAACGGCGTAGCTCGTCAGCCTGAAGCGCGTAGCGTGCTCCAGCCAATCGCGTTCCTCGGATTCGCGCTCGCTGAAGCTCTTGCACTCTTCGGTCTCGTTCTCGCATTCGTCCTCTAATTAGCTCAGATTAAATAGAGACAATAATGCGCTCAATTAATTTGCTCGCTGGGGGAGAAGAGCTCAACCCACTGGTTCCGCATACCGCTGAACTTATTGTGGGAGCAATCGCCTTCACCCTCCTCTTTCTGGTCTTGCGTAAGGCGGTTGTGCCTAAGTTTGAAAAGGCATTTACCGAACGAACACAAGCAATCGAAGGTGGCATCGAGCGCGCCGAAAAGGCACAGCTTGAGGCGCAGCGCGCGCTCGTTCAGTACAACGAACAACTTTCATCTGCACAGGGTGAGGCAGCAAAACTTCGTGATGACGCACGTATTCAAGGTGCTGCAATCCTCGAAGAACTTCGCGCTAAGGCGCAAGAAGAAGCTGCTCGAATCACTGCTGCAGCACATGCATCCATTGAGGCAGAGCGCCAACAAGCCATCACATCACTTCGCAATGAAGTTGGTGCCTTGGCTGTTGAACTCGCCTCCAAGATTGTTGGGGAAGCTCTAGAAGACCAGGCTCGTCAATCACGGATCGTGGATCGCTTCATCGAAGACCTCGAGAAGTCCCAGAAGAACTAGAAACAGTAAGTAGGAGAATCAGTTGAGAATTCATCTCGGAGGAAGCAGTCGTCAGTCACTTGTGGCTGCACGCGCAAAGCTTGACGCTGCCGTAAAGGGCGCAAGCGCTGCTAGCGCTTCCGAACTTTCTTCTGAACTGTTCTTCGCAGCAGATGTATTTGCTAAAAACACATCACTTCGCCGTGCATTTGCAGACCCATCTCGTGACGCTTCTGCCAAGGGAGTGCTAGTCAAAGAACTATTTGGCAAGAGTGTTGGGGCCGCGACAGTCTCTTTACTTACTGATGTATCAACACTTCGTTGGTCTGCAGGAAGCGACATTGTTCATGTCCTCGAGCAGCTGGCTATCGAAGCTGAGGCATCCTCTGCAAATATCGCAGGCGAACTAGAGCGCGTGGAAGATGAACTCTTCGAAACTTCACGTGTCATCGCTGAAAACTTTGAGCTCCGGAAAGCGCTTGTCGGTACTGGAAATACCGATGCCAAGGCGGCTCTCATTGCAGAAGTTCTCTCAAAGAAAGCTGCGGCATCAACTATTAAGTTGGCTGTGGCGTTAATTTCACACCTTCGTGGCCGCAGCATCGAAGCAGGGTTCAACGATTATCTCTTCGGTCTGGCAAATCGACGTAATCGCCTGATTGCAAATGTACGTGTGGCAACTGCAATCTCAGATTCACAGAAAACTCGTCTCGCATCGGCCATCGAATCGCTGGTTGGACAACCAATCCGCGTAAACATTCAGGTGGATCCATCAATTATTGGTGGAGCATCAGTGAAGTTTGCAGACGAACTTGTAGATGGAAGCGTTTCAAATCGACTTGCAGGTGCCGGACGCGCACTTGCTGGAAACAAAACTAGATAGAAATAACTGGGGGAAACTCATGGCAGAGCTCAAGATCCAACCGAATGAAATTCGGGATGCCTTAGCGAATTTCGTTAAGTCATACGATCCAGGCACCGCGGCTCGTGACGAAGTCGGAATAGTTAGCCAGGCAGGCGATGGAATCGCTCGCGTTGAAGGACTTCCTTCAACAATGGCCAACGAACTACTTCAGTTCGAGAACGGAACGTTAGGTCTGGCACTTAACCTCGACGTGCGCGAAATTGGTGTTGTTATCTTGGGTGACTACGCAGGAATTGAAGAAGGAACCTCAGTACGTCGTACAGGTGAAGTTCTCTCTGTTCCAGTCGGAGATGGATTCTTAGGTCGCGTCGTTGACCCACTAGGTCGACCAATCGATGGCAAGGGTGAAATCAAGCCGGATGCACGTCGTGCACTCGAACTTCAGGCCCCAACAGTTGTTCAGCGCCAACCTGTTAAAGAGCCAATGGCTACAGGTATCAAAGCAATCGATGCGATGACAGCGATTGGTCGCGGACAGCGCCAGCTCATCATCGGTGACCGCCAGACAGGTAAGACAGCGGTTGCAATCGACACAATTATTAACCAGCGTGAAAACTGGCTCACAGGCGATAAGCAAAAGCAGGTTAAGTGCATCTACGTTGCGATTGGTCAGAAGGGTTCAACAATCGCATCTGTTAAGGGCGCACTTGAAGAAGCTGGCGCGATGGAATACACAACAATCGTCGCATCTCCTGCATCAGATCCTGCAGGCTTTAAGTACCTCGCTCCTTACACCGGTTCTGCAATTGGCCAGCATTGGATGTACAACGGCGAGCACGTTCTTATCGTCTTTGATGATCTTTCAAAGCAAGCTGAGGCATACCGTTCAGTCTCGCTTCTCCTTCGTCGTCCACCAGGCCGCGAAGCGTACCCAGGTGACGTCTTCTACTTACACTCACGTTTGCTAGAGCGCTGTGCAAAGCTCTCAGATGATCTTGGTGGCGGTTCGATGACTGGCTTGCCAATCATTGAAACAAAGGGAAATGACGTTTCAGCCTTTATTCCGACAAACGTTATCTCTATTACTGACGGACAGTGCTTCCTTGAAACAGACCTCTTCAACGCAGGCGTTCGTCCGGCGATTAACGTAGGTATCTCAGTTTCTCGCGTTGGTGGTTCTGCGCAGACTAAGGCGATGAAGAAGATTGCTGGTCGTCTTCGTCTTGACCTTGCACAGTTCCGTGAGCTCGAAGCATTCGCAGCTTTTGGTTCTGATCTCGATGCAGCATCAAAGGCTCAGCTAGAGCGTGGTGCACGTATGGTCGAGCTCTTGAAGCAGGGTCAGTACTCACCATTCTCACTTGAGAAGCAGATCGCTTCAATTTGGGCAGGAACAACGGGCAATCTTGACTCTGTTCCAGTTGCAGATATTCGTCGCTTCGAGTCTGAGTTCATCGACTTCCTCTCTCGTGAGCGCAAGGAAATCATGACAACAATTTCTGAGACCAAGGTCCTTGAAGATGAAACGGTTGCAAAGCTTCAGGCTGCAATTGATGACTTTAAGAAAATCTTTAAGTCATCTGTAGCAGCTGCTGCTCCTGGCAACGAGGAAGATCCACTCGAGGGTGAACTCCAAGAGCAGATCGTGGCGGTGAAGAAGTAACCCATGGGTGCTCAACTCCGCATATATCGCCGACGGATGCGTTCCGTTAAAGCGACTAAGAAGATTACGAAGGCAATGGAGCTCATCTCCGCCTCTCGTATCGTCAAAGCGCAACAACGCGTATCTGCATCGACCCCATATGCAAATGAGTTAACTCGCGCAGTATCTGCTGTGGCTTCATACTCAACAGTGGTCCACCCGTTGACTACGCCTCGTGCCAACCCACGTCGCGCAGCGGTACTCATCATCACTGCAGACCGCGGTATGGCTGGTGCTTACTCAACAAATGCAATTAAGGAAGGCGAGCAGCTTGGCGCTCTTCTACGTGAACGTGGACTCTCTGTTGCCAGCTACCTCGTCGGTCGCAAGGCTTATAACTATTACAAATTCCGTGATCGTGCGATTGCTGCATCATGGACAGGATTCTCAGATAATCCAACATATGAAAATGCTAAGGAAGTTTCAGAGACTCTCCTAAAAGCTTTCGTTGATGGATCAGATGATGGTGGAGTCGATGAGATTCATATCATCTTCACAAAGTTCCGTTCAATGCTTACTCAAGAGGCAACAGCTAAGCGCATGATTCCGCTTGAAGTGGTTGAAAGCGATGCTCCAGTTCCATCTGGCTTGCTTCCAATGTATGAATTCGAACCAAATGCGGGAGAAGTTCTTAACGCACTTCTTCCACGTTATATCGAAGCCCGAATCTTCAACGCGATGTTGCAATCAGCTGCCTCTGAGCACGCTGCTCGTCGTCGCGCTATGAAGTCAGCAACTGACAATGCTGATGAGTTAATCAAGTCGCTCACCCGACTTGCGAACGCTGCCCGTCAAGCAGAAATTACCCAGGAAATCAGTGAAATTGTTGGCGGCGCAGATGCGTTGGCCTCAGCTAGTGCAGGGAGTGAATGATGTCAGCAACAGGTAAAGGCCGCGTAGCCCGAGTTATTGGACCGGTGGTGGATATTGAATTCCCCGCAGATTCAATGCCTTCGATCTTTAACGCGCTTCACGTAGAGACCACCATGAGTGGCACTACCCGTACCTTGACCCTCGAAGTAGCGCAGCACATTGGTGACAACCTCGTGCGCGCAATCTCGATGCAGCCAACAGATGGAATGGTGCGCGGTGCTGAAGTAACAGACACTGGTGCAGCTATCTCTGTCCCAGTTGGTGATGTCACAAAGGGCCACGTCTTCAACACTCTCGGAGAATCCCTCGACGTCCCAACTTCATCTCTTGATATTAAGGAACGTTGGTCAATTCACCGTAACGCACCTGCATTCGATCAGCTTGAGTCAAAGACTGAGATGTTCGAAACAGGTATCAAAGTTATCGACCTTCTTACACCTTACGTAAAGGGTGGAAAGATCGGTCTC
>JAPOKG010000038.1 GCA_029977785.1 Actinomycetota bacterium | reverse complement strand
GCCAAAACGGGCAATGAGATTAATAGACATGTTGTAACTAGGCGTGAATGAAGAACGCAAGGGATAGGTGCGAGTGGATGCAAGCCCTGCAGCAGTTGCTGAATCAACCGTTGGAGACCATTGCACGACAGCATTACCTTCAATGTCGATACCACGACGACCAGCGCGACCAGTTAATTGGGTGTATTCACCTGGAGTAATTGAGACGTGTGCTTCGCCATTCCACTTAGTTAACTTTTCTAGGACAACGGTTCTAGCTGGCATATTGATTCCCAGCGCAAGCGTCTCGGTTGCGAAGACCGCCTTCACTAAACCGCGTTTAAAGAGATCTTCGACTGCTCCCTTAAAACTAGGAAGAAGACCGGCATGGTGTGCAGCGATTCCGCGTTCTAAAGCCAGTAACCAATCGCGATATCCGAGAACCTCTAGATCCTCTTCCGCTAAGTTCTGGGTGTATCTCTGCGCTGTAGTAATTATTTCCAAGCGTTCTTCGGCGCTCGTTAACTTAATTCCCGCTTGCAAACATTGCTTAACAGCCGCATCACAACCAGCTCTTGAGAAGATAAAAGTGATTGCCGGTAGCAGATTTTCGCGCTGCAACTTATCGATGATATCTGCGCGCGTCAGGCGATTTTCGGTGTCACCATACCTATCGCGACGACCACGAGGCGTCTTTACTCGGCGCAGAGCTTCGCGTTCGAGACCAAGAATTTCAGGGTTAACTCGACCGGGTTCAACAAAGAGATCAATCAAGCGATTGCCGATGAGAACGTGCTGATAGAGCGGAATAGGACGTATTTCAGAGACTATGACTTCGGTACTCCCCCGAACCTCACCGAGCCATTCACCGAACTCTTCTGCGTTAGATACGGTTGCAGACAGTGAAATAACTTGAACGCTCTCCATAAGATGGATGAGAACTTCTTCCCAAACAGCTCCACGGAACTTATCTGCCAGATAGTGAACCTCATCCATCACTACCGAACCGAGATTAGTGAGGGTAGACGAGTTGGCATAGAGCATGTTGCGAAGCACCTCTGTCGTCATCACCAGCACATCGGCATCGGAGTTGATGTTGGTATCTCCGGTTAGTAGCCCAACTCGATCTTCACCAAAGCGTTCTACAAATTCAAAGTACTTCTGATTTGATAGCGCCTTTATGGGAGTTGTGTAGAAGCATTTCTTCCCACGTGAGAGCGAAGAGAATGCAGCAAACTCGCCTACGACTGTCTTTCCTGCGCCAGTAGGTGCTGCTACAAGAACAGCCTTGCCATCTTCGACAGCTTGGCAGGCTTGGATTTGAAACTCATCAAACCCAAATTCAAATTGGCTGATAAATTCAGTTGTAAGAGGATGAGTTCCTCTCTTCTTTGCCGCCGCGAATCTCTCGGCAGGTGTAGCTACAGACTCCACGTTAACCCAGCCCCTCGAATGCACTCTGCCGAGATTGGCGCAGGCCCAATTCTCTCCCCATCTGCGTAAGCGATCGCCTTCGCCGTGAGTTTCACCTTAGAGCTGCGCATCATCTTCACCTTGGGATGAGAAATATGCGAACCTGAGTAGACCTTGGGGAAGACTTTCAGGAACTCGACCTTGCTGACAGGCTCGAGGATCATGACATCGAAGAGACCATCGTTGAGTTGAGCTTGTGGGCATACGTACATGCCGCCGCCATATGAGCGACCATTACCTATGGCGATCAACATCGCCTCTGTCGAAATCTTCTCTGTATCTAGTTCGATTTCATAACGTAGCGGCGCAAATCTCGGTAACTCCATTGCGATAGCCACGTTGTAACGTTGTGGACCCTTTGGCCAAGAGAGCGAGTTTGCTCGCTCATTAACGACTGAATCAAAGCCTGTGCTTAAGATGGCAGCGAACCATTCTGAATCAACATTTCCTAGATCAATAGGTTGCGGATTCTCTTGCGTAACCCGATCTAGATAAGAGGTGATGTCATCGAGAGACCATCCCAGCGTTCTGACTATGTCATTGCCGGTCCCCGCTGGCATTGGAGCAAAGGGAATTTTTCTAGGGACTACCAATTGGAGTACTAGATGAGCCAATCCGTCTCCCCCAACGCTAATAACTCCCTGGCACTCCTTGGTGTTCAGGAAGCTCTCGAGATCTCGCTTAAGTTCATCAGCGGTAGCACCTGAGAAAGTACGATATTGAATCTGGCGCTTTGAAAAGTACTCAACAACTTCTTGGCCCACTAGCGAACCCTTACCGCGACCAGACTGAGGATTGATTGCGATCGCCCACATGGGACGACCCTATCGGCTATTCATTGATTGAGGTTGGTGCTTCAATCTGCGTGCTGCGAGTTTCTATCGCTTCAGCTTTCTTATCGCGTTTCCTGTCTACCAGAAGTGCTATTCCCCCCGCCATGAAGTAAAACAGAATGAGTGGCGCAGAGAGCAGAACCATGCTGAGCGGATCCGCCGTTGGTGAAAAGGCAGCTACGACAAGGCAGATAGAGAATATCCAAGCGCGCCAAGGTTTTAAGATTGTGCTGCCTCGTAGAAAACCGATGAGGTTGAAGGTGAGAAGAAAAATTGGAAGCTCAAAGGCGAGACCAACGAGTAAAATAAGCCGCAAAACAAAATTTAGATAATCATCAAAACGAACTAAGTTACTGACCGCGTCAGGAGTAAATCCAAAGAGTGCAGTGATAGCAACCGGGAGGATCAAGTAACCAAGCGTTGCACCCATAATGAAGAAAGGCGTCGCAGCTGTTACAAAGAGAACGCTATTTCGCTTCTCTTTCCTATGAAGCGCCGGAGCGATGAAAGCCCAGAGCTGATAAAGCCAAAATGGAGCAGAGACGATAACTGCTGTCATGAGAGCTACCTTGATTTGTAGATCGAGTGGCCCCAAGACGCCGCTTATATAAAGCGCGCCACAGCTTTCCGCACCTGCTGCTTGAGCAGCGCGAAGGTCACAGACAGGTTTAGCTAAAGTGACGATGATTGAATTGTAAAAATACCATCCCCCACCAAAAGCCACGACGATTGCGATTGCAGAACTAAGAACTCGTTTTCTGAGTTCTCGTAAGTGGTCGATGAGCGGCATCTGTCCTTGTGGTGAAGATGCCATCAGATTACTTCTCTTTTTTGCCGTCTTCTTCAATTACGGAATCGTCGGCCTTCATCTCTTTCATCTCACTCTTAAAGATTCGCATGGAACGGCCGAGAGAACGGGCAGAATCAGGAAGGCGCTTAGCACCGAAAAGAACCAGCACAACAACAAGCAGGATGACGATTTCTCTTGGACCTAAATTCATCTTGTGAACCCCTTAACGTCAGATTTGACCCAAGATTACACCAGGACCCTTTGAATGGGTAGGCGGGGAAGTTACCCCTGATAACGATTGAGTATCGATTGCGCCCTGTTTGCGAGTTCACTTCTGATTTCTGCAGGTGAGAGCAGCTCTACTGCCCCACCGGCGGCCAGGACAGATCGTACAATCCAATGTTGTGAAAAGGATGAACCTTGAAAGATATCTCCTGTTGCTAAATCATCTTGCTCGAAACGTTCAGCAACATCTCTTGTGGGTCTGACTACCTTCAATTCGAAATCAATCTTCTCTGGAGTTTGCGCTGGCGCACTCGATGGTCGCTCAACGTCAGCACTTTCAGCTGACTGAATTCTATCTACTCGGAAATGTCTGAAATCAAGAACCGCGTAGCAGTAAGCATGTAAATACAGATATCCCTGGCTCTCGATCATCTCCAGCGGGAGGATTACTCTCGATGAAATCTCATCTTTGTAAAGCGAGTGATATGAGACCTTGAGTCCACCTCGCTGAGCTATTGCGTCAGCGATTAGAGTCTGTATTTGTGGGTTGAAATTACTGGTTGCTGACAGCGCTAAAGGAAGATTAATAAGGTCGGCAATACGATGTGAGAGTGAACTAATTGCTTCGATAAGATCTGCTCTGTCAGTAGCTATTGTCGAACGCAGGACATCTAGTCCGAGAACTAGCGCAACGCCCTCTTCATGCGTGATGGAACGAGGCCTTGCCAGTGTGGGCGCATTTCTAATCGTGACATAACCAGATTCAAAATCTAAATCCATGAGTTCTAACGGTGTGTAGCCGGGAAGCCCGCACATCCATAGCGTCGTTAAATCACTAGCCATCTGGTCCGGGGAGACTTCAAAGACTTCGGCCAGATCCACAAGCGAGATTCCCTGGTGCGTATTGATGTAGGGAACAAGATCAAGCAGTCGAGCAGTGTGCTCTAGAGGGTTGGTCGCCTTTCTTGCATCCTTCTTAACCATGCGCCCGGGCCAAATCTTTGAGGCTTTTGATAATGATTTCGCGTAGCTCAGGCGGTGATTGAACGTAGACATCATCTCCGTGCCAGAGAACCAAGGCGGCAAGGCTCTTCATATCCAGGATCGGTACTTGAATCTGATCCCATTCCCCTAAAGGTTGCGTCGATGATGCCAGCGCTCGTAAGGAGGCACCCTTGCCGCGACGGACATCTATAACGGCGCTTGTGTTACTAAGCGTTTCAAAGATTCTCTTGGAGTCAAAGTTCTCGGGAGTTTCAAAGTCCTTCGGTCCTCGTTTGATAACAAAGTTTCCAATCACGCGATCAAAGCGAAAGGTACGAATCTCCTCGATACTTTGATCGACCCCAGTGAAATACCAGAGACCAGAACGAGTCGATAGCCCAATGGGCACAATGCGTCTTTCATCCTCTGACAAATCAAAGTTCCGGTATGTGAACTCAAGTATTTGATGTTCAGCGATAGCTCGCGTAATCATTGGCAGGTCTAAGCCCGCGTCAGAGAAGGCGGGGACGGAGTCAAGCAAATTTGCGTCGTCAACTGCAATCCCCAGTGAATGCAACTTTACGAGCGCCCGTTGCGCAGCATCATCGAGAGAGGCGCCTTGCCAGGCTGTTGCCGCCAGAGATAAGAGTGAGATCTCAAGAGCAGTTACTTCGCCAAGATCGAGTTGGTACTTCTCTTGCTTGATGCGATATCCAGCTTCATCGTTAAAGAGCGGGTCAAAGGATCCGACTTCAATCTCTATTCCAAGTGAGCGCAGATCATCCTTATCTCGCTCGAACATTCTCTCTTTGGATTCAGGGCTACCTTCATAGCCCTCAACGGTCTCAAACAACTCTGATTTGGTGATGAATCTCTTCGTTGCTAAGAGCGCAATGGTGAGATTGATGAGCCTCTCACTCTTCCGGGACACCGTATGCGCCCTTTGCTGGTCGACGTCTTCGTGCCAATACATCTACTCCGGGCGCCATGCGCCTGCTTTGAATCAGAAATCCAGTATGGCCAATCATTCTCTGTTGCGGGCGCACCGCTAGACCTTCATGGTGCCAGCCTCGAACAATAGTTTCGGAACTCTCTGGTTCTGTGAAGTGGCCATCTTCCTTGAGCGCCTCCGCTGTTGCAGATAGTTGAGTCGTAGTTGCTACATATGCGAGAAAAACTCCACCAGGTCTAAGAACTTCCGCAGCCTTTGCTACGCACTCCCAAGGGGCGAGCATGTCGAGAATTACTCGGTCGTACTGTGTTGATAACTCTTGATCTTGCAACGAGCCAACATCGAGACGCCAATTCTCTGGCTTTTCTCCAAAGTAATTCACAACATTTGCTGTCGCATTTTCGGCAAAATCTTCGCGTCTTTCGACCGAGTGAACACTGCCGTCAGCTCCGACGGCGCGAAGAAGGGAGAGAGTAAGAGCGCCACTTCCAACCCCAGCTTCAAGAACTCGAGATCCCGGATAGATATCAGCAACTCCAACAATCATCGCTGCATCCTTGGGATAAACAATCGTTGCACCGCGAGGCATCGAGAGAACGTAATCAGCAAGAAGTGGGATGAAGGCTGTGAACTTTAACCCAGCAGTAGTTGAGACGACAGAACCCTCGGGCAGGCCAACCAAGTCATCATGGTTAATCCAGCCTTTATGAGTGTGCCACTCCTTACCGGGCGTAATTGTGAAGCTATATAACTTTCCCTTTGGATCAGTCAGTTGAACGCGATCGCCAATTTGGAAGAAACCTGGAGTAGACACAGGTGGCATCTTAGGTGAAAGGCGGCGCCTTTGTTCAGGGCTGCGCTGTATCGTGCGCACAATGGAGATGTTGCGGTTATCCCCCAGTCGAATCAACGATTTCACCAACTGTCCGCAACTCTATAAATATCGCGCGATTGATCAGCTACCCGAACCGCCTAGTATCGATGCTGAACGAGGGAAACTCGTACATGCAGTTTTGGAAGACCTTTTTGAGCTCCCTGCAGCAGAGCGAACTATAGATTCGGCCCGCGCGGCACTGCCTATTCGCTGGCAAGAAGCGCTGGCAGAAAAACCAGAACTCTCCACCTTGGTTCTAGATGAGAAAGAGTGGATGGATCGCGCAACCTCACTCTTGCAAAATTACTTTATGTTAGAACAGCCGCATACTTTTGAATCCACCTATCGCGAATTGCATTTAGAGCGAAATTTGAGTGATGAGATGTATCTACATGGGTATGTCGACCGCATCGATGTTGCACCAACCGGACAAGTTCGCATCGTTGATTACAAGACAGGTAAATCTCCCAAGCCTGGCTGGGAAGAGAAGGCGCTCTTTCAACTGCGCGTCTATGCCCTCCTCTACTGGCAGAACGAAGGAGTACTCCCCTCGCTGCTGCAGTTGATCTATCTCGGAGATTCACAGCTAGTGAAGAGCGCACCCACTGAAGCTCAACTGCTTTCTACCGAGAAGATTCTAAAAAATATCGGTGCTGAAATTCTCACTGCGATTGAGACTAATCACTTTCCAACGAAAAAGTCACGTCTCTGTGACTGGTGCTTCTTTAAGACAATCTGCCCTGCGCATGTAAAGCCTTAACGACTAATTAGCGTTGAAGTACTTCGCCTCTGGATGATGGACAATAATCGCAGAGGTAGATTGCTCTGGGTGAAGTTGGAATTCTTCAGATAGCTCTACGCCGATACGGCCTGGCTCGAGCAGTT
>JAPOKG010000037.1 GCA_029977785.1 Actinomycetota bacterium | reverse complement strand
TTGGATTAACCTTCACGCGAATTTCCTTTTGTTAGTGGCGAGCCACTTACCTCAACAATTACTTGTAACGGTAAATGATTCGACCCTTTGTAAGGTCATATGGACTTAGCTCTACGATCACACGGTCAGCCGGCAGAATGCGAATGTAGTTCTTTCGCATCTTTCCGCTGATGTGCGCCAAGACCTTATGTCCATTTGTTAGCTCAACACGGAACATTGCATTAGGTAACGCCTCAGCAACAGTGCCTTCGATTTCGATCGCACCATCTTTACTTGCCAAGGATCAATACCTTCTTCTTTGTTGTCGAGTGAACGAACATGGCCGAGCCCCCCAAAAATCCTGTGGATTTGCGAGAGACGCGAAGGGAGATTCTATGGCCAGCCCCCCTTATAAGGGAAATCCGGTAAAAACCGGGGAATTAACCCCGCCCGCGCGGCAGAAATGTGCTGGCAACGAGGATGGAAAGGCCGATAAAGACAGCACCGGTGCCAGATCCCGCTGCCAGCAGCCCTGCCCCAGCTGGGATCACGAATTGGCCCAATCTATTCCCCGTCAAACGAGTTGAGACCGCTAGAGCGCGTTCTTCAGGAACTGTCAGTTGAGAAATCAGAGACATTGTTAGCGGTTGCCCAACGCCAAGTGAAAAACCGGCGATAAAGACAATCGTGCCAAGAATCCATGGATTCGGTGCGAATGCCATGGCAGCACATGCAACAACCGTGATCGCATTACTAGTAACTAATAACTGCTTGGTCGAATAACGGGCGCTGAGGCTGCCTAAGAAATATCGAGATGCCATTGATGTTGCAGCTCTAATTGAGATGATGACGCCAATTGAAAACGCGGAGAATTGATTTTCATTTCCGTAGAGCGGCAAGAAAACAACCAAGATATCTGCCGTTGAAGAGATGGCAAGTGACATGAAGACAGCTGCAAACATGCCTGGTTTCTTCAAGAGATTTGTTGCCGCGCGCAGGGTGCCAGTCTCATCGCGTCGCGCTATTACCGTAGGAGCATCGTTACGCCATGAGATCACCGGCACCATCGCAAGAGCAGATAACGCAAGCGCTAGGGCAAAAGCTGCGCTCGTAGATTTTGGGATAACGCCGGTGGATCCGGCAACCAGCGTGGCAAGGATTGGTCCAAGCATCTGTCCCAGGGATGCACTAAATGTGTATCTTCCAAAATGTTCCTCATACTTATCTGTTGGGCTCTTGAGTGCGACCATAGTCTGACCGCCCACCATGCATGCCAAATGCGCGAGCCCTGATAGCGCAGCACCAATTGCTAGAATTGCAAGTGAATCAGCAAAGAGAAGGATTGCCGCTGAGACTCCAATAAAGAAAGTTCCAAAGATGACGAACCTTCCTTCACCAACTCGTCCAACAATTCGGCCGAAGGTCAGCGCCAATAAAACTGGAAAGAGCGCATAGATTGCAGCGATAAATCCAATTGTTGCCGCCGTTGCATTGAGTTCAAGCGCGCGATAAGTCATCATCGGGCGAATTACATAGATTGCACCTTGAGTTATAGCTGAACTAAATAAAAGTTTATTTGCCCATCCAATTGCTGACATATGAATTACGCGTGTGCATCCTTACGGACTTTGCGCATAAATCGAGCAATAACTGGGGTAAAGAGCGCAATAAAGAGCACAATGTAGAGAACTTTGGATAGCGGTGAAGCTACAAGAGTTCCGTAATCTCCCCCGCTAATCTGCAGAGCGCGACGGAATTGCAGCTCGAGGTTAGGGCCGAGGATGAGACCAAGGATCAGCGGTGTAATGGGCATTCCAAATCTACGGAAGAGGAAGCCCAGAATTCCGATTGCAATTGCTACTTGTACATCAAAGATAGAGGTGTTGAGCGCATAGGCACCCATCAGCGCAAAGGTAACAATTCCTGCAAAGAGATATGGGCGTGGAATCTTTAGGAGTTGAACCCAAACACGCACCAATGGCAGATTGAGAATGAGTAGCAGTGCGTTTCCAATAAAGAGAGAAGCAATAAGCGTCCAAATTAGTGCGCCATTAGTTAAGAAAAGGGTTGGACCGGGTTGAATTTGGTAAGTTTGAAAAGCTACCAGAATTACTGCAGCAGTCGCCGAAGTCGGCAAACCTAATGCGAGAAGAGGTACTAGTGCACCCGCAGCATTGGCATTATTTGCAGCTTCAGGACCAGCCACACCTTCAATCGCACCATTGCCAAACTCTTCAGGGTGCTTTGATAGTTTTTTCTCAATGGAATAGCTAAGAAATGTTGGAACTTCAGAACCACCAGCAGGTACAACACCCAAAGGAAAACCTAGGAAAGTTCCACGAATCCATGGTTTCCAGGAACGCTTCCAGTCATCGCGCGACATGAGGGCTTTACCCTTCATGGGAATCACTGCCCAACCTGAATCCCTAAAACGGCTAGCGAGATAAAGGGCCTCACCTAGAGCAAAAATGGAGACAATTACTGGAACAGTTTCAATTCCTTCAAGGGCAGCATCACTTCCAAAAGTTAATCGTGATAACCCTGATTGTAGATCTGCACCCACAAGCCCAAGGGCCAAGCCAATAGAGAGTGCGATAAATCCTCTAATTTGAGAAGAACCAAGTAGCGATGAGACCGTTGTAAATGCAACCAACATCAGCGCTACATAATCTGCCGCGCCAACTTGAATCGCTAAATCCGCAATAGAAGGTGCGGTAAATGCCAGCACAAGGGTCGCAATAGTTCCTGCAACAAATGAGCCAATCGCTGCGGTGGCCAGGGCTGCCCCTGCACGACCACGTCGTGCCATCTTGTTTCCTTCAAGGGCTGTAATCACTGAGCCCGATTCGCCAGGAGTGTTAAGCAGAATAGAAGTTGTAGATCCACCATACATAGCTCCGTAATAGATGGAGGCAAACATGATGAGCGCAGAAGCTGGGCTCACTGTGTATGTAATTGGTAAGAGAAGCGCGATTGCTAACGCAGGACCTATTCCCGGAAGTACTCCGACGAGAGTTCCCAGAAAAGTTCCAAGTAACCCAAACCCCAGATTAGTAAGTGTGAGCGCGCTGGCAAAGCCATCTAGGAGTGATTGCAAGTTGCTCATAACAACCCCTTAAATATTCCAGCTGGCAGTTGCACGTTAAGGAATCGAGTAAAGGCTAGATAAATCAGAGTAATAAAGAGAGTTCCGAAAATTGCAGAGCGACCGTGGCGCTTATTTCCAAAGGCGACTGTAATTCCAAAGAAGGTCAAGGATGCGGCAACAATAAATCCTGCTCGCTCAATAAGTAAGAGAAATGCAAGGAGGCTGGCGAGTACCAGTGAGAAGGCTCGGTAATCAGATTTCTCGATAGGGGTTCCTTCAGCGTGTCCCTCAGGTACTGCGGTATCACCACGCAGAATATTGATAAAGAGAATGGCGCTAAGGATCATCAGCAAAGTGGCGATGGCGTAAGGAAAAACTCGCGGACTAATCGTCAAATTGAAGGCTGGAAGTTCAACGCTATAGGTATCCCAAGCAACTATGGCGCCCACAAGAAAGAGTGAGCCCACAAATGTGAGCTCACTCTTTCCGCCTTGAGGCAATTTCATTGCAATAAGTAACCCTTTTCGATTACTTAATCAACTTAAACGCAGTAAGAACATTCAGGATTGCAGTGTTTTCAGTCTGAATCCATTTGGTGAATGTATCTCCTGAGCGATATTCATCAATCCAAGATTTGGCGACCAAGGTCGACTTCCATGCTGGGGTTGAATGAAGTGCATCGATGACCTTTACAGTGTTGAGGTAATCCGCTGCAGAGAGGTCTGATGGAGCAAGAATTCCACGCCAGTTACCGAATGTGAGATCCACACCCTGCTGAACAAGAGTCTTGCCCTTGATGACCTTCAGCGGCTTTGGAGATGTAACCGCAAGCACACGCATCTTTCCAGCTGCAACATATGAGGAGAATTCTGAGGTTCCAGATACACCCACTGCAACGCGACCACCGATTACGTCAGGCACGAGAGATCCGCCACCTGAGTAAGGGATGTAATTGAGATCTGTCGCCTTAACGCCAACAGTTTCAGCAAGGGTTGCCACTGTTACGTGGTCAACACCGCCGTAGTTTCCGCCACCAATAGCTACAGCCTTTGGATTCGCCTTAATGTCATTCAGAAGATCTGTGATTGTGCGGTACTTAGAAGATGTTGGGACTACAAATGCTTCTGCCTCACGCATAACTCCGGCAACTGCCTTTGCTGTTGTGATTGTGAGCTTTGAACCGTTAGTTGCAAGTCCACCTGGCATCGCAAAACCTGTAATTAAAAGCAGATCTTTACGATCTTTCTGATCATAGAAATAGCCAAGGCCGAGAGGAGCATTTGAGCGATATGTAACTGTGTAATCCTTTAGAAGGCCTTCCTTCTTCATGGCATCGCCAATTGCAATTGCAGTGGTTCCATACCCACCACCGATATTTGATGAAGAAACCCACTCAAGTGAGCCGTAAGGCTTCATCTCTGGGTACCACCAGCGGAGTGTTCCAGCGAATGAACCAGTTGCAACCTTCGTGCAGGTTAAATCTGATCCATTTACGCCGCGGCCGGCAGCTTTAACGCCTTCGCGTAGACATTCATCTCCAACGTTTGCCTTATTAGCTGGCTTTGCACCTGCTTGTGCAGATGGAGCAGCAAGAAGCGATGCAGCTAGAGCCACAGCACCCAAGGCAATAATCTTCTTCTTCAACATAACTTCTCCTTTTGGCAGCCCTGGATATCAGAGCCATTGAAGGAGACTAGGGGCAAATAGGGTTGAAATAAAGGACTTTTGATAACAAATCTGTATCAGAATGAGATATCTAAGCGAGTAAATCCGAAATTTCTATACCGAAACGTGCGAGCTCTGCTCGCCCACCATCGGGGCTGGTGAGAACAAAAGGCTTTCCATCTGGGCAGATGGTGTAACTATGTTCGAAGTGCGCACCTCGTGATTGATCAACAGAGACAACAGTCCACTCATCCGCCAAGACCTTGGTCTTGGCACTTCCGCGAGTAATCATCGGTTCGATTGCCAGAGCCATACCGGCTGTAATCGTGTGGCCGTTACCTGCCTTACCAAAATTTAACACGTGTGGCTCTTGATGCATCTCAGTCCCGATTCCATGGCCACCGTATTCGAGCAAGATTCCATACTTACCTTGAGAGACTACATATTTCTCAATTGCATATCCGATATCAGATAAACGCGCACCGTTCTTTCCGGCTGCAATTCCGACCCACATAGATTCTTCGCAGACATCCATCATCTTTTGATCCTGCGGATCTATCGCACCAATTCCCACTGAAAATGCTGCATCTCCATGCCAGCCATCAACAATGGCACCACAATCCACGGAAACAACATCGCCTTCATTGATTACGCGAGGCCCAGGAATACCATGAACTATCTCGTCATTAATTGAAACACAGATTGTTGCGGGAAAGCCGTGATAGTTAAGAAAGTTTGAAGTCGCACCGCGTCTTTTGATATGTGCTGATGCAATTGCATCGAGTGCACTCGTTGTCATTCCTGGCTTTATTGCCTCGCGAATCAACTGGTGAATTTCAGCGACCACAATTCCGGCGCGGCGCATCACCTTGAGTTGATCAAGGTCTTTGAGCTGGATTGCCATTTTGGTTAGCCGTGTACGCGGCTGAGCGCGGTAATTGCGCGATCGGTAATTTCAGAGACTTCACCATCGGCGGAGATTGTCACCAATAGCCCTTCGGTGCGATAGAAGTGCACAATGGGCGCAGTCTGCTCTTGGTAGACAGCTAGGCGCTTTGCAATAACTTCTTCCTTGTCATCTTCGCGCTGATAGAGCGCGCCGCCGCATGCTGAACAGTTTGCAGCTTCTGCTGCTGCAGGAGCACCGCAATCTTTACAGGTGCGACGTGAAGATAGGCGCTTGATGATGATTGAGTCATCAATTGCTAGCTCAAGGACAGCATCAAGTGGTGTTCGCTTTTCAGCTAAAAATGCACGCAAGACTTCGGCTTGAACTGTATTGCGTGGAAATCCATCAAGGAGAAAGCCACTTGCTACATCGTCGTGGGTCAGGCGATCTTTGACCATCTCATTGGTTACTTCATCTGGAACAAGTTGTCCTGAATCCATAAAGCCTTTTGCCTGTAGACCAAGAGGCGTGCTCGCTTTGAGATTTGCTCGAAAGATATCCCCTGTTGAAATATGGGGAATGGAATAGTGCGCGGAGAGAAAGGCTGCTTGAGTTCCCTTTCCAGCACCTGGTGGACCTACCAGGACAAGACGCATTACTTCAAGAAACCTTCATATGAACGCTGTTGCAACTGGCTTTCAATCTGCTTAGCAGTATCAAGACCGACACCAACAACGATGAGGATCGCAGTTCCACCGAATGGGAAGTTCTGCGTAGCACCGAAGAGGATGAGGGCAAAGATAGGAATAATTGCAACAAGTGCCAAATAGAGCGAGCCTGGCGCTGTAATACGTGAGAGCACATACTGTAAATACTCAGAAGTTGGACGGCCTGCACGGATACCCGGAATAAATCCGCCGTACTTCTTCATATTATCTGCAACCTCATCTGGGTTGAAGGTAATCGCTACATAGAAGTAGGTAAAGAAGATAATGAGTGCAGAGTAAGCAACCATATAAATTGGGTGATCACCGCTGACGAGGTTTCGTGAAACCCAGACAGCCCACCCTGATTGGCTATTGGTGAAGTTAACCAAGAGTGAAGGAATATAAAGAAGTGATGAGGCGAAAATTACTGGGATAACGCCAGCCTGGTTAACCTTGATTGGAATATAAGTTGAAGTTCCGCCGTAAGCCTGGCGTCCCACCATGCGCTTTGCATACTGGACTGGGATTCGACGTTGCGCCTGTTCCACGAAGATAACCGCTGCAACAATCAAGATACCGACAGCGCAGATGAAGAGGAATGCAAAGAGACCCTTCTGAAGTCTGATTGACCAGAGCTGGCTTGGGAAGCTTGCTGCGATAGATGTGAAGATCAAGATTGACATACCGTTACCGACGCCACGATCTGTAATGAGCTCACCGAGCCACATGATTACAGATGTACCAGCTGTCATAACAACAATCATGGTGACGATACGCTGCCATGAAGTGTCAGGAATGATTGGAAGTGAACATCCTGAGATCAAACGACCTGGCGTACGAGCAACTGCAACCAAACCAGTTGACTGCAAGATTGCCAGACCAATTGTGAGATAACGGGTGTACTGCGTCAGAGTTGCAGTTCCTGACTGTCCTTCTTTCTTCAGCGCTTCAAAGCGTGGGATAACCACGGTGAGGAGCTGAACAATGATGGATGCAGTGATGTAAGGCATGATGCCAAGTGCAAATACTGAAAGCTGAAGAAGCGCTCCACCTGAGAAGAGGTTGATGAGCCCAAAGAGTCCGCCGCCTTGTGCTTGATCGATACAAACTTTGACGTTTGTATATGAAACGCCAGGTGTAGGTACGGTTGAACCAAAGCGGAAGAGCGCCATGATTGAAAGAGTGAAGAAGATTTTCTTGCGAAGTTCAGGCGTCTTAAAGGCCATTCCAAATGCTGACAGCATCAATCTTCTCCCTCGTTCAATAAACTAATTAGGACTTACAGTGTTGCAGTTGACCCACCAGCAGCTGAGATCTTCTCAATCGCTGACGCTGAAAATGCATGTGCTGTGACAGAAACCTTGACTGCTATTTCGCCATTTCCAAGAACCTTTACAGGCAAGGAGTCGCGAACTGCGCACTTTGCAA
>JAPOKG010000036.1 GCA_029977785.1 Actinomycetota bacterium | reverse complement strand
CAACATCAACATCTCGCGAAGTCTTCTCTCTTAAGTTATCAATAACAAAGTTGTAATTCTCTCCAGTTGCTAAGAGATCATTCCCCCACTTCTGCACAATTTCCACAGGGCGCATAGCCGGTTCGGCATCAAACCATGCTCCAAATCCTGGAATCACATTTCGAGTCGCTTGAATAAAGAGAGCCGCCATATCTGCAAGCGAATCTCTCTCCATTAGGGTCAGCCAAATTGTTTTTTCTTGTCGCGAAAGAGCCCATTCGGCAACGAGTGATGTTTTTCCATAACCTGCAGGCCCAATAACAACTGTTGTGCTTCCTGGCCCGTTCTCTAAAAGTGGAAAGAGGTTTTTCCGTGAGATGTAATTTGGGGGAAGTACTGGAATCAAGGTGCGCGAGATCGTGACCCCGCGGGCAACTTCGAAGGCGGCCTCACCCTTTTTCTGTGGCATGGGGTTAGGGTGATACAGATTTACGCATAACGGAAGAGAGAATCACCCTGGGTGGGGTGAGAAAGCGCGGTGATTCTTGGAGGCTAGAGAGTCGCAAAACCTTCAGCAAGGACTGATAGTCCATCGCGCAAGAGTTCATCGGTAATGACAAGTGGAGGCAAGAAACGGATGACGTTTCCATAGGTTCCAGCAGTCAAGATAAGCAAACCGTGGCTGTGACAATACTTAACAACCTTCGCCATCGCTTCTGGATTTGGATCTTTTGTTCCGGGCTTAATCAGCTCAATAGCAACCATTGCGCCGCGACCACGTACATCACCAATGACGGGATACTTGGCCTTAAGTGCGTTGAGAGTTTCAAAGAGGATTGAGCCGATGTGAGCTGCGCGCTCAACCAACTTCTCTTCCTGAATTGTTTCGATTGCAGCAAGAGCTGCAGCGCAAGCAATCGGGTTACCACCGTAAGTGCCACCAAGGCCACCAACATGGGATGAATCCATAATTTCAGCACGACCAGTAACAGCTGCAAGAGGAAGTCCACCTGCAATTCCCTTAGCGGTGATGATCATGTCCGGTGTCATGCCTTCATGTTCTACTGCAAAGAGTTTTCCAGTACGGGCAAAACCTGATTGAACTTCATCTGCAATAAATACGATGCCATTTTTTGTAGCAAACTCCTGTAAGCCTGGCATAAAGCCTTCTGGCTGAACCATAAATCCGCCTTCGCCGACAACTGGTTCAATCAAGATTGCAGCAACGTTGTGTGCGCCAATTTCTTTCTCAATCTTATGTGTGACCATATCTAGGGCATCAGCAGTTATCGTTTCAGGGTTACCCAACCAGCGATATGCATAAGGCAGTGGCATGCGATAAATCTCGTTAGCAAATGGACCGAATCCATCCTTGTAAGGAATGTTCTTTGCAGTCAGAGCCATCGTCAGGTTGGTGCGGCCGTGATAGGCATGCTCAAAGACAACTACGGCTGCGCGCTTTGTGTAATGCCGCGCAATCTTTATTGCATTTTCAACTGCTTCCGCACCTGAGTTTTGCAAGATTGACTTCTTCTTGAAATTTCCGGGGGTAAGGCGATTAAGTGATTCACAAACTTCGATGTAACCCATGTATGGAACTGTGGTGAAGTTGGTGTGGGTAAATGTTGCTACCGCTTCTTGCACAGCTTTCACAACGCGAGGCGCTGAGTTTCCAACGTTGACAACGCCAATACCTGCACCAAAATCAATAATGCGGTTGCCATCGATATCTTCGATGATGGCATCTTGTGCACGGCTGACAATTACTGGAAGCGCAGTTCCTAGTCCCCCAGATACCGCTTCTTTACGACGCTGCATCGCTGCAGTCGAAAGTGGCCCTGGAATCTCAGTGGCCAGATGGCGTGATTGCGGGAGAGGATCCTTTGCTGTCATGGCGATAATTCTAAGCCCCCGCAATGTTTGTGCGAGCCGTCATACTGCTCGGTACAAGTTACGCTTGCCACATGAGTAACCTACGAAAGAGCGCACCACTGCTAGATGCCTATCTTTCGTACTTCGAAAAGGCTCGTACTCCGTTCACAATTCCTGGCCATAAGCAGAAGACAAGTGCACTTGATGCGGGCCTAGGAGCAATCGTTGACTCTGATACTCCACTTTACGGCGGTCTCGATGAAATCAAACTCACCAACCAGACGCTGAAGAAAGCAGAAGCACTTGCGGCCCAGTTGTGGGGCGCAGATTACGCACGCTTTTCAACAGGTGGTTCTACCCATGCAAACCAAGCGATTATTTTCGCACTAGGTCAACCAGGTGACATGGTTGCCGTTTCGCGAACCGCACATAGATCTGTTCTGAGCGCACTTGTACTTGCAGGCCTTGAACCTATTTGGATGAGCCCAGAAATCGATCGCGCAACTGGAGTTCCGATTGGTATCGCTGTTGCTGAGTTGCAGAGAGCTCTTGCCGAAAAGCCAATAGCCATTCTGCTCACTGAACCCGGCTATCTTGGAACAATTTCAGACTTGCCAGCACTCATCAAAATTGCACACCAAGAGAAAGTTCCTGTCATCTTGGATGCGGCATGGGGTGGCCATTTTGGTTTCCACCCACGATTGCCACAACATGCTTTTCAGATGGGTGCGGATGCTCTTATTACAAGTACGCATAAAGCGCTGCCGGGATATAGCGCCTCTGCCCTTTTGCTTGCGCGCACTGAATTGTTAAGTGCCGAAAGACTTGAACAGAGCTTTGAGACAACTCACACAACATCTCCTGCAGGTGCTCCTCTTGCTTCTATAGATGGTGTACGAGCACTTCTACAAACTCGCGGCGAGGAGTTACTTGGACAACTTCTAGAAAATATTCATCGTTTTAAGGAAACGGTGCAAGCTGAATTTCCACTACCAATCTTTCTCTATCCCAGCGATTTTCCAGCAGGACGATTTGATCCTTCCAAGCTAGTTCTACGAGTGCAGCAATTGGGTGCATCAGGTGTTGAAATAGAAGAAGATTTACGGCAAGAAGGCATCCGTGTCGAAATGGCAGATCGGGACACCATCGTCTTTCTAGCCACAATCGCCGATACTGCAGCCGATTTTGAACGTTTAGCCGATGTTTTAATTCCGATTCTTAAAAAACGTCAGGAGCAGCGACGCGAAAGCGCAACTGCATTGAGTTGGTCTGTGGTTCCACAAAAAGCGACTTCAATGAGAGATGCTTACTTTGCAAAGACTGAGATGGTGGATGCCAAGAGCGCAGTTGGTCGAGTCTCAGCAGATTTGATTGCTCCTTATCCCCCAGGAGTTGCAGTAGTTGCTCCTGGTGAAGTTCTTACCGAACAGATTGTCTCTGGCCTGCAGGCTTCGCGCGCTGCAGGAGTGCGTATCGCCTACGCCACCGATTCAACGTTGGCCGGCTTTCGCGTTGTTACTCGCTCTTAAAGATTCGTGAACTCGCCGAGATAATTACTGCCAAGGTTGCAGGTACCAACATTGCCCAACGTAAAGTCAAAGCATCGGCGAGGAAACCCATCAGCGGCGGGCCAACAACAAATCCAAAGTAAGAAATTCCAGAAATCTTCGCCACCGCTTCGGCCGGTGAAATAGTTCCTTGAAATCTCTTATTGGCCATTGATCCAGCAGCGCTAAAGAGAAGTGGAATAACGGTAGATAGCGCTAATCCAAAGAGGAACCAGCCAACAATTACTCCGGATGTGCCACCAACAATCAGGCCTCCTGCAAGCCCAGCTCCACCAAGTAATCCGCCTACTTTGAGAATTCGCCGTGCACCGAATTTGGTCGCTAACTGATCGCCATAGAAGCGACCAACAACCATTGTGAATGAGTAAGCAATATATGGAAGGGTTCCAACAAATTGCGATGCCCCAAAAGTTTCGCGCGCTAAAACACCGCCCCAATCTGCTGCAGATCCTTCTCCTATTGAACCTGCCAAACCAAGAAGCCCCATGATGTAGATCAGTCGTGGAGTCCTTTTCTTCTTCACATTCTCTTCATAGACGTGCTTATCTTCATCACCAGATAAATATCTGCGATTATTTGTGATTACTAAAGCCAATACGCCTGCACTCACAATCAGCGCATGGATAAATTCGTTGACTTCTAGTTGTGCGAATACACCACCCGTAATCGCCCCAAGTAAGGCGCCAACTGACCAGAATGCATGGAAACGTCCCATAAAACGAGCGCCAGATTTCTGTTCCAAAGTCACACCATGAGTATTCATGGCTACATCCTGGGCAGCGATTGCAACGCCAAATAGAAAGAGAATCAATGCAAATGAGATTGCGTTAAAGGACAGGCCCACAAATGGTGCGATGAACACTAAAAGGTAAGAACTTTTTGTAAGTACTGGAGAGCTACCTCGCTGCGCTGCTAATCGACCAACTGGGCCAAGAGCAGCCAGAACACCTGCCGAAGAAGCTAAGAGGCAGAACCCAAGAACTGTGTTGCTCAGCTCAAGGCGAGCTTTGTAATCTGGGATGCGAGCAAAGAAGGATGAAGATATAAATCCATGGGTCAAGAAAGAGAGAATCACACCAAGACGAGCGCGCGAAATCAAACCGCTTAGATTCATAGTGGCTGGCGATAGACCTTATGTTGCGCAGCTTGTGCCAGCGGGCGGATAGTCATGGAATCAATATTGAAATGATCCGGCAACATTACAGACCAGCGAATTGATTCAGCGACATCTTCGGCTGTAAGCGGCCTGGTAACACCTTCATAGACTTTTGCGGCGCGGTCAGCATCTCCACTAAAACGCACCTTGGCGAATTCATCAGTTTTGACCATGCCTGGAGCAATCTCAGTGACGCGAATTGGTTTGCCGTTGAGTTCCAATCTCAGAGTTTCGGCAAGAGAAGTTTCAGCAAACTTAGATGCAACATAACTTCCACCATTCTCATATGCGCGATGGCCAGCGGTAGATGAAATCAAAACGATGTGACCGCGTCCATGAGAAATCATTACAGGCGTCAACGCTTTCACCATTCGAACCGAGCCCACTACATTGATATCAAAGGTCTTCTTCCATATCTCAGGGTCGGAATCAGTCACTGGATCAAAATCAAATGCTCCTCCTGCACAATTAACCAATACGGCTACTGGCTTTCCTGATAAATGTTTCGCGAGAGCATCAACGCTCTTCTGATCTGTAACATCGAGAGCGAAGGCTTCAATCTCTGGATTACTCTTGGCAAGTTCATTGAGGCGATCAACGCGACGTGCCGCAGCAATAACGTGGTATCCGTTTTCAGCAAGCAACTGCGCGGTTGCTGCTCCGATGCCACTGCTTGCTCCAGTTATTACCGCATATTCACGTGTGCTCATTAGGTAAGGGTATACGCGCAGACTAAGATTGGGATATGGCTAATCAAGTAGAAACAATCATCAACGTCCAACTCGAGAACCGCGATAAGAAGACTGTGTTCTGGAGAGGCATACTGGCTGTTCCAGCTGTGGTTTTTGTGATTGCCTTCACCCCTATGGCAGAAGAAGCCTGGGCAACAGGCCTAATCATCCTGCCGGTTGTTCTGGCGCTTGTAGTTCGTGGGATTTATCCAAGTTATGTCCTGTCTTTTAATCACGGTCTCATCGAACTTGAAACACGCCTTGTTGCATACGTGCTCCTGCTTACTGATGATTACCCTTCGATTGAACGCAATCCCAATATTGCAGTTCTGCTACCTGATGTAGATGGCGGAAAGAAACTCAACCGATTTATGCCACTTGTAAAGTGGATTCTTGCAATCCCTCTTGTCATTGTCGGCCTGGTCTATGCGCTGTTGGCACTTATAACAACGTTCGTTGCTTGGATTATCACTTGGTCTACCGGAACATATCCACGATGGGCACTTGATATAGTCTTAGGAACAATTAAGTTCTGGAATCGCGTCTATGGATACGCAATTTTACTCGTTACCGATGAATATCCTGGATTTTCTTTGTCATGACAGCGGTAGTTCGCCCGATAGCGGCTAGGGATAAAGAACGTTGGTTGGTGCTTTGGCAGGGATATTTAGATTTCTATAAAACAGAAGTAGCTCCTGAACAGACTGAGCGCACCTGGAATCGCATTATGGATCCTGAGTTCAATATGAAGTGTGCAGTTGCTGAATCTGATGGCCATGTCATCGGCTTTACAACATATAACTTACAGAATTCAACCTGGTCCCCCAATGGACATTGCTATCTCGAAGATCTCTTTGTGGATCCAACAGTTCGTGGCCAAGGCGCAGGTCGAGCTCTGATTGATTACGTCAAGGCTTATGCGCTTGAGATGAAATGTTCGCGCCTGTATTGGAACACCGACGAAGATAACGTCACAGCTCGTAAGTTATATGACACCTATGTTCTGGAGTCTGGAAAGCGTCAATATCGCATTCAGCTGCAGGATATTGCAGAGTAGTTAAATTACTGCATCCCTAATCATGCGCTGATAAAAAAGCCCAGGCTTACGAGTGCTTTCTTCCGGTTCCCCCATAGTTACAAAACCAATCTTTTCGTAGGCCTTAATTGCAACCTCATTATCAATCCAGACGCCTAGGCCTTGCTTCTTCCAGTTACGTTCAGTGGCTTGTAAATCTATAAAGTGAAAGAGAGCGCGCAGCGCTCCATGTTTGCGATAGTCGGGATGAACCCAGCAACTACCGATCCAAGAGGTGGCTCCGAAATCACCTTTGAGATTTTCAACTGTCATGAAGCCGATATCTTCGCTGGCGACAGAGGCGATGATTCCTACATACTGACGCGCTTTTGATCGCCACTCTGCCTCGGTATAACGAAGCTCTGCTTCCAAACTACTGCCGAATGCATGTCCATCGCTTTCAAGGGCAGCAATTCGAATGTCCCGGTAACGCCGCCATTGGTCTTCTGTTAACTCTTCAACCAAGACTGCGGATGTCATGTCGCAAATAATGGCAGAAATTGGCGTGGCTTGGATATGGTCACCTGGTGCAGAACGAATATCTAAAGAGCCTTGCGTCGCGCGATGTAATTCACGTTGAAATGGTCTGCCTCGGAAATATCTGCCGTTCACCTATGGCGGCAGCGGTACTACATAACAAGACTTTAGAGCTTTCTCATCCACGCTTCGTTGTCACTAGTAGTGGAACTTCAGGTTGGCATGATGGTGAAGGTGCGCATCATTTGTCTGAGAAAACGTGGAAAGCAGCGGGTTATTCATTTGAACATGTCTCACGAAAATTTCAGATTAACTTCTTTGATGAAGCAGACTTAATTCTGCCTATGGATCTCACCAACCGCGCCAATATTCTTAATGCGGCTCGTAGTGATGCCGATAAAGCGAAGGTTTTTATGCTCAGATCTTTTGATTCATCTCTGAGCCATATCAATCCAACTTCGCGCGAGGCAGAACAGTTACAGGTACCTGATCCGTGGGGTGAAACGATTGAGGCATATCAAGAAGTTTTAGCGATGATTGAACGTGCCACTGATGGTCTTATCGCTAACGTGTTGCAGCGATAACGCCTAGACACATCTCATCTGAAGAACCTTCACCCCACGTGATGTAACGCGGTTCTAGATTGCGTAGCGCCGGTAGCTTCTGTCGCAGAGTCGGGTCAAAAGTACATTCGACGCGGATTGTGTCACCGGGCGCAACCTTTATTGGGGTCTTCAAAACAGTTGATGATTGATCATCAAAGTCATAATTTTGACGGTCAAGGAGTATCTTTTCAGAGGCAGTGCCGGGATTGAGAATCAGCTTGAGTGAGCGTCCAAGTAAGTGCATATGAGGAGCAGCTGCAATAACTGTGAGGTGCTTGTCCATCACCTTGTCACAGCGAGAAATCAAACTCGGCTTTGGGTTAAATGGATCGTTCTTGCAGAGAACGTTGATGCCGGCAGCTTCAAATGCACTTGTGGTGCTGGTGCGCGCTGCTAGATCAAGGAGTGAATTCTTGCGGTCACACAGTGGTCCTGTAACTCCTGCGGGGCAGGCAAGTTCTACAGGCGCTGGAAAGAGTTCGACCTGTAACTGCTTTACAGAAGCACCCTTTGCAGGAATCGCTTCAATGATGATCTTTGATTGATCAGTTTCAATCTTGCCGCCATTGGCTGCAAGTAAGTTGTAGTGGACCTGCAGAACTAACTTCTCGCCTTTTTTAAATGGGATTCCATAACCCTTAGGTGATACATCTTTTCCACGACCAGGCGCCCAGGAACTTAACCAAGGAGATGTGAGGAAAGAGGAGAACATCGAACCTAGCCCTGAGCCACCAAAGCAAGGCCAACCTTTGCCATTCTTATCGGC
>JAPOKG010000035.1 GCA_029977785.1 Actinomycetota bacterium | reverse complement strand
AAGGAAGCGCAAGCTCGCGGTTTAGCTGTCGCGCAGAAACCTGATAGCCACGATATTTGTTTCGTGCCATCAGGCGATAATGCCGGTTGGTTACGTGATCGCTTAGGAAGTGAAGTTGGGCCCATCGTTGATCAAGATGGCATCAAGATCGGCGAACATAAAGGTGCGTACACCTACACAATCGGGCAACGTAAAGGTTTAGGCCTGACTGTGCCGACCGCCGATGGCTCACCGCGCTTTGTTCTCAAGATTGAGCCTGTTTCCAACACTGTTGTCGTAGGTCCGCGAGAAGATTTAGCTGTGACGACGATGCGCGGTGAAAAGCCAATCTTCTGCGGCCCAGAAGTTGCCGCAGTTCCTACTCGTGGATTTGTACAGGTGCGCGCACACGGAGCCGCACTCGATTGCACCTATTACATGGATAACGGGCAACTTGTAGCGGAACTTGATAAGCCGCTCCTTGGTTTAGCAACAGGACAAGCGATGGTGATTTACGATGGCGATCGCGTGGTTGGTTCAGCAACAATCTGCGAGACTGCATGAGCACTACAGAGATAAATAAGGCTCGCCACCGCATCATCGAACTCACTCAAGAGATTCGTGACCATCAATTTAAATATTACGTTTTAGATGCTCCCTCAATTACCGATGCGCAATTTGATGCGCTTCTCAAAGAGCTGCAGGCGCTAGAGGCTAAACACCCCGAGCTATTAGAACCAGATTCACCTTCTCTTGGCGTTGGTGGGGGATTTGCAACAACCTTTGAGCAGCACGACCACATCGAGAAGATGATGAGCCTTGATAACGTCTTTGATGGCGATGAACTTGCTGCCTGGTTTGATCGCGTTGAGAAAGAGAGTCCACAGCCTGAATACCTCTGCGAACTTAAAGTTGATGGCCTAGCAATTAACTTGCTCTATCAAGATGGCCAGTTGGTGCGCGCGCTTACACGTGGCAATGGTGTCACGGGCGAAGATGTCACACTCAACGTGAAAACTATTAAGGGTCTGCCACACAATCTCACAGGCAAAAAGATCCCAACATTTATCGAAGTTCGCGGCGAAGTCTTCTTGCCTGTTGCTGCCTTTAACCAACTCAATGAAGAGTTAGAGGAAGCCGGTAAGCCACTCTTTGCCAATCCTCGAAATTGCGCCGCCGGTTCGTTGCGCCAGAAAGATCCGCGCGTTACTGCATCCCGTCCACTTGATGTGGTTGTTCACGGAATCGGTGCCAGCGAAGGAATTTCACTATCTTCTCAATCAGATGCGTATGCGCAGTTAAAGGCTTTGGGCTTGCCAACATCTGCGCGCTTTAAAGTCTGCCAAAGCCGCAAAGAAGTGCTGGCCTACATTGAAAATTACAATTTACATCGCCACGATGTGGAACATGAGATTGATGGCGTGGTGATAAAAGTAGATCAGCTTTCTGAGCAGAAGAAGTTAGGTTTCACCTCACGTGCACCTAAATGGGCGATTGCCTATAAGTACCCACCTGAAGAAGTCACCACTAAGTTGCTGGATATCAAGGTCAGCGTAGGTCGTACCGGGCGCGTGACTCCGTTTGCATTTATGGAACCAGTGAAAGTTGCTGGGTCAACTGTTACCAATGCAACTCTGCATAACCAAGAAGAGATCGAGCGCAAAGGTGTTCTGATTGGCGACACCGTCATCATCCGTAAAGCTGGTGATGTCATTCCTGAAGTCCTTGGCCCAGTCCTTGATCGCCGCACCGGGAAAGAGAAGGCATTTGTCATGCCAACGCAGTGTCCAGAGTGCGGAAGTGATTTACGAGCAATTACAGAGGGCGATGTAGATATTCGTTGCCCCAATACCCGCAGCTGTCCTGCACAGTTACGCGAACGTATTTACTACATTGGCTCTCGCGCAGCTCTTGATATCGATGTTCTTGGCTATGAGGCCGCAGTTGCGCTCTTGCAAGACAAGATTATTACCGATGAGGCAGATATCTTTTCGTTGACTGAAGAAGTGCTCATGAAGTCAGATTTCTTCACCAAGAAAGATGGCAGTAAAGGCAAGAACCTAGAAAAGTTACTTATGGCCCTGGATGAGGCCAAGACCAGACCTTTATGGCGCACCATTGTGGCGCTTTCGATTCGCCATGTGGGACCAACTGCGGCGCAAGCGTTAGCTACACATTTTGGAAGTATGCAGGCAATCTCAGAAGCATCTGTTGCTGAACTCGCAGATATTGATGGCGTTGGAGAAGTCATTGCACAGTCAATCGTTGAATGGTTTGAAATCGATTGGCATCGCAACATTATTTCCTCATGGACCAAGGCCGGTGTAGCGATGATCAATGCAAAATCTGCAGATCTGCCACAGACACTTGCGGGGCTCACCTTTGTTGTGACCGGGGGACTCAACGGATTTACCCGCGATTCAATCGCAGAGACAATCACAGCGCATGGAGGCAAGCCTTCTTCGTCTGTCTCAAAGAAAACAGATTACGTTTTAGTCGGCAGCGACCCTGGTTCAAAGTTGGCAAAAGCCCAAGAGTTGGGCGTCACAATCATCGATGAAGCGCGCTTTTTAGAACTTCTAGCGGGAAAGTAGTAATCTAACGCCATGATTAGTAAGGCACCTGAAGTAGTACGTGAACTTCCTCTCTCGCCAGAGGCTTTTGGATTAATTGCCTTTGGAGTCTTTGCCTTTCTTCTCTACATCACACTTCGTTTAGACAAGTAACAAAAGTAGAGCCGCGCAATAGTGAAAGTTGGTCTATACGGCGGGACATTTGATCCCATCCATGATGGCCATCTTCATGTGATGAAAGCTCTGATCTCTCAAAATTTGGTCGATACTCTTTTGGTTATTCCTGCAGGCAATCCACGTCTGCGCAATGGGGCGCCACAGGCAACTGGTGCGCAACGCAGGCAGATGTGCCAACTGGCAGTGAATTCACTTCCTGATGAAATCAAGAAGCGCGTTGAAGTAAATCCCATCGAAATTCTGCGCGAAGGACCTAGCTACACAATCGATACAGTCGAAGCAGTGGCGCAGACATATCCTGGAGCGAAGATTGTCCTCATCGTCGGCACCGATGCCTACGAGAAGATTGATCAATGGCATCGCACTGATGAGTTAAAACAGATGGTCGAATTTCTTGTCATTGATCGTCCAGATTTTTCAGGTCAGTCCAACCTGCAGATTGACGCTCTTAAGGTGTCAGCTACTGAGATTCGTGAAGGTAAATCAAGCGCAGTACCGGCAGCAGTTGCAGCCTTTATCAAGGAGAATAACCTCTATGCCAGCTAGCCAGTCATGCGTTGAAAGAACTCAGATTGCAGCTCGCGCTGCCGCTGAAAAATTCGGTACCGAACTCGTCGCCCTTGATTTATCTGATCAAACCGTGCTGAGTGAAGTCTTTCTCATCGTTACAGCAGCTAATACAAAGATGATTGACACGATTGCTGACCAAGTTGAAGAACAACTACGTTTAGTTGGAGATAAGCCACTGCGCCGCGAGGGGACAGATGAATGGATTCTTCTGGATTATTCAGATTTAGTTGTTCATATTCAATCCAGCGAATTACGACGCTATTACATGTTGGACCGACTCTGGAATGACTGCCCAAAGATTGAACTCGATATCGTTAATGAAGAGGCTGCAACACGTGGCTAATCAGATTATCTTGTGGCGCCATGGCCAAACAGATTGGAATGTGGCAAATAAGTTCCAGGGCCATACCGATATTCCACTTAACGAAGTCGGCAAATTTCAAGCAGCGCATGCAGCCCCTCTCATTGCTGCCATTAATCCGACGATGATCATTGCCAGCGATCTCGATCGCGCACAGAAAACAGCGCACGAATTAGTGAAGTTAACTGGGCTTGAAGTCCTTACTGATGAGCGTTTGCGCGAAACTAATTGTGGAAATTGGGAAGGCCTTACAGGAGAAGAAATACGTAAGGTAGATCTTGATAATTTGCGCCAATGGTCTTTGGGTGGCGACAACCCAGCTGGTGGAATTGGCGAACGCCGCAGCGAAGTTGGTGCGCGCGCCGTAGCGGCAATCACAGATGCGCTTGTCGGAAAAGATAATCAACGGATTGTTGTTGCAACACATGGGGGAACAGCACGCACAATCATCGGCTCATATCTAGAGCTACCTATTCCATTTTGGTCTCGCATTGGTGGACTTTCAAATGCACAATGGTCGATTCTTGATCATTCACCTAAGGGCTGGTTGCTGGTCGAACACAATGCTGGTTCGATTCCAGAGCCTGTATACGGCGAAGAATCTGGGGCAGTCATACCTGATTCAGTGCGGTAAAGTACCTTTTTGTTCGAGGGGATATGGCGCAATTGGTAGCGCGCTTCCATGGCATGGAAGAGGTTAGGGGTTCGATTCCCCTTATCTCCACAAAAGTTTTGATCAGCGCTCTGTAGATAGAATGGACTAATGGAAACTTCATCTGAACACCAGGCGTATGACTTCGCCTACGTTCAAGAGAAGTGGCTTCCAATCTGGGACAAGCTAGAACCATTTAAATCAGGTCGCGCCGATGATCCGCGCCCTAAAAAGTATGTACTCGATATGTTTCCATATCCATCGGGTGATCTTCACATGGGCCATGCTGAGGCATATGCGCTCGGTGATGTCATTGCTCGCTATTGGATCCAAAAAGGTTTTAACGTCATGCACCCAATTGGTTGGGATGCCTTTGGCCTACCTGCTGAAAATGCTGCGATTAAGCGCAATGAGGATCCACGTATTTGGACCTACGAAAATATTGCAACGCAGAAATCTTCAATGCGTCGCTACGCCTGTTCATTTGATTGGGACCGCGTCTTTAATACCTGCGACCCTGAGTATTACAAGTGGAACCAGTGGCTCTTTACCAAACTACATGATCGTGGCTTGGCCTATCGCAAAGACTCTGCAGTTAACTGGTGCCCAGGCTGCCAGACAGTATTGGCTAACGAGCAAGTAGTAGCGGGTCTATGCGAACGTTGTGATTCAGCTGTTACCAAGAAGAAGCTCAATCAGTGGTATTTCAAGATTACTGACTATGCAGACCGCCTTCTAGATGACATGGAACAACTTGAAGGCAAGTGGCCTGAAAAAGTCTTGCTCATGCAGCGTAACTGGATTGGTCGATCACAAGGTGCCAACGTCAACTTTGTCATCGAAGGTCGCACTGAACCTGTAACTATTTACACAACTCGTCCCGATACTTTATATGGCGCAACATTTATGGTTGTGGCGGCAGATTCTGCTCTTGCTGCAGAGCTCGCAGCGGGTTCTCCTATCGAGGCTGAGTTCAATTCTTATCTTGAAAAGATTAAGGCAGCATCTGACATCGATCGCCTTGCAACCGATCGCCCCAAGTCAGGCGTTGATTTAAAGCGCTTTGCAATTAACCCTGTAAACGGAGAGAAGTTACCAATCTGGGCATCGGATTATGTGCTTGCAGATTATGGAACTGGTGCCATCATGGCAGTTCCGGCTCATGATCAGCGCGACCTAGATTTCGCTCGCGCCATGAAGTTACCGGTTCGCGTCGTTGTTGAAACCGGCGAAGAGGATCCAAATGAAACTGGAATCGCTACGACGGGTGATGGAAAGCTTATTAATTCAGGGCCACTCAATGGTTTAAGTAAAGATGAAGCAATTACTGCAATTAACAAGCAGTTAGAAGCAGATGGCCTTGGAAAATCAGCACGCAACTACCGTCTGCGCGATTGGCTGGTATCTCGCCAACGTTATTGGGGCACACCGATTCCTATCGTTCACTGCGACAAGTGCGGCGAAGTAGCTGTTCCTGATTCGCAACTTCCACTGTTGCTTCCTGATGCCAAAGGTTTGGACCTTAAGCCAAAGGGACAGTCACCGCTTGCTGCCGCAACTGAATGGGTGAATACCAAGTGCCCTAAGTGCTCTGGCCCTGCGATGCGCGATACCGACACAATGGATACCTTCGTTGATTCATCTTGGTACTACTTGCGTTATCCATCATCTACGAGCGCAACCGAACCCTTTAACCGTGAAGAGATTGATACCTGGCTACCAGTTGATCAGTATGTCGGCGGCGTCACTCACGCTATCTTGCACTTGCTCTATTCACGCTTCTTCACCAAAGTTTTATATGACATGAAGATGCTCGATTTCACCGAACCATTTACCCGTCTGCTCAATCAGGGAATGGTTGTCATGGATGGCTCAGCCATGTCTAAATCGCGCGGCAACCTAGTGCGTCTTTCAGATGAACTCGAAAACCATGGCGTTGATGCGATTCGTCTATCAATGGTCTTCTCAGGTCCTCCAGAAGATGATGTTGATTGGGCCGATGTTTCACCATCTGGCTCTGTAAAATTTTTAAGTCGCGCTTGGCGGCTATCGGGTGATGTGGCATCTGCTCCTGGCGTAGATTTCAGCAAGGGCGAAATATCGCTACGTAAAGCAACTCATAAGGCACTTAATGATGCTGGCTTTGCTGTTGAATCTTTCCGTTTCAACGTGGCAGTTGCTCGGGTCATGGAGTTAGTAAATGCAACTCGCAAGGCGATTGATTCTGGATGTGGCCCTGCAGATCCAGCAGTTCGTGAAGCAACTGAAGCAATCGCCATCATGCTTTCACTCGTTGCGCCATTTACTGCAGAAGAGATGTGGGAGCGTTTAGGGCATAAGCCTGCGATTGCCTTGGCTGGATGGCCAAGCGTTGATCCAGCTCTTTTGATTGACGATGAAGTTGAAGCGGTTATTCAAATTAACGGCAAGATCAAAGATCGTATGAACGTTTCACCGAATATCTCAGAGGCGGACTTTGAAGCAGCAGCGCTAGCCCTGCCTTCGATTGTCGCTGAATTGGCAGGAGCTGCGCCTAAGAAAGTAATCACGCGCCCACCAAAGCTTGTCAATATCGTTCTTTAGTTAGCACTTCGAATCTAAGAACTCATTCATTACTCGTTGATACTTTGCAGCCTCTTCAACATAGGAGAGATGGCTAGATTCTTCGAAGAGTTCCCAGCGTGAGCCCTTTATTCCTGAGTGGTAGGCACCTGCAGTCGTGGCCGTACATTCGTCGTATTTGCCGGACATAATCAGTGTTGGTATTTCAATGCGTTGAAGTCGATCAGTAACAACATGTCCGGCAAGAGTGCCATTACACATCAACTCAGAAGGTCCCCACATTGCGTTGTACACATTTTGGTCCGCTAGAGCTTCATCAAACATCTCTGCGACATCGGGAGGCATCGGTACGCGAATTACATGTTTATCGTAGAACTTAAATGCTGCAGCCATGTATTCATCAGTGTTGGTAGTTCCCGCTTCTTCGCTCTCAATGATTACCGACGATATTTCGGGTGGCATCTCTGCAAGAAGCTTTTTCACATCAGCTACCCAGGTATCGGTATCTCCGAGAGGGCTGGAGAGAATGAGCGCCTTTAGCCCTTTGGGTTGAGTGATTGCGATTTCCGCCGCCAGTAACCCGCCCCAAGAGTGACCAATAAGTGCAAAGTTTTCTGCAATCCCTAATTGGTTTATCAACTCATTGAACTCCCGTATAAAGATCTCTATCTGCCAGAAATCAGGGGACTTCTCTTTATGAGCTGTTGATTTACCGCAACCAAGTTGGTCATAGATAATCGCTGGCCTTCCGGCACTTTCTGCATAGCGCGCAACTGTGGTCATGCCTTTACCTAAGAAACCTGGGCCACCATGGAGAGTTACCAACGGGACTTTTGCAGAATCTAGGTCTCCAAAAATTGAGTAGGCAGTTCGACCAAGTTCCCAATCGATAAATCCAGTATTCATTTGAGGAAAATATCAGCAAGTTATACACAGGGGAAGCGCTTTTACAAGATTTTTCTCCTTGAACTCTGCACCATCCGCAGATGGAAAATTCAAATATCGCAGGTAAATATCTCTCGCAAGTAAATACGTGGTGGAACCAACTCCACTACTCATCGTTACAGAAGCGCGGGTTAGCAATAGTTGCAGCCCTTGTAGTCTTGATATCAGCGCTCTTTGTCGCACGTGGTTCTTCGCAGGAAGTCGTGGCTGCGCCTATTCCTCTCGAGATCGAGAGCGTTGTCGAACAGACCCTAGTGATTGATGTCGCGGGTGCGGTAGTAAACCCTGGCGTGTATTCGCTTCCCCTGAATGCACGTGTCTTTGAAGCAATTAAGGCAGCAGGAGGGCTAAAGAAGGGCGCTGATGCATCTGATGTAAATCAAGCACGTATTTTGAAAGATGGCGAACAGATCTATATCTATCCCACATCTCAGTCATTCACTTCGTCTAGCGGAAGTAAGAAAACCGTTCGCAAGAACGGTCCCATCATGATTAATCGTGCCAACGTCAAAGAGTTTGAATCCCTCGATGGTATTGGTCCTGTTCTGGCAGGTCGCATTATTGCGTTCCGAAAAGCAAACGGACCTTTTACTGCGATTGAAGATCTCATGAAAGTTCCTGGAATTGGATCAAGCACATTCGCCAAATTCAAAGAGAAGCTGCGCGTGTAATTGATAGCCGTGCTCTCGCACTTGGGGGCGCGGTTTGGGTTGGCGCACTTATACAGAGCTGGAGCGCACCGTGGGCACTTACCGCGGTCGCGCTCCTGCTCTTTATCCTGCTTCGCAATAAGAAGAGCTCAGCTGTTCTGTTGATTGCTCTGCTTATTGGTTCGGGTGTGATGTCGCTTCGTTTAGCGGCGTTAGGCAATAGCAAAATACAGAGCTATCAGGGGAGTACTACTGAAGTAACTCTGCAGCTTTCTACTGATCCAGTGAAGGTAAAGCCAAAGGTCTTTGGCGATAACTTTGCACCCACAAGCTTCTCATTCCTTGGTCAAGCGCTCCTTGTAGATCAAAAGCACCAGATGCGAATTCCTGTGCGAGTAATAGCAGCAACGAACTCTGTGAATGGGCTGCT
>JAPOKG010000034.1 GCA_029977785.1 Actinomycetota bacterium | reverse complement strand
CCTGATGGCACTGAGGTTGATCCCGCGCATTGGTTGAGCGCACTCAATACTGCGATTGCAGCTGCCGGCGGAATCGATGATGTCAGCGCAATCTCTATCGGTGGACAACAACATGGCATGGTCACTCTCGATGCTTCAGGTAACGTCATTAGACCTGCGCTCTTATGGAATGACACGCGTTCGGCAACGAGTGCAGATGATCTCAATACTGAATTAGGTGGCCCAGCAAAAACTGCCGAACAAGTGGGTTCAGTTTTAGTTGCTGCCTTTACCGCGCCCAAGTTGCGCTGGGTTGCAGATAACGAAAAGGAGAACGCTGCAAAAGTTGCTGCAGTTGCACTGCCACATGATTGGTTGTCGTGGCAGTTACAGGGTGGAAAAGATTTTGAGCTTCTCTTTACCGATAGATCAGATGCATCAGGAACTGGTTACTTCAACCCTGTGACTTCTTCATATCGCCACGATATTTTAAGTTCAGCGCTGCGCACCGACCGCGCCATCATTGCGCCGCGCATTATTGAACCTGCAGCCTTTGGTGGAAAGACTCTTTCAGGAATTCCGATTGCAGCAGGCGCTGGCGACAATGCAGCAGCGGCGCTCGGTGTGCAGGCTGAGCCAGGTGATGTTGTCGTTTCATTGGGAACAAGTGGTACCGCTTTTGCAATTTCAGATACTCCAACGCATGATCCAAGCGGCGCAGTAGCTGGCTTTGCAGATGCAACTGGTCGCTATCTTCCGCTTGTCTGCACCTTAAATGCGGCGCGCATCTTGGATGCTGCTACCCGAATTCTTGGAAAGAGCTACGAAGAAGTCGGTCAATTAGCCCTTGCCGCCAAACCTGGTGCGCAGGGCCTCACCCTTCTGCCGTACTTTGAAGGAGAGCGCACGCCTAATCGCCCCAACGCAAAGGGTGTCTTTGCCGGAATGAATCTCACCAATTCAAACCCTGAGGATGTTGCGCGCGCCATGATTGAAGGAATGTTGTGCGGGCTAGTTGATGCAGTGGATGCGCTCGTTGATCTTGGCGTAGATGTAAAGCGCGTTCTTCTTATCGGTGGCGCTGCTAAGAACCCTGCAATCTCAGCGATTGCATCGGCGCTCTTTGGTCGCGAAGTACTCGTTCCTCAACCCGGTGAATATGTTGCAGATGGCGCAGCGCGCCAAGCAGCGTGGGCTCTCTTAGGAACAGCAACTGCACCACAATGGAATTTAGGCGAAGTCCACTCCGCGCTTGCACCTGCAACACCAGAAGTTGTAGCGCAATATCGATCACTGCGAGATAGAACTCAAACTTGGTAACAACGAAGCCAACGGTACTTCTCCTTAACGATCACCTGCACCGCAAATATGGGGCGCTCAAAAGCGCGACGCCTGCTACCCATCAGATTCTCTTTATTGAGAGCGAACGGATGCTCACCACGCGTACCTGGCACTTGCAGCGGCTCTTCTTTCTCATCTCAGCACGAGATCACTTTCTGCAAGAGCTTAAAGATGAAGGTTTTCAGGTAACTCTGATACGTAGCACTGATACGGCATCAGGTATTGGGCAATATCGCAGCGCCAACCCAAGCGCTGAACTGATTGCCGCAGAGCCTTCTTCGCATCAACAGTTACAGCAATTTCAAGAACTAGGAATCACTCTTATCCCAAATGATTTCTTCTTAACTCCCCGGCCTCTCTTTGCACAGTGGGCAGGTGCGCAAAAAAGTCTTGTGATGGAGAACTTCTATCGCGCACAGCGACAACGCCTGAATATCTTGATGGAGGGTGCGGATCCTGTTGGTGGGCGCTGGAATTACGATTCCGAAAATCGCCTGCCTCCCCCAAAGGGTGATCATCAATGGCCGCCATATCTAGAACATGTACGCGATGAGATTGATAAAAAGGTTCTGCAAGAAATTGCCGATAGAAAGTTGCCAGTCTATGGCGATGCTCCTGATACAACATGGGGCACAACGCGTGCTGCAGCACTCAAGCAACTAGATCATTTCCTTAACAAAGCCTTCTCTGAGTTTGGTGCTTATGAAGATGCCATGACAACCCAGAGCTGGGCAGTAAATCACTCGTTACTGAGCCCCTATCTCAATGTGGGGCTGCTGCACGCAGAAGAAGTTGTGGCAGCAGCGCTGAAGAGATTTAAGAAGGGCGACATTCCACTTGCCGGAGCAGAGGGGTTTATTCGTCAAATTATTGGATGGCGTGAATACATCAATGGGCTCTACTGGTTCTTTGGCGATCTCTATCGCGCTGAGAACGCTTTAGCGGCAAAGCGACCGCTGTTGCCTCTCTTTGAAGATTCAACGAAGACCAAGATGAACTGCGTATCAACAAATGTACGCTATATAGAAGCGCGTGCATGGGTACATCACATTCCACGGCTCATGGTCTTAAGTAATCTCGCTCTCATTACCGGCACTTCTCCGCAAGAGTTTCTTGATTGGATGCGGCGGTCCTTTATCGATGCTGCTGATTGGGTGATGGTGCCAAATGTGATTGGGATGAGCTTGCATGCAGATGGTGGAAAGTTGGCAACGAAGCCATATGCCTCAGGTGGTTCCTATATCTCGAAGATGAGCAATTACTGCAAGAGCTGCCCCTTTGATCCAAAGAAACGGGTAGGAGAAGATGCCTGTCCATTTACTACTTTGTATTGGGATTTCTTAGCCCGTCATCGCGATCGCTTTGCCAAGAACCATCGAATGGCGCAACAGTTAGCTGGCATCAACCGCCTCAGTGATATGCCACAACTACAAGAGCGTGCCCAAGAAGTACTTGACCTTCTCTCGCGCGGAGAACTCTGATTCAATAACGCTATGCCACTTGCGCCTGAGATTAAAACTTTTCTTGAAACTGCAGCGGCCGCAGGTCTTCCGCAAGTCTGGGAAGCGCCCATTGATGTTATTCGCCGAAATACACAGAGCAGACCAGCGCTAGCGGGAACACCAGAGCCTCTCTTTGAAGTAACGAATCGCTTTATTCCAGGGCCTACTGCAGACCTACCTATTCGTATCTACCGACCAAGCAAAGTTTCAGATCGCACCATTGTGTACTTCCACGGCGGTGGTTGGGTACTTAACTTCCTTGATATCTACGATGCATCTCTTTCACGACTTGCTAATCAGAGCAATGCCTCCATCATCAGCGTGAACTATCAAAAAGCACCTGAGCATCCCTTCCCGATTCCATTTGATGATTGCTATGCAACGCTTCTCTGGGTTATGCAGAACGCAACCGAACTCGGTGTAGATATCAGCAAGTTAGGTGTTGCTGGAGATAGCGCGGGCGCTAATCTGGCATCAGCTGTTGCACTCAAGGCGCGCGATAACGCCATCGCCTTAGCTTTTCAACTCTTAATCTATCCATGTAACGGCTTAGATTTTGAGACTGAGTCATTTCTTCAAAACTCCACTGGTTATGGACTTTCAACTCAAGCGATGCAGTGGTTCTGGCAACAATATTTACAAGGTGATGCGCATAATGAAAATCCTTACGCAGTTCCTATGCAGGCTAGCGATTTCAGTAGCCTTGCTCCAGCAATTGTGATTACTGCCGAATATGACCCGCTCCTAAGTGATGGTGAAAAATATGCAGAGCTACTGGCGCGCGATGGTGTAGCTACGACTTACATGTGTTATGAAGGAATGATTCACGGCTTCTTTACCAATATGGCGGTCACACCGGCTGCTGCACAGGCGATAGATTTTGTAGCGAGTGAGATAGTAAGACTTACGCCTTAACTATTGCTCCTTTACCCACGACAACAATTCCACTTTCAGTTACGGTAAAGCGCTGACGGTCTCGTTCAAGATCTACGCCAATCTGCGCACCTGCTTCAACAATGACGCTCTTATCGATAATTGCTTTTCGAACTACCGCGCGATCGCCAATTTTGACTCCAGGCATTAACACCGCACCATCAACGAAAGCTCCAGTACCTACATGTACATCGTAAGACGTCACGGTGTGATTGACGTGGCCGCCAGCGATAATTGAACCAGCTCCCACAATCGAATCCTGTGCGATTCCGTTGGCGCTGAATTTGGCAGGTGGAAGTGACGGTGGGTTGGTAAGAAGTGGCCACTCGCGGTTATAGAGATTAAAGATTGGATGGATTGAAACTAAATCCATATGCGCGTCGTAGTAGGCGTCAATTGAACCTACATCGCGCCAGTAACCCTTATCACGCTCGGTTGCGCCAGGAACAATATTGTTTTCAAAGTCATATACCTTCGCGACTCCCGCCTTGGTAAGCATCGGAATAATGTTGCCACCAAGATCGTGGCGAGACTCTAAATCTTCTGAGTCAAGAATCAGCGCTTCTTCCATGACATCGCGCTTGAAAATGTAATTACCCATTGAGACCAATGAGAGGTCAGGGTGTCCTGGCATTGCAGGTGGGTTGGATGGTTTTTCGTGGAAAGCCTTTATTGAGATGCCATCATCAGCTAACTCAATGACACCAAATTCATGCGCTTCAGCGCGTGGCATACGAATCGCGGCGATAGTGATTCCTGCACCAGTTTCGAGATGTTGTTCAAACATCTGACTAGGGTCCATCCGATAAACGTGGTCAGCACCGAAGACCAGAACGTGATTTGGATTTTCATCCTGAATCAAGTTGAAGTTCTGCAAAATCGCATCGGCAGAACCTGTGTACCAACGTGGGCCGAGGCGCTGCTGTGCTGGGACTGGGGTGATGTAATTTCCAAGAAGGGTCGACATGCGCCACGTGGTAGTGATGTGGCGGTCGAGTGAGTGAGATTTATATTGAGTAAGAACTGCAATCTTGCGCATTTCTGCATTAACAAGATTGGAAAGTACGAAGTCAATGAGGCGATAGGAACCACCAAATGGAACTGCTGGCTTTGCGCGATCTGCAGTCAGAGGCATTAGGCGCTTTCCCTCACCACCTGCAAGAACTATTCCTAGTGGAGTTTCAAAGCGAGCCATGGGCAAAGGCTACCCAAGTTTATTCAATCTATCTAGAGCAAGACGATACTCTTGGCAGGTGAGCGCTACTCGTATCGGAATTGTCACTAAAGAGTGGCCACCAGCTGTCTATGGCGGTGCTGGAGTACACGTCGTTCAATTGACACAGGCTCTTCGCAAGGGCTCTGGCATTGATGTTGATGTGCACTGCTTTGGTGGTCCTCGCACAGATGGCGCCTTTGGCTATGACACACCTTCCGAATTTTCAAGTGCTAATCCAGCGCTGCAAGCGATTGCAACAGATCTTTTGATTGCTAACAACCTTGCCAATGTGGATGTCATCCATAGCCACACTTGGTATGCCAACATGGCCGGCCATACCGCTTCACTTCTATACGGCACTCCGCATATCGTCAGCGCACATTCGCTAGAGCCACTTCGCCCTTGGAAAGCCGAACAACTTGGTGGCGGATATCAGATTTCTTCATGGGCAGAAAAGACTTCTTATGAAGCTGCTGCTGCCATCATTGCTGTCAGCGATGGCATGCGCGCTGATGTTCTTGCCGCATATCCCGACGTTGATCCGAAGAAGGTAGTCACCATTCGCAACGGCGTTGATACAAGTAAATTTGCACCGAATAACAACCCATCAGTACTGCAAGAGTTTGGTATCACTGGGCGTTATGCCATGTTCGTTGGCCGCATCACCCGTCAGAAAGGGCTCGCACATTTGCTGCGCGCCTGGAAGAGCGTGCCGGCAGAATATGGGCTCGTACTTGCCGCCGGTAGCCCCGATGAAGAGACTGTCGGTAATGAAGTTGCCGCACTAATCGCAGAGTTGCAGGCAACTCGTTCCAATGTCTGGTGGATTAAAGAGATGCTCCCCCACGACAAGCTCACTGCCGCCCTAACACAAGCGGATCTCTTCTTATGTCCTTCAATCTATGAACCACTTGGGATTGTTAACTTAGAAGCGATGGGGTGCCAAACTGCTGTTCTGGCATCACGAGTTGGTGGAATTCCTGAAGTTGTTTCACATCAAGAGACAGGAATTTTGGTTGATTACACACCAGATCATCCTCGCTTTGAAGCTGATCTCACTGCGGCGATATCTGAACTGATGGCCGATCCTGCTCGTTTAGAGAAGTACGGAAGAGCAGGGCGAGTACGTGCAGAAACGCACTTTGGCTGGGATGCAGTAGCGCAGCAGACAATCGCTTTGTACAGGAGCGTTATCTCTTAAATGTCTCGTCGCGGTTGGTTTCTCTTTATTCTTGTGGGCTTCTTATGGGGTATTCCCTACCTCTTTATTAAGGTTGCTGTTGATCCTGAAAATGGTTTTTCACCTGCCACGGTTGTTTTCTTACGTACTGCAATTGGAGCTGCCATTTTGTTGCCACTTGCTATTAAACAGAAGCAGTTGATTCCATCTATCAAGGGAATCAAATACGTCGCATTCTATGCCGTTCTTGAAATGATCGGACCTTGGATTCTTATCGGTACCGCTGAACAGAAGATTTCATCGGGGCTAGCAGGATTATTAGTTGCATCCGTCCCTATCTGGGCAACTATCTTCGCTTCGATGCGTGGAGATAAAACAGTCTGGCATCACACACGCCTGATTGGAATCGTCCTTGGATTTATTGGGCTCATTGCTGTAGTTGGAATTGAAAGTATTACGGGATCTGCCGATCCACTCTCAATTGCAATGGTTTTAGTTGCCTCAATCGGATATTCATATGCTGTGATGATGGTGCAGACTGCGCTTCCACATGTTTCAGGTATAGCTATCAACGCAGTCGCCATGGCGCTCACTGCTCTCTTCTACCTGCCTTTCACAGTGGCACAGTGGCCGACACATGAGATTTCCAATGAGGCAATCGGTGCAATTATCGGCCTGGGCGTTCTCTCAACGGGCGCTGCCTTTGTTGCCTTCTTCGCACTTGCGGCCATAATCGGCGTTGCACGAGGCTCTCTTGTTACCTATCTCAATACCGCATTTGCCGTTGTTCTAGGTGTCATTATTTTGAATGAACCACTGACTGTCGGCATTCTGATTGGTCTTCCGCTTGTATTAATTGGTTCATACCTTGCGAGCCGTAAGCCAGCTGCGCAATAAATCTTGAGATACTTTTGCCATGCTTGAAGCTATCTTCTTGGGTTTAATTCAGGGGCTCACTGAATTTCTACCTATCTCTTCAAGTGCACACATTCGAATCGTTGGTGAATTTCTACCAAGTGCAAAGGATCCAGGAGCAGCCTTTACTGCCATCTCTCAGATCGGCACTGAACTTGCTGTCTTGCTCTACTTCCGCAGAGATATTCTGGCGATTGCTCTAGCATGGTTAAAGCGCGATGGTTCACCTGAAGCGCGCCTTGGAAATCTCATCATCATCGGAACACTTCCAATTGTTCTGCTCGGTTATTTCGGCGAGGAGTACATCACCAATAGCTTTAGAGCGCTCTGGATTGTTGCCTCCATGCTCATCGTCTTCGGACTCATCCTCGGTCTCGCTGATTACGTTGGAAAGAATGAGAAAGTTCTCGCCCAACTGAACGTCCGTGATGGAATCGGATACGGCTTTGCGCAAGCGCTGGCGCTGATTCCCGGGGTTTCACGATCCGGTGCCACCATCGCCTTTGGTCGCATCCTTGGTTACAAACGCGAAGCAGCGCTGCGTTACTCATTCTTATTGGCACTTCCTGCAGTCTTCGGTAGCGGTTTCTACCAACTGCAGGCTGCCGTCAGCGAAAATGCTTCCTCTGTCTATTCGCTACCAGAGATATTTGCAGCAACTGTCACAGCATTCTTTATCGGTTATGCAGTCATAGCTTGGTTGATGAAATACATCTCTACCAAGAGCTTCATGCCTTTTGTTGTGTATCGCGTAGCTCTTGGGACTGTAATTCTGATTGCCCTGGCAACAGGCGCAATTAGCGCTCAGTAAATCCAAGTCGTTCGAGCAACTTAGGATCGCGTTGCCACTCTTTAGAGACCTTCACGTGTAGGCCAAGAAAAATTCTTGCCCCGAGTTCGCGCTCAATATCTTTACGAGCGCGTGTGCCAATATCTTTGAGACGCTCACCCTGATGGCCAAGCAGAATTCCAGTCTGTGAATCACGTTCTACATGGATAGTTGCATGGATATCAAAGAATGGGCGGCTGCCTTTTTCTTCACGCTCTGACATCTCATCGATAGTGACCATAATTGAATGTGGCAACTCTTCACGTGCATCACGCAACGCCGCCTCACGAATGAGTTCGCAGATGAGCTGCTCAATGTTTTGGTCGCTCTTCATATCAGTTGGATAGAACGCTGGGCCTTCAGGGAGCGCATCGCCAATCAACTTTTCAAGTAGACCTATCTGGTCGTGGATGGCTGCTGAAATTGGCACGATTTCATCCCAGGTAAATCCTTGCGCTAACTCATTCACGCTCAGCAACCGTGTCGCTAAATTCTTCTTAGAGACTAAATCTGTCTTGGTTACTAGAGCAAACTTCTTGGCACGTGGATACTTGGCGATTTCGGCTGCGAGAAAGATATCTCCAGCACCTGATGCTTCATCAGCTGGCAAACACATCATCACGATATCGACAGAATCCAAACTCTCATTGACAACTGCATTGAGGCGATGGCCGAGTAAGGTCTTTGGCTTGTGAATTCCGGGGGTGTCAACGAGTACAGCTTGATAGGCCTCGTTATTGACGATGCCACGAATGGCATGGCGAGTGGTGTTTGGGTGCGGTGATGTAATTGCAATCTTGCTACCTACAAGAGCGTTAATCAGTGTTGACTTTCCGGTGTTGGGGCGGCCGACAATTGCGACAAACCCAGAACGGAAATTACTCATAGGCTTATTCTCTCATTACATCGAGGAAGTTCCTAAAGAGCCGATATCAATTCACAGGCATCGGCAACAGATGTCACAAGTTCGGCTGCTCGTTCGCCAATAAGGCGATGGCAACCTTCAGATGATGGTGAATTGATGGGACCAGGTATCGCCATTACTGGTCGCAGTAATTGAGCTGCATCACGAGCAGTGCGAAGAGATCCACTGCGAAATGCTGCTTCCACCACCAGCGTGCTCTGCGACAGCGCTGCAATGATGCGATTGCGTGTCAGGAAACGATGTGGCAGCGCAGGAACTCCGGGTACGACCTCAGTGATAATCGCACCGTTTTCGCAGATTTCATCAAAAAGGCGTGAATTACCAGATGGATACGGCGTATCAATACCGGATGCAATCACAGCGATAGTGCGACCTTCTGCCCCCAGCGCTCCACGATGCGCTG
>JAPOKG010000033.1 GCA_029977785.1 Actinomycetota bacterium | reverse complement strand
CCACCTTGACGTAAGAGTGAAAGGGCATTTGCCACTTCGGGTTTTGCTTCAAAGTTTGAGGCTACCTGAGATGGTCCTGCAATGTTGGTACTACGAGGAAGTTGTAGCACTGTAATTTTTCCGTAATCAGGGCCGGCATTTGCATTTACTGCAGCAAAAGCTGAAAGATTTTCACGTCCTCCTCGCGGTACAAAAGGTGTTGTTAAGGAGAACGCTGGCTTATCTGCGCCCGGCATTTGTAACGTCATGTAATACGGAGGTTGCGCTCCTGCATTGGCGCCAAATGTTGATGGATCACGTGGTACGCGCCAGAAATCTTGTCCACCGTAATACGCAGCTGCGCTCTGTACGTGATACGAGCTCAAAATATCGCGCTGCACACGGAACATATCTTCTGGGTAGCGAACTTGTTCGAGCAACTTAGCCGACATTTCACTCTTTGGCTTCACGGTATTTGGGAAGGCTTTCATCCATGTCTTTAGGACAGGATCCTTCTGATCCCACTGGTACAAGGTTACAGTTCCGTCATAGGCATCAACTGTTGCTTTGACAGAGTTACGAATGTAATTGACTGAACGATTTGCCTGCGCAGTGACAGCACCAGAGTTGGCAGTCAGCGCATCGGCTGTTGCATCTGCGAGAGATGTCTGACGTGAATATGGGTAGCCAGCACTCGTGGTGTAACCGTCGATGATCCATGTGATTTTTCCATCGACAATAGCTGGGTAAGGATCACCATCGAGAGTCAACCATGGAGCAACCTTGGCAACGCGCTCACGAGGCTCGCGAATGAAGAGGACCTTGGACTCTGAGTTAATGAGGTTTGAGAGAACAATTCTCTGCTCGCCATACTTGATTGCAAAGATCAACTTATTGAAGAGGCTTCCGATAGGAACGCCACCTTTACCTGTGTAGGTGTAGTTCTTCTGACCATTAGGTGATGTGTCATCTGGATAATCGAACTCAACTGGAGAATCTGACTTTCCACCAATGATTGAATAATCAGGGACATTCTCACCGAAGTAGACGCGCGGCTGGAAATCACCTAGCCCCTTAGTTGGTGGCAAATCTCCAACGAGGAAGTTTGGCTTTCCATCTGCATCAACTGTATTTCCGTAGGCGGCAACAAATCCGAAACCGTGGGTATATACAAGATGGTCGTTAATCCAGTTACGGCTTGGGTTTCCTTCAATATTTAGTTCGCGTACTGCTACGACTGCATCGCGTGAAACTCCATCTACTGTATATCGGGCGATATCAAGTGTCTCTGGAAAACCGTAATATGGCTTGATTTGCTGCAATTGGCGGAATGTCGATGACAGAACGTTTGGATCCATCAAGCGGATGTTGCTGATTGTGGCAGCATCTTTTGAAAGCTGGCCTGCGCTCGTGGAGAGAGTTGCATCGTAATCCTGCATCTTCACACCAGCTATGTCATAGGCCGCACGCGTTGCATCAATATTGCGCTGAATATAAGGGGCTTCCTTTGATGATTCAGAAGGCTTTACCTGGAACTGCTGAATTGCTCCTGGGTAGATACCAGCAATCAATACTGAAGAGATGACCATGAGCGCAGTGCCCGCAGCCGGCAAGAGCCAAGAACGGCGCACAATGTTTGCAAAGAAAAGGAGTGCACAGATCACCGCGATTGCAGAGAGGATTGCCTTTGCGGGAAGAAGCGCGTTGACGTCAGAGTAGGTAAGACCAGTGATCAAGCGGCCTTCTTTAAGCGCTAACGCATAGCGATCAAACCAATAAGCGACCGCCTTGAGTAGAACTACTAGTCCAAGCAGGATAGAAATCTGTACTCGCGCTGCAACTGTGGTGCGCTCTGTCTCAACTTGTGTACGAATTCCGCCATACATGTAGTGAACAAAAGCGCTGGCGAGTGCTGCCAAAATCAGGGTAGAGATTCCCCAACCGATAAGAGCTTGATAGAGCGGCAACTTAAATGCAAAGAATGAAACATCAAGGCCAAACTGTGGATCGGTGACGCCGAAAGGTGTTGCGTTTCTAAAGAGCATCCACTCTTTCCAAAAAATCATTCCTGATGAACCAGCGAAGTAGATCAGTGCTGCAGTAACGCCAAGGAATACCCAGCGACGAATTGGCTCAATCTGTGCGCGTAGCCTTTCTACTCCGTTTACCTCAATGCTGGTTGGGACATAGAGAGGACGGCGCTTGTATGCGATGTAGACGTTGGTAGAGATAAGCGCCGCAGTAAGAATTCCTACGAGAAGAAATAGTTGAATCTGGGTGACAAGAACTGTGGACCAGACGCTGGTGAATCCAACAGATTTAAACCAGAGCCAATCAACGTAATAACCGCCAAAGTAAGCAAATGCTGCACCTATTCCGAAGATGATTGCAGCTGTAATGATGAGCGGTGTTCTATTTCTATTCATGCACTTAGGTTAGTGCAACCAATTACCCCTCGAACACTCGACTTTGCAGGCTTTTGGAGGTACTCCAGCGCCTCTTCTAAGGTAGAGACGGCAATGACAGAGATACCGCTCACATCAGTAGGTAGATCTTCGCAATTCTCACGGGCTGCAAAGAGCACAGTGGCGCCCGCCCGCTTTGCTGCGATGATCTTTTCGGTAATTCCGCCAATTGGGCCAACCTTGCCTGCGGCGGTAATGGTTCCTGATGCTGCAATTTTTCTTCCTTGCAGTAAATCTGCCGGGGTGAGTAACTCGGTAAGGCCAAGCGCAAATATCAGCCCCCCACTTGGTCCGCCTGTATTTTTTAGCGAAATGTTAAGAGCTCCGTCAACTAACTCTGATGTATCAACTTCAGGAAATTTTCTTTGCAGTAGTAACTTAGTCGCAGCAACTGCAGTGTTCTGAGAAACCTTCATCTCGGCAGTAGATTTCTTCACTTCAGCTTTGGTATTGGTACCTTTTTTATAAACCGCTGAGCGAGGAATAACTGCGCAATCAGAGCGAACCCAACATTCCACAATCTCAGCCCCCAGTACCTTGGCATCAGGATTGGAGACCCAGATAGATAACAAAAACATCTGCCCATCCGGCTTATAGGTTTTGATCTTCTCCTCAAAGCCTTTCTTCAACTGCAAGACTTTAGGAAATAACGGAGCTCCTTCTCCGGGTTGAATCACCACAAAGTTAACGGGCGTTGCAAGAGGCAAAGCAATCACAAAGAAGAAGAGGGCTCTTACAAGTAACGGGGTGCGGGAAAATCGCATCGCTATTTTTTCTGTAGTAACTACAGTTTTTCAGGTGAGGAAGCGCCATCGTTTGGCGAACGGTTCTCTTCGAATGAACCTTCATCTTCGGCCGGAAGATCTTGGCGAAAAGAATCTTGGAATCGTTGGAATTGGCCGACGGATCTCGAAGTCTCGCTCTCAAATTTGCTCTTGAACTTAGAAACCCAGACCACATATCCCAGGCCACCGAGGAGCCCGCCGATAGGAACCACCCACCAAATAAGGGCTGCAAATGCGCTGCTTCCAGCAAGGGTTGAGATCACAGCGCCATCCTAGCCGCCTAAAGGGTCGCAGGCTCATCGGGAAGATTTTCACCACAGCAAGCGTTACAACTCCTAGATAGAATTTCAAGGTTATTTAGAGGCTAATCGCACAGTAGAGGGAGTCGTTAATGTCACCATTTGGATTCACTCCCGATAATGGCGACGAAGAAAATCCTAAACCGGATGATTTTGCGGCGATGATGCGCCAGATGCAAGAGCAGATTCAGAAACAATTTCAACAGCTTGGAATTAATCCAGCTGGATTTATCAATCCCTTTGCGAATTTTGCACCCGGTGGAAAAGGCCAACAAGAAGCTCTTCCGATTGCAACCGTTCGCGATACCGCAAAGAAATTTGTGCAGGCCCAAGGATCGCAACCACTTGGAATCAAAGATGTCACTGTTGTAAATAACGCACTTGAAATTGCAGAGCTCTGGCTCAATGAGGCAACTGTTTTCCCAGCAACAGCTATCGGTGCAGCACATACATCGCTCAGCCGACTTGATTGGGTAGATGAAACTCTTCCGGGCTGGCAGGCAACAATGGAGCCACTTGCGACTGGGCTAGCGTCTGCAATTTCTGGTCTGCTTGATCAGGCAGTTGCCGGCCAAGGCGAAAACCTAGGAGTTGAAGGTGGAGCAGATGCGCTAGCTGGCTCTATGGGCGCAATCGCTGGCCTGCTCCGTAGTTTTATCGGTTCCATGATCGCTACCCAATTAGGCCAGGCAATTGGCGCAATTAGCTCCAACGCAACTGGTGCGCACGATGTCGCATTGCCGCTCTTGGATCCAGCTCGCCCGATATTAATCCCTGAAAATATTGAAAAGTGGAGCGCAGATCTTGAGATTCCGAAGACTGAGGTCTATCTCTTCCATGCGCTACGAGAGGCAGCAATAGCGCGTTTATTTGCCCACAACCCTTGGATAGTTTCTTATATGAGAAGTGCAATTGTGGATTATGGCCGCGGCATTCGCATCGATATGGAAGCGATTCAACGCCAAGCAGAAGAGGCGATGCAGAACTTTGATCCTTCGCAGATCAACCCAGAATCTGGAGAAAACTCATTTAACATCGCACTTAACAATGGAATTTTTACACCTGAAGAAACTCCTGAACAGAGAGCTGCACTTTCAAAGTTAGAAACAGCCCTCGCTCTTGTCGATGGTTGGGCAGATGAAGTAACAACTTTGGCTGCTGGCGATCGACTTCCTACAATTTCACAGTTGCGAGAGATGTATCGACGTCAACGTGCAACTAATGCGCCCGCCCAACAACTCTTTAAATCACTTTTAGGTCTTGAAGTTTCACCAAAATTGACGAGAGAGGCGAGCGCCTTCTGGCAGAAGGTTCGCGAATCAAAAGATGTGGCATCTCGTGATGCCTTATGGAGTGGAATTCTTCCAAGCGCAGATGAGCTTCTCGACCCTGTGGCCTTCTTATCTTCAACCCAGGTTCCAGATGACTTGAGCGGGCTGCTCTAACGCTGTTCTACCCCAAAAAAGAAAAGCGAAGTCCCCGGGCGCACATTTTGATATCAGCCTTCCCCTTGCTGATATCAAACGGTTATCCGAGGACTTCGTAAGCGCAAAGTACGACGATTTCTAGTGAGAATCAAATAAGAATCGGTCAGACACAGAAATTTTTTTCTGTCAAGAAATGTGCATCTTGGCAATTTTTTTCTGTAATTAGATTACATTTCCTCAATGACAACTCGAGAGTTTGAAGATGTCACTCTTCCTGGAATTGAAGAGGGCGAGATTCTCGTTATCCGCTCCAAACGTCGCAAGAAGAGCATCTCGGCATACCGACAAGGTGGCCGAATAGTCATCTCTATTCCAGCGCGCATGACTAAGGCTGATGAACGCTCGATTGTTCCCGAAATGATTGCCAAGATCCGCAGCCAAGAGGCGGCAAAGACCCCGCAAGAAGCAGATTTAGTAGCGAGAATCGACTCTCTGCTCACCGAACTCGCTCCTGAGATTACCGAGCGCCCTGTTTCAGTAACCTGGCGGGCAATGCGCGAGCGCTGGGGCTCATGTACCAGCGTCGATATGACTATCCGCATCTCTGATCGCCTCAAATTGGCCCCGGAATATGTCTTGGATTACGTTCTCTTCCACGAAGCGATTCACCTGCGCCACTTTGACCATGGCGAGGCCTTCACCGAAACCCTGGCTCGCTTTGAAGATTCAGAGCTGGCCAGCGCCTACCTCGATGGCTTTGAGGCGGCCGAAAGAGCCCTTTTAGCCCCCGTAGAGCTGGAGAAGTTCTAACCACAATCCGTGCGTAGATTCGGGATTTTGAGCGTGCGCGGGGGTATCGTTATTACCAGCACGCATGAGCCCAAGCCCATGTGTCGAACGGAGGAAAAAATGACAGAGACATACAAGGGTGACGCTTACTGCGTTAAGTGCAAAGAGAAGCGTGATTTTGAGGGAACTGTAAAGGTCTCCGACTCTGGTCGTCGCATGGCACAGGGCATCTGCCCAGTCTGCGGAACCAAGGTAAATCGCATCCTCGGCAAAGCTCAATAATTCGCAGTATTACAAACGTCACAGACGTAGAAGAGGCCCTCGCGTAAGCGGGGGTTTTTTCTTTTCCCGCGAAGAGCGCACGTGCAGCAGCTCTCGGTAGCAATCCAGGATCGTTAACCACACCTTTGCGCACCGTATAGCTGTGCACTGGCAAACGCACTGCATCATCTCGCGCTATGAAAAGACTAAAACGTGGAGTATCCCTCTTTGCTTCAACAAATCCCGATGAATATTTCTGCGGAACTCTCAAGCGAGCAGTTCGCATCTACACCCCCGAAGAGAAAGAGCAAGTGCAGCTACTTAGTGGGCCAGATTTTCTACGCGCAGAGCCAGATTCACCTCTGCTCAATGAACTATCAGCGCTGCAGTTGATTGATACCAGCGAGAGCGCCTTAACGCTGACCAAACGTTATGACTCACGTGCGACTGGGCGCGATGCTGCCTTTCAACAGTTACGTACGCGTGTTGGCGCTGAGCTCACGCAGACGACATGGATTGATGGCGTTACCGATACTGGAGTGAAAGTCTTAAGCGCTCGCCAAAACTATCTGATGGAGATTTCTGGAAGTAATCGAGTGGCAACTCTTCTCTACTCACTTCTCTTAGCAAGTGGCGTTACTCAGGTTCGCTACTGTGCAAAATCGGTGGCACATGCACGTATCTCTGATTTGGATATTGCACTCGCTGGAATATCACCAAAAGATATTGGAGCACCTCTTATCAAAGAACGCGAAGCGCACCGCCAAGATTTATCACTCTTTCCGCTTGATAGAGAGTTTTCTTATCTTGATGAACTATCAACGCCTGACTTAGCTATTCATTGTGGTGATTTAGATCCAGAGAAATATGCGCATTGGATGGCAAGTGGCCAACCCTTTCTCCATATTCCAAGCCCGATAGCCGATATTGCAGAGATTGGGCCGCTCGTTATTCCTGGAAAAACTCCATGTATTCGCTGTGCACACCTATCTCGCCAAAGCCACAACGGCGCAGCTCCGGTGCCGACACTTCCGACATCACTTGCAACTACATCCGATGGTTATCCTGTTATTGCCGCTCACTATGTTGCAGCTATTGCAGCCTCTCTTGCTCTCTCATTCTGTGATTCCTTAACCAGAAATGAAGGGTGTGCTGTGACAGGGAAGGTAACCATCTGTGATTACCAATCCCTGTCAACGCCCCATGAAGTTGTGATTGCGCGCCATCCGCATTGCGGCTGCAGCTTTAACGACCATTAACGCTCTCGACCATGCGAGCTGCGGCAATCACCTGACGTGGTGGGCGACCAGCGCGACGCTTGCGTTCGATAATGACGCCATCTTCAATCAATTGACCGCCCCAGACGCCGCATGGCTCTTGGCGTGAAAGCGCGCCATCGAGACACTTGTTACGTACTGGACAACTTCCGCAGAGAGCTTTCGCCTCTGCAATCCCCTGATCTGTCTCCGAGAAGAAGAGCTCAGGATCTGCCTGATGGCAGGGCAGGGTGAAAGCCTTGGCGTTGTCATATGCAAATGTCACATCATCTAAGCCAATCTTCTCGCCGGTCTGTGCCCAGCCTGGTACCTGTAGTTCGCTGAAGAGAACTGTCATAGTCCTCACCTCTTCTCTTTCTCTTTTTCTTTCTCTTTTTCTTTCTCTGGTTGCTTTCTCTGGTTGTCGGAGTAATAAAAAAGGACCTCCAAATCCTTTGTGGATTTGAGGCCCTTGTGGGTTCTGTTCGAATTACTCGATTAGAGCTCCTGTGGCCTCATCCACTGCATAAAAGTTGGCGTGGAACCAGCGCTTTGCAGCAGTCTTTGAGGTTGTGTGAGCAGCAGAAGGAACAGCAGCGCGTGCGCCTGCTGTAAGTGTTGATGTGAATAGTGAATTCATCTCAACTCCTTCTTTCTCATCGATTTTCGATGGTGAAGTGCCAAGGGTACGCGAGGACTATCGATCCTGGCAAGTGAATTAAATCCCCTAGGAACTCGCGAGTAACCCTGATTCACGCAGAAATGGGCTGGGGCTGCGCTTATACGAGATATGTAAATCGGCCTTAGCACGCGTAATTCCCACATAGAAAAGGCGTCTCTCTTCATCAAGTGGTGCATCGGCTACAGGAAGTTGGCCATCGGATGCGCCAATGAGAAAGACGCGCTCCCATTCCAGACCTTTGGCCGCATGCAACGTTGCCAAGGTGATAACCGGCATCGTTGGTGGATTATTTTGTTGGACGCGGTCTTCTACTTCTCGTAAATATCCACGCAAAGTCTTTGGGTTAAATGAGGAATCACTATCGAGCTCACGTGCTAAGTGCAGCAACGCAGCGATGCCATCGATAGTTTCACCAGTGAGATAAGGCTGCGCCAATGAACGTAGCTCATCAATCCAGCCCTGACCTTCAGCTGGAATAACAGATGCTTTACGGACCTCTTTTAAGAAGTCACGCACCTCTTTACGATCAAAGAAACGTTCGGTACTACGCACTTGGTATGGAAGGTTGAGTTTAAGCATCTGTTTCTCAGCGACCTTAAGTTGCGCATTAGTACGTGCCAATATGGCTATCTCTTGCGGCGCAGTCCCTGCAGTTAATAACGCCGTGATGTCGGCGAGAACTCCAGCAATCTCTGCCTCCTCATCGGCATAGGCGCAGACAGTTGGCTTAGAGCCATGATCGTTCTGGGCCACAAGCTCTTGCCCCATCTGACCAACGCGCAACAACGCATTGGCGGCAAAGGTAATTTCAGGGGTAGAGCGATAACCAGTACTAAGACGAATAACCTCAGCCTCTGGAAAACGTTGGGTAAAGGAATTAAGAAAGACTGGCGTTGCACCTGCAAATGAATAAATTGTCTGCGCCGGATCTCCGACGACACAGATATCTTTACGGGTTCCGAGCCATGCATTAATTAACCTTTGTTGGATTGGCGAAATATCCTGATATTCATCAATGGTGAAATAACGGTACTGATCTTGCACTCGCTCACGCACATCGCGCTCTTCTTCTAACATAGCAGCGCAGAGTAAGAGAACATCCTCAAAATCAATGGCCAGCTCTTGCTTCTTAATGGATTCATAGGCGGTGTAAATCTGCACAAGTTGTTCTGGCACTACACGTGGCTTCTGGCTTCGCTTACTAATCTCATCGACAAAATCAGGGGGTGCAACTTGTGAAACCTTGGCCCATTCAATTTCAGATGCAATATCGCGCATCAATTCGCGATTGGTAGCGCGTAAGGAATCGCTCAGGCCTGCACGATTTATCGCTTCAGTCAGAAAACCAGTCTTAGTCGTGACCAAATCTGGCGTGCGACCACCAAAGACGCTCGGCCAGAAGTAGAGCAGCTGCTTCAGCGCCGCTGCGTGAATTGTGCGCGCAGCAACTGTTGGAACGCCCAGTGCGCGTAAACGAGTACGCATTTCGCCTGCGGCCTTTGCTGTAAAGGTGAGCGCTAAGACCTTTGCGGGATCCATTGTGCCGATGGCAACTGCATATGCAATGCGATGTGTAATTGCGCGAGTTTTGCCAGTTCCGGCGCCTGCAATAACGCAGACAGGTCCACGCGTAGCTAAGGCAACTGCTCGCTGATCAGGATCGAGAGCTGCCAGAATCTCATCTTCTAACGCCATTTAACTAACGCCATGTTTCGCCGCCGGGTGCGCTCTGCCCAAGCCATCTTTCAATCATCTTGCGAGCAACTGACATTTTCGGTGGTAGTAAGAGCGAACCATCGCTTGCCGCAGCTAAAAGTTCGGAGCGCGTAAACC
>JAPOKG010000032.1 GCA_029977785.1 Actinomycetota bacterium | reverse complement strand
AAGCGCGATCATGCCTTTCCTCGGCGCTGTTGGTGGCATGCTCATCCCGGCCGGAATTTACCTTCTCATTGCAGGGCATGAAGCTCCAAGTGGTTGGGGAGTGCCGGTCGCAACAGATATTGCTCTTGCAGTTGGCCTCTTAGGGGCGCTTGGAACAGCTGTTGTTCCACCGCTTCGTACTTTCTTATTGGGGCTTGCAGTTATTGATGACATTGGCGCAATTTTGATTATCGCCTTCATCTATTCCACTGGAGTAGAAATGTCATGGTTTCTATTTTCTACATTCGCAGTTATTGCAATTGTTGCCATCAAGAAGTTCGGCGTCACCAACACCGCAGCATATGTAGTTGTTGGAGTCCTCCTTTGGTATGGGCTCTACCGAAGCGGAGTGCATGCAACCCTTGCCGGTGTAATTCTGGGCCTTTTGACTCCAAATCAAGCAAAGGTAAATCCAGATCTTCACGATGAGGTTGATGGATCCGTTTCGGTGATCGAGTGGTTAGAGGCAAAACTTCACCCTTGGAGCAGCTTTGTCATTATTCCTATCTTTGCATTTGCAAATACTGGAGTCGTGATTACCTCTTCCTCTTTAGATAGCGCGCTAAATTCGCCGGTAGCGTGGGGCATCTTTGCTGGATTGGTACTTGGAAAACCGCTTGGAATCGTTCTAGCCCTTGTGTTGGCTAAGAAGAGCAACGTGGGTGATTACCCAAAGGGTGCGCATATTGGTCAGATTGCTGCCACGGGTAGCGCTGCAGGAATCGGCTTTACCGTAGCCATCTTTATTGCAAATCTCGCCTTTGATGAAAAGGCCCTTCAAGACATTGCAGTATTAGCCGTGATTGGGGCTTCTGTCACAAGCGGATTGATTAGCTGGCTGCTCTTTTCAGTTTTATCTCCTCGGAAGAGTTAGTAAGTTGAAAAAACTACAGCCCCGCCATTTCTGACGGGGCTGTAGTTCTAAGTAACTCTTAGATGTCGTAGTAGAGCTCAAACTCAGCTGGGTGCGGACGTAGACGCACGTAGTCAACCTCGTTCTTACGCTTCCATTCGATCCATGTTGAGATGAGATCTTCTGAGAAGACTCCACCCTTTGTGAGGAAGTCATGATCCTTTTCAAGTGAATCGAGAACTGCATCAAGTGATCCAGGAACCTGTGGAATTGAGGCAGCTTCTTCACCTTCAAGTTCGTAGAGATCCTTATCAACTGGAGCAGGCGGTTCGATCTTGTTGACGATTCCATCGATTCCAGCCATGAGCATTGCAGCGAAAGCAAGATATGGGTTTGAAGATGGATCTGGGCAACGGAACTCAACGCGCTTTGCCTTTGGTGATGAACCGGTAATTGGAATACGGATACACGCAGAGCGGTTACGAGCTGAGTAAACGAGATTTACTGGAGCTTCATAGCCTGGAACTAAGCGGCGATATGAATTCACTGTTGGGTTCGTGAATGCAAGAAGTGATGGAGCGTGCTTCAAAAGCCCACCGATGTACCAACGAGCCATATCTGAGAGATCGCCATATGTGCCAGCTTCGAAGAAGAGTGGCTTGCCATCTTTCCAAAGTGACTGATGGACGTGCATACCTGAGCCGTTATCTCCGAAGAGAGGCTTTGGCATGAAGGTGGCTGTCTTGCCACCTTCCCATGCAACGTTGCGAATAATGTACTTAAACTTCATGAGCTCATCGCCGGCAGAGAGAATATCGGTGAAGCGATAGTTGATCTCCATCTGTCCTGCTGTTCCCACTTCGTGGTGTGAACGCTCAACTAAGAGACCAGCGCGACCGAGCTCCATAACCATTTCATCACGCAAGTCAGCGAATTGATCTGTTGGCGAAACAGGGAAGTATCCACCCTTGATACGTGTTCGGTATCCACGGTTTGGTGTGCCATCTGGATCAGCAACGATTCCTGTATTCCATGCACCCTCATATGAATCAATGTGGTGATAAGCCTCGTTCATTCCAGTCTTAAAACGAACTGCATCAAATACATAGAACTCAGCTTCTGGAGCGAAGAATGCCTGATCAGCAATGCCAGTTGACTTCATGTAGTCCACGGCCTTCTTCACAACGCCACGAGGGTCACGTGAATACGGAGTGTTATCTACTGGATTGTGTACTGAGAAGATAATGACCAAAGTCTTTTCAAGACGGAATGGATCTATAAATGCTGATTCCGGAACTGGTAGCAACTTCATATCGGATTCATTGATTGCTTGGAATCCACGGATTGAGGAACCATCGAACATGAGGCCATCTGTAAAGACCGCTTCATCAAATGATTCAACAGGAACGTTGAAGTGGTGCTGAATTCCGGGAAGGTCGGTAAAGCGAACATCAACAAGCTTTACATCTTCCTTCTTGATGTATGCAAAAATTTCTGAAGAGCTCTTAAACATATTGATACTCCAATTGAGGCTGATTTTTCACAGCCAGTTCATCCCAGTCAGCTCATCGTTGAGTACCGCTGATGGAGTGAAGGCTAGTTCTCAAGCGTAAAAATGTCATAATCGCAGTGTTACAGCCGTGTTACATCTGGGCCCATTGACTCACATCTGCCCGCAGCGAAGGTTGCAGATAGGCTTGGTGGCATGTATCCACGTGTGAGTCAGGGCCGCCGCATCCTTGGGATCACCATTGATTGGCTGGCCTGCTACGCCATCGCGCTCGGCTTCTTTGCCGGAGGTGGCTCACTCGCCGATCGCGTTCCTGGAGCGCGCGTGCCAGTTCTCTTACTTCTCTTTGCTGAGTATTCACTCCTTGTCGCACTCGGTGGCTCCTCTTTCGGCCATCGCCTCGTTGGTTTGAAGGTAGTGCGCTTCTCAGATGGGGGAGCTGTAACACCTCTCCAGGCATTCATTAGGACAGCGCTCCTAATGCCCGTCGTTACTGCGATTACCTTTGATGAGAATGGTCGAGGAATTAATGAGCGGCTTTCGAATACTGTTCTTGTGAAATCACGCTCTTAAAGAGTGCTGTACGTATCATGAAGAGAATTGAATTAAATTCGCAGGTTTCCCAGATAATCGAGACTGAATTTGGGGGACTCTATTCGGGTCCATTAGTCATCAGTTCGATTGCAGGTGGTCAACAAGCGGCTAATCGAGCTCTGGAAAATCTCGACATCACAAGGTATGCCGAGCAACGATCAGAAGTTGAGCCTCGTGATAAACGTGGAGCAACAGTACTCTCGCCGTATATTCGTCATAATTTACTTACCTTGTCTCAAGTTTTTAAAGCTGTCAAAGATGCCCCCTATAAGGACCGAGAAAAATTTCGTGACGAACTATTTTGGCAAGAGTATGCGCGACACCTCTACGCAAGAATTGGTGTACAGCTCTTCGAGAATCTTCGTTTTGAAGCGACCTGGAACACCCCTGGTGACGGATGGAATCGTGAGATGCTCTGTGTTGATCGAGTTGTATCCGAACTCGAAAGTGATGGCTGGCTAGTAAATCAATCCCGGATGTGGATGGCATCGCATTGGACAGTGCGAAATGAAATGGGTTGGCTCCATGGGCAAGAGCGGATGTTTCGAGAGTTATTGGATGGTTCACGTGCTGCGAATCTTCTTGGGTGGCAATGGACAGTCGGCGCAGGCACAGGAAAGCCTTATGGATTTGCTCGATGGCAGGTAGAAAAACGCGCCCCAGGAATCTGTTTCAAATGTCCACTCAAAAAGAACTGCCCAATTCAAGAATTTCCCGACGAAATCACCCCTGTTCAGTTACAGAAAAATCCAGTACTCGATAGCGATCCAGATTTAGGCCGAACTATCGGTCCTGTACAGGTAGTAGAAAATAAGAAACCAGACTTTGTATTACTTACCATCGAATCGCTCGGAGATTCAGATCCGGCTCTTCAGGCCCACCCCGAACTCCCTGTTGTCTTTGTATTTAACGAGGATGCCTTAAAGAAGCTTCAGCTAAGCTCTAAGAGAATCGCGTTCTATCTTCAGACTCTGCAAGATTTGGCACAAAGGCGGCGAGTTGAGGCATTTTTAGGTAGCCCTTATCAATTTACCCAGGAAAACAAAGTGGCTGTCACCTATGCTCCGGTTCCGTCGTTCCAGAACTTCACAGATTTGGCTGAAATTCATCCTTATCCGTGGTTTAGAAAACCTCATGCAGGCTCGGTACGTAGCTTTACTTCATGGCGACAGAAATTAGATTCTGGCCATAAGTCTGCGTAAATTAGCGGATCTTTACACCCTTAGGCATTGGACCCTTGGGAATTGGAAGTGACATTCCACCAACAGCCTTTAGACGTGCACGAACTTCACGCATCTGATGAGGTGTGAGTTTCTTGGGAAGTTTGGTTACATGCTTCTGCAATTTGCGAAGTGGAACCTGACCTTCACCGTCTCCAACGAAAACTTCAATAACAGGGACACCCGGCGCATAGCGCTCTGATTTACGCTTCTCATCCGTAACCATCTGGCGCACTGCGAATCCACCTTCACCTGTAAGCACAATGCCCGCACGACCAACGCTGCGATGGACCATATCTTGTTGCTTGTTGACGGCGACAGCCGGTGTAGTGGTCCAACCTTTGCGAATAGCCATCAAGACGCTTGCGCCCGCACCGATCTGACCTTCAATCGACGCATATGCTGCAGAGCCTGCAACGCGAGTGAAGAAGAACATCGTGGCAAGGGCTGCAAGAGGAAGCGTGACAAAGCCTCCGTAGATTGGTCTTCCTAGCCAAAAGCCAATTGAAATGCCAACCACAAGTACGACTAAAAAGAGTCCAATGAGCGCCCAACCAATCCATGGCTTTTCGGCGCGAGTTACTTTGTAAGCATCACGGAAAGTTTGGAAACGCGGCTTCTTGATTTTTGGCTCTTTTTTCTTTCGATTGAACATGAGCGTTAGTTTAGGGGAGCAGGAGCAGTTCCACCAAGGCGCACAGGCGCCCAGCGCTGGCCTTCGTGTGAATCTGGATACGTTTCTTGGATTTTATGAAGAGCGGCAATCATAGTTTCGCGTAATAGTTTCTCGCCTGCCTCAACATCTGTCTGCTTATCAAAGTAGAGAGGGGCGCCAAAGGCGACAGTAATAGGAACGTTTTTGCGACGGAGATTTCTCTTAACTTTCTTGGTCCAGATTCTTTGTGAACCCCATATAACTGTTGGAATCACAGGGACTCCGGCTCCCATAGCTAAGCGGACTGCACCCGATTTAAGTTCTTTAATCTCAAAACTTACGGAAATTGTTCCTTCGGGGAAGATGCCGATGATTTCACCACCGCGCAAGGCACGAAGAGCTGCCACGAAAGATGCGGAACCATTAGAGCGATCTACGCAAATGTGGTGCATTCCGCGCATTAAGGGCCCAGCTAATTTGTTATCGAAGATCTCTTTTTTTGCCATAAATCTTACGTAGCGATTAACTGGAAGTGCCGCAGTACCCACCAATGCAAAATCCAAATAGCCAACGTGGTTGATAGCAAGAATTGCGCCACCTTCACGTGGAATGTTCTCTTCACCTTCAAAATCAAACTTCAAACCCAAGTATCTCCAGAACGCCTTGATGGCGACGACTACTGGGGGATAGACAAGATCAGCCATGAGAGATGCTGGCACGTTTCTCTTGTGCTTGCTTGTAGAGACGACCTGCGCGGTATGAACTTCTTACCAACGGACCACTCATAACTCCACTAAAGCCAATATCTTCCGCTTCCTTTGCCAACTCCACAAATTCGTCTGGCTTAACCCAACGTTCAACAGGGTGATGCTTATTGGTAGGGCGAAGGTACTGCGTGATGGTGATGAGGTCGCAACCCGCCGCATGAAGATCAACGAGCGCCTGCGAAATTTCTTCACGAGTTTCGCCGAGCCCCAAGATGAGGTTTGATTTTGTGATCAGCCCAAATGCACGAGCCTGTGAAATTACATTGAGAGATCTTTCGTAGGTAAAGGCTGGGCGGATCTGCTTAAAGATACGTGGAACAGTCTCAAGATTGTGGGCGAATACCTCAGGGCGAGTCTCAAAGACTTCATTAAGGAGAGTTGGGTTACCACTGAAATCTGGCGCCAACATTTCTACGCCGGTTCCGGGATTTAATTCATGAACTTTGCGAATCGTTTCTGCGTAGAGCCATGCGCCTTCATCCTCAAGATCATCGCGAGTGACTCCGGTGATAGTTGCGTATTTCAAACCCATAGATTGCACAGATTCGGCAACTCGTCTGGGTTCATCACGATCTAAAGGTTCAGGTTTTCCTGTATCGATATTGCAGAAATCGCAACGACGGGTACATCGCTCTCCACCAATGAGGAAGGTAGCTTCCTTATCTTCCCAACATTCAAAGATGTTTGGACAAGCCGCTTCTTGGCAGACAGTGTGCAGACCTTCGCTCTTTACTAATGAGCGCAAACGGGTGTACTCAGGGCCCATGTTGGCGCGAGTCTTAATCCACTCAGGCTTTCTCTCAATCGGAGTCTCGGCGTTACGAGCCTCAATACGGAGCAACTTGCGACCCTCAGGTGCGATTGTCATGCGCTTACCCTAACTAATGTCTCGTAGAGATGCTTTTCAACGATGGGCAACACCTCGTCCAACGTGATTACGCGATTGAGTTCTTTCGTCATAGAGGTGACTGACGCATCCTCAATTCCGCATGGAATGATGCGGCTAAATTCTGAGAGATCTGGGTTCACATTGATGGCAAAGCCATGCATAGAAACCCCTGAAGCAACGCGAATTCCAATAGCTGCAATTTTCCGATCGCCGCGATCATCACTTACCCAGACTCCAGAGCGCCCGGCGATGCGTTGCCCTTTGATTCCAAATTCTTGACAGACGGCGATGATCCCGGATTCAATCTCTCGGACAAAACCAACCAATTCAGTTGGTTGAGCGAGTTTTACAATTGGATAACCCACCAATTGTCCGGGGCCATGCCAGGTGATTTTTCCGCCACGATCTACAGCAATCACTGGTGTTCCATCTTGAGGTTTTTCGTTTTCAAGAGTGCGTTTTCCTGCGGTAAAAACTGAAGGGTGCTCAAGTAGTAACAAGGTGTTCTCGCGAGCACCACTTACTACATCGGCATGGATACTGCGTTGAACCGACAGCGCCTTCTCATAATCAACCAGGCCAGCTCGCTGTAGTGCCAGTGGAGTATGAGAGATAACTCCATTTTGGGCTGCGCTAAGAAGGGGCACGGGTACAGCCTAAAGGTAGGCTTGCCCTCTAGCGAATTACGCATAATCTGCAGCCCGAAAGGCCTCTTCATCGTGTCGACAATTACAACTCGCAATAACCGTAAGCCTTATGCCTTGGCCATGTTGATGGTCATCTTCTGGTTTGTACTTACCGGAGTATTTGGGCCTCTCTTCGGCAAGCTCTCTTCAGTACAGGAGAACAACAACTCATCATTTTTGCCGAAAGGTGCGGAAGCGACACAGGCATCTGAGGTAATCCAGACTTTCTCAGGTAAAGACTCATTTAGCTTTCCAACATTAGTTCTCTTTGAAGGTGCGGCAACTCCTGCGGCTCTGGGCGCAATTAATGGCCATCTCGATGAGATCGGAGCGCTGACTTTAGCTGGCACAGATGCCAAGATTTCAGATTATGTCGCACCAGGACAGCGAATCTCTGCCTTTCCTTCAGAAGATGGGAAAGCGATTCTGGCCAATATTCCGCTAGATGGAAATGCAATTGGCGAAGTATTACCTAATGATGAGCCAGTACTGCCTGCGATTGTTGAGGCGATTCGTGAAGATATCGCACCAATTGCAAAGGCAAATAACTTAACGCCATATGTGACTGGTCCTGGAGGATTGCTCGGCGATCTCTTTGGCGCTTTTGGTTCGATTGACTCGACACTGCTTCTGACAACGCTCGCTGTAGTTGCTCTGATTTTGATTGTTGTCTATCGTTCGCCGATTTTATGGATCATCCCATTGCTTTCGGCGCTATTCGCACTCACGATGGCTGGTGGAATTGTCTACCTGCTGGCAAAAAATGACATCATTGACGTGGATGGTCAATCGCAGGGAATTCTCTCTGTTCTTGTCATCGGTGCAGCGACGGATTACGCACTTCTCCTGATTGCGCGCTATCGAGAAGAACTACATCTACATGAGAATCGCTTTGACGCTATGCGCGCGGCCTACAAAGGCGTGTGGGAGCCAATCATCGCATCCGGTTCAACGGTATCTATCTCACTCCTGATTCTTCTCTTCAGCCAATTAACCAATACAGCAGGTCTTGGACCTGTCGGTGCAATTGGAATCGTCTGTTCAATGATTACGATTTTGACCCTGTTGCCAGCTTTTCTCTTGATATTTGGACGTTGGATTTTCTGGCCACGTCGCCCTGAATTCGATGGTGATGATCATGTTCTTTCAGGAACTTGGTCAAAGGTCGGAAACACAATTGGCCGTAACCCACGAAAGGCCTGGATCATTTCAGGTGTGATTCTTCTTGGTTTTGCCTTTACATCCACAACGCTAAAAGCTGATGGAATTGGAACGGTCGATACTTTTACAACGAATCCTGAATCTGTAGTCGGGCAGAAGTTATTGGTCACTCACTTCCCAGGGGGAGAAGGAGATCCAACTCAGATTGTTGTAAACGTCGATAAAATTGGCGCAGTAACTGCCGCGGTGCAGAATGCGCCAGGTGTGACAACAGTTGCGCCCGCGCTCGATGGATTTGCAGTGCCAGGCCAACCAACGCCTCCAGTCAAAGTCGTTAATGGCAAGGCAATTCTTAACGTCACCCTGGATAAGGCTCCAGATAGCGTGGAAGCTTCTAACGACATTCCTCGTATACGTGAACTCGCCAAGGAGGCCGACCCAACGGCGCTTGTGGGCGGTACCAGTGCAGTCTCGTTCGATATTCGAAAAGCTAATGATCGCGACAATAAATTAATCATCCCAATCATTCTCTTTGTTATCACCATCATTCTTGGAGTACTGCTACGAAGCATTCTCAGTGCAGCGCTACTCCTTGGCACAGTGGTCCTCTCATACTTTGCAACCCTGGGAGTCTGCGCACTGGTCTTCAATCACGTCTTTGGATTTGCTGGCGGTGATACCTCATTCCCACTCTTCGCCTTCATCTTCCTCGTTGCACTGGGTATCGATTACAACATCTTCTTGATGACCAGAGTCCGTGAAGAGTCCATCAAGATTGGAACTCGTGCCGGTGTTATCAAAGGTCTCACCGTCACAGGTGCCGTGATTACCTCTGCAGGAATCGTTTTGGCGGCCACCTTTGCCGTTCTAGGTCTGCTTCCACTCGTGCCGCTTGCTCAACTTGGTTTCGCTGTTGCATTCGGCGTGCTCCTCGACACCATCATCGTCCGCTCAATTCTGGTTCCCGCTCTCGTCCATGAGATTGGTCCAAATATTTGGTGGCCTTCAAAATTACAGAATAAGTAGATTGACATGCGCGTTGGGATTGCAGGGTATGGCCTAGCTGGCCGCTCATTTCATGGCCCGTTACTCAAGGGCACTGGCTTTGAGGTTGCTGCAATCCTTACAACGAATTCCACTCGCGCGCGTCAAGCAAAGGAAGATTTTCCGCTGGTAAAGATCGTTGAAAGCTTTGCAGATCTACTACGTCAAGATTTAGATCTGGTCGTGATTGCTACAGCAAATAAAGCGCATGCAGAACAGGCGCTAGCTGCAATCGAGGCGGGCATCCCTGTAGTGCTTGATAAGCCGGCAGCGCGCACAGTCGCTGAAACGCAAGCAATATTTGCAGCAGCTGACAAAGCCGCAGTGCCGGTCACAGTTTTCTATAACAGAATCTGGGATAGCGATGCACTGACAATCAAAAAGGTGATTGCGCAGGGCCTTATAGGTAAAGCTTTCCGTTTGGATTCTCGCTTTGAACGTTTTCGTCCGCAGTTGAATCCAGCATCTTGGCGTGAAAACGAAAGCCCTGAAAATGGAGGAGGACTAC
>JAPOKG010000031.1 GCA_029977785.1 Actinomycetota bacterium | reverse complement strand
ATTCCAGATAAGAAATCCAGCAGTTGCACCGGCGGTAACAATAGCGAGAGCGCTCACCAGTACTTGCTGGCGGTCATAGGCGATAAAGAAGAGGAAGAAGGTAATGACAGCTACCGTGCCCGCTGCCCCACCGTCGTGATTATCAAAGAAGTTAATGGAATTACAGACACCAACAATCCAGAGCACGGTGATTGCATAGTTCAATACCTGGCTATCAAAGGCAAATCCCATGGTGTCGGTTGCAGTCAGAATGACAGCAACGATAATTCCGGTGGCTGTCTGCGCAACTAACCGCGGCCAGGGTTCTAGCCCTTTTAAGTCATCCCAAAGCCCCATCGCCGAAATCGCGATTGCGGGAATCAAAACAAAGCTTGCCAGCTCAAAATTCTCTAATGTGAAATCAACGGCAAGGAGTGAGCCATATGAAGCTCCCACAATTCCAACAGCAATTGCAACGCCACCTAAATATGGAATTGGCTCCTTCTGAGTTTTGCGAGCGAGAGTCGGAGCATCAACTGCTCCAACGCGAAGTGCCAACGTTCTAATCGGAGCTGTTATAAGTCCCACAAAGACCATCGTTAGTGCGCCGAGTAAGAAAAATTGCGCGATGGAATAAGTCATGGTGCTAATAAAGAGTTAGTTCTGCGCCTTGAAATAATTTTGACGAAGTTCTTCAACTTCAGATTTACGATAGCGGCGATGTCCACCAAGTGTGCGAATCGAAGTCAGCTTTCCAGCCTTCGCCCAGCGAGTAACAGTCTTAGGATCAACTCCAAAGAGGTCTGCAACTTCGCGAGGCGTTAAGAGCACCTCAGCATCTGGCAGACGATTCATGAACTTCTCCTTCGATAACGAAACCTAATTAGGTGTCCGTTTTGCTCCGTAATGTCGGGAAGTATTCACCACACTTACGCTTGGCGCAATAGCGACGATGAAGAATTCATCTATCTAAATAGCTGATTCGAAGGCCTGAACCGATCTCCAACGAGTCACAAGCCGTTCATAACCCTGCCCGGCAATAGCGCCATCGCCTGCGGCCAATCCAGCGAGACTGTCTGCAACATCTTCAATTGATGAGTCCTCATTAATTCCATCAAGACCCTGGGTGCGCAGCGCCGCATCGAGATAACCCGCCAATCCGCCGTAATCGAGTTCTACTAATGATTCCGGATGAAAGAGCTCGAGCCAATCAAGCAAATTTTCAATCTCTTCTTCAACAGATCCTTGGCCAAATGCGCCTAAAACAATTTCGTGCGATTTCTCAGCTCGCTCCCGCGCCTTTGCCATTGTGGTCCGCGCAAATGAATAAACGCCATCGTCACCTTCACCACGAACGCGCTCTTCTGGAGTGAAGAGTGAGAACCAACGCGGTGGAATCACCCATGTCTCGGTGATGATGTGCGGCACGCGATCTTCCAGGAGATCAACACCTGTTGTAATAACTTCTTCTAGCGAAGGCGGGATAAAAAACGGAGTAATAGAAGATGGCAGCGAATCTTTAAAGTCATCGAGCGCTGCCCAACAACGAGTCGCAGTCGACCATGGCGAAACATAACGAGCGCCATTGATATCGAGAACATGTGCACCATCTGGCCTGACTGCGGGAGGTTCAGGAAAAACTAAGCGACGTAGCGCAAGCTCTTGCTCTTCTTTTCGAGTATCGACTGATGCATCAATTTCTTGCCAACGTAATCGATCTGCGGGCTCAAAGGCAGAGAGTGGCTCGTAAATACGAAGAGATGCAACGTACGGAGTAGGTCTCACGTAGATGAGTGTAGATAAGAAAGGCGATTAAGCGCGAGGAATGTAATTGCCTTCAGCAAAAGGATCGTCATCATCCTGATTTTGCTGGCTCGGTACATCCCCGTGGAGTTCCTTTGCGAGGCGATCGAGGTCCATCTCCTGAGAGTTGTACTTCAAGTCGCGAGCAACCTTGGTCTGCTTAGCTTTTGCACGGCCGCGGCCCATGGGCGACCTCCTTACGAATAGCTGATGTGTCAGGCGCGTAGGTTATCGCGCCTTGGCGTTTGTCTCCAAAGCAACGGCAAATGAGCGGGTTTTCACCTTATGGCGCAGGGCGTAGAGGCCTAGAACCTGCAGGAAGACGCTCAGGGTCATCGTAGGGATGCGGAAGCGGTGGTCTCCGATAGTTCCCATGGATACGAGCCAGGAAATCACAACTGGCACAAAGCTGGCATAAGCCAGATGCGCGTAGATGCCCTTCATTGAACGCAACCAGAAGAATCCAATAAAGAAGAGTGAGATACATCCGACTGTCCAGAAGAATGAAATTCCCTTACCGATTGACTTGTAGACAAGATCATTTCCAGATTGGCTGCCCTTAGCGATATCAACAATCGGATTTATCTTTAGCCATGGGTTGCGCGCCATGGTGCCGTTACCAAGTGGACCAGACCATGGAGACCAGTAATACCAACCTTTGTAAATAAATAGACGAATAGCATCTACCGGATTACTGATGTACCACTTGATCACACACTTAACGAGTTCGTTATCCGTCACAGTCGTTGCAGGTGGAACAGGTTCACACGGAACACTTTCACCAGTCTTGGCATACCCACCTTTTGTATCAGGGCCGGCGCCAATATTCATGGTCACACCCAAGTTAGTTGAGATCACTGCCTTATCAATAGAGCGCACGTTGCGATCAATCATGATGGCAGGGGCTATCGCCATGATGCCAACAACGCCGACAAGAATAAGTGCTTGCGCTTTACGTCCTTTAGTAACGAGTGCCCAGATAAGTGCAATGACAAGAGTTGTCAGAATCCAGCGAGGCTGCATCAAAGTTGCTAGCGCTGAGAAGAAGCCGGCTGCCACAACGCGTGAAATAAAGCCGCGATCATGTGGGCTTTGTACAGATTTCATAATGAGTCCGACGACCATCAACATGCAGGCAGCGATTGGACTTTCATATCCGACGGCGAGTGAACTGAGCGATAGCGTTGGATTAAAGGCAATCGCAATAGCAATCCAGAACATGTATGGCTGCAAACGTGTGCCACGTAGCTGCTTTACAAAGTAATAGCTGGCGTATGCGTAGAAAATAGTCTGAGTAAATGAGATCAAAGCGATGACATAGGTGAGAGAAATCTTGGTAAGTAGCCAGATCAAGATTGGGTAACCAGCTGGCCAGTAAGAAAGGATGCTTTTATCGCTTAAATATCCTTGAGCTAAAAGGCCATCGACGCCGCTGAGATAGTTCTCGCCATCGGCGCCTAACCATCCACCCAAGAATCCACCATCAACATTTTTGATATTGGCCATGGTGATCAACTTGATGACAAAGGCTAAAACAGGAATTGCGATGAGATAGAAGTTGACCTTGCTCTCTGCCTTCGATTGCTTAGCTCGGGCAGCTTTTGACTTACTCGCCATTGAATTTATCCTTTATACGCAGAGGTTAAGTATGAACGAGGAGCTTGCGAATCTGAAGCAGGCTCAACGATTCCCGCAATCCAAGCTTTCATGCCGCGCGCAGCCAGTGAACGAATAACTAAATCTCCGACCGCCGGATCCACTATCGCTGACATTCCGATGCCACAGTTCCAGGTTCGCTCCATATCAGCCTGAGGCACTGTGGCGACTTCAGATAAAAACTTTACTTCCGCTGGCAACGCCCAGGTGGAACGATCATAAATCGCTGTAAGCCCCGCTGGAATAACACGAGCGGTGTTATCGGCGAGTCCACCACCAGTGATATGGCTAAAAGTTCGCAATTTTTCACCTTGAGCCTTGATGAGCGCCAAACAATCAAGAGTGTAGATCTCAGTCGGCGTCAACAAGATTTCACCGAGTGATGAAGATAGGCCTTCATAAGTCTTAGATAAATCTAATTTCTGCGTCGCCAAGATGTGGCGAATAAGCGAGTAACCATTTGCATGAAAACCACTTGCTGGCATCGCGATAATGAGGTCTCCACCCCTTACGCGATCGGCGCCCAGTTGAAGTGGTGCATCAACTACACCTGTTGCAGCTCCTGCAATATCGAACTCATCTTCTGCCAAAAGTCCTGGGTGTTCTGCAGTTTCACCGCCAACCAGCGCTGTGCCTGCCTTTTCACAACCGCGTGCGATTCCAGAAACAATATCGGCGATCCGTTCTGGAATAACTTTTCCTACTGCAATGTAATCAGTCATAAAGAGCGGTTCGGCGCCACATACAACCAAGTCATCTACGACCATCGCCACGAGATCTTCACCGATGGTGTCGTACTTACCCATCTGACGAGCAATCTCGGTCTTTGTGCCAACACCATCTGTTGATGTAGCAAGTAATGGTTGCTTCATGGATTTCAGTGCAGATGCATCGAAGAGTCCTGCAAATCCACCAATTCCACCCATTACTTCTGGGCGAGATGCCTTAGCAATAGATGCCTTCATCAATTCAACAGCGCGATCGCCGGCATCGATATCAACACCTGAATCTTTATAGGTTGCCACTACTTATGAACCTTCTCGGTATGCACATCAGTGACTTCAAGGCGCATCTTGCCCTCTGACATATCTGTTGGAATGGCAATTGGGTATTTGCCCGAAAAACAGGCAGTACATAGCTTCTCGGCCTGCACGTTCGTTGCCTCGATGAGTCCTTCTTCGGAGACATATGCCAATGAGTCAGCCCCGATAGAGCGGCGAATTTCTTCAACTTCTAAACCGCTAGCAATAAGTTCAGCGCGCGTTGCAAAATCAATACCGTAAAAGCAAGGCCACTTCACTGGAGGAGATGAGATACGCACATGAATTTCAAGTGCACCTGCTTCACGCAGCATACGAACTAGGGCGCGCTGAGTATTTCCGCGAACGATTGAATCATCGACCACGATGATGCGCTTGCCTTCGATGATTTCGCGAAGTGGATTGAGTTTCAAGCGAATGCCGAGTTGGCGGATTGTCTGCGATGGTTGAATAAATGTGCGCCCAACATATGAGTTCTTTACAAGTCCTAGGCCATATGGAATACCCGATTGCTTGGCATAACCAATGGCCGCAGGGGTTCCTGATTCAGGCACTGGAATCACTAGATCAGCATCGACTGGCGCTTCAATCGCTAGACGCTGCCCAATGCGTCCACGCACTGCGTGAATACTCTGGCCAGCAATAGTTGTGTCAGGGCGAGCTAAATACACATATTCAAAGATGCAACCTTTGGGATCGGGCTTTGCCCACATCTCTGAACGAATACCGTCTTCATTAATTGCTAAGAATTCACCTGGTTCAACTTCGCGCACAAAGGCAGCTCCGACAATATCTAGCGCTGCTGATTCGGATGCGACAACCCAACCACGATCTAGTTTTCCGATGACAAGTGGCCGAACTCCATGGCGATCGCGCGCTGCATAGAGAGTGTGTTCATCCATAAAGACCAATGAGAATGCGCCTTCGAGTTTAGGTAGAACTGCAAGGGCGCTTGCTTCTACATTCTTCTCATCTTGCAGTCCGATAAGTGCAGTCATGATTTCAGTATCCGTTGTTGCACCACGTGCATTTTTTGGTGCATCCGCATCTAATTTCTGTACCAATTCTGCTAAGTCGCCAGTGTTGGTCAAGTTGCCATTATGGGCGAGTGCCAAAGTTCCGTATTTTGTTGGACGCAGAGTTGGTTGTGCATTGACCCAGGTACTTGATCCTGTTGTGCTGTAACGGCAATGGCCAATAGCTAGATTGCCTACAAGTGAAGCCAAATCTGTTTCGGTAAAAACCTGTGCAACAAGGCCCATATCCTTGTAAACCAGAATGCGTTCACCATCAGATGTTGCGATTCCAGCAGATTCTTGTCCGCGATGTTGCAGCGCATAGAGGCCATAGAAGGAAAGTTTGGCGACTTCTTCGCCGGGAGCCCATACGCCAAATACACCGCAGGCATCCTGCGGTCCTTTATCTGCATCGAGCACATTGTGGTTTAACAAACCATCTGGGCGGCGGCTCATTGGCTCATCCTAAGCGGTAAAAGTGGCGACAAATCAGCGCGAACTCCCGATGCCACAATGAGTCCAGCGCTCATCGCTTCACTCCAGGTTGTTTCACCCCGCGCCAACGCCAGCCATGTATCTGCCTGCATCTCAATGACATTCGGTGGAGTACCACGAGTGTGTGTTGGACCTTCGCCACATTGCACCGCTGCATACGGTGGAATACGCACTTCAATTGCACGCCCAGGTGCTAGCTCAGTAAGAAGTGCCAGCGTTGCCTTTACTTCTTCTAGAACTAGTGGATCGCGCATTATTTTTTACCCAAATAACTTCGGAATAGTTTCGGAATGCGCATTACGGAGTTCGGTCAATGAAATCTTGGCACCATTAATCACCAAAGAATCTCCACCGGTTGTACCAATTTTGGTGAGTGTAATTTTCTGCGCAGCTGCTTCTTGGGTAAGAGCTGCAGTCTGCGCTTGATCAATTGCGACAACTACACGTCCAGGAGTTTCACTAATTAGTGCAATGCCTACATTTTCTAAGGTGACTGTTGCACCCACGTTGTGGCGCAGAACCATCTCGGTGAGAGTTGCACTCAAACCACCTTGGCTTAAATCGTGAGCTGCACTGAATATCTTTTTCGTTCGTCCGGCAACCAATAGATTGATCAAACGCATCTCTCGCTGCAGGTCTGCTGTTGGCGCAATACCGCCGCGTTGGTTGTGCATATAGGCCCACTCGCTGCCAGCGAGATCTTCATACGTATCTCCGAGTAGATAAAGGTCTAGGCCAGCGCGATCAAATGACATCGGCGTACGAGTGCGCACATCATCAATGACACCGAGCACACCAATCACGGGTGTTGGCAGAATCGCTACATCGCCTGTTTGGTTATAGAACGAGACATTTCCACCAGTAACGGGAAGTCCCATCTCAAGGCAACCATCGGCTAGACCGCGCACAGATTCGGCAAATTGCCACATCACCCCAGGGTCTTCAGGTGAGCCAAAATTAAGGCAATTTGTTACTGCTAGCGGCTTAGCGCCAGCGGTTGCAATATTTCGCGCAGCTTCTGCTAAAGCTAACTTCGCACCTTCATAAGGATTTAGGTAGGACCAGTTTGCATTGGCATCAGTAGCAACTGCAACACCTAAATGAGTCTTTTCATCAATACGAATCATTCCAGAATCATCTGGTTGAGATTGAATGGTATTTCCCTGAACATAGCGGTCATATTGATTTGTAATCCATGACTTATCCGCCAAATTCGGTGTTGCAGCAAGCTTTAGAACAGTCTCTTTAATCTCTGCATCCGACTTGGCGAGCGGAACGTTAATGGCTTCTTTTGCAACCTGATCAATGTATGCAGGTTGAGCAAATGGACGCTGATAGACAGGGCCATCGTGTGCGACAGTACGTGGTGGAACATCAACGATGAGTTCGCCGTTCCACGTAATCTCAAGATGTTTACCATCGGTGACTTCGCCGATCACAGTGACGGTGACATCCCATTTTTCGCAAATCTCTAAGAAGCGTGCAATCTTGCTTGGTTCAACAATTGCACACATACGCTCTTGTGATTCAGACATGAGGATTTCTTCAGGTGAAAGAGATGGATCGCGCAGTGGAACTTTGTCGAGCTGTACCTTCATTCCCCCAGAGCCACCGGAAGCAAGTTCAGAAGTGGCACAAGAAAGTCCTGCGCCACCTAAATCTTGAATACCTACAACTAAATCTTCGGCGAAGATTTCAAGAGAACATTCGATAAGAACCTTTTCAACAAATGGATCTCCGACTTGTACTGCAGGTCGCTTAGCTGGGCCCTTGGATTCAAAGGTTTCTGATGCTAGAACCGAGACTCCACCAATTCCGTCTCCACCAGTCTTTGCACCGTAGAGAACAACAAGATTTCCAGCGCCCGCAGCTTTTGCCAGCTTGATATCGCTATGTTTCATAACCCCTACGCAAAGAGCGTTAACAAGTGGGTTTCCGAGGTAGGTCTGGTCAAAGACAACTTCTCCACCAATATTTGGAAGCCCTAAACAATTTCCATAACCGCCAACACCTGCCACGATTCCAGGAAGAACGCGACGCGTATCTGGTGCATCTGCTGGCCCAAAGCGAAGTGGATCCATAACAGCGATAGGGCGGGCGCCCATAGTCAAAATATCTCGAACGATTCCACCAACGCCAGTTGCGGCGCCTTGATAAGGCTCAATAAATGATGGGTGGTTATGAGATTCAATTTTAAAAGTTACTGCATAACCTTGTCCGACATCGACAACGCCAGCATTTTCGCCGATACCAACAAGGAGTGCGTCAGTCTTTACTGCTTTTTCGCCAAATTGCTTCAGGTGAACCTTGGAAGATTTATATGAGCAGTGCTCAGACCACATCACTGAATACATCGCAAGTTCTGATGAAGTTGGGCGACGTCCTAAAATTTCTTTAATGCGCGCATATTCATCAGGCTTTAAACCAAGTTCAGCAAAAGGTTGGCTAGCCTCTGGATTTGCTTGCGCCTGTGCAACGGTATCGAGCGCCATTACTTCACCAACGCTTTCAGCACTGAAGTAAAGAAACCTAAGCCATCGGCAGATGGTCCAGTTAAAGAATCAATCGCATGTTCTGGATGTGGCATAAGTCCGACAATATTTCCGCCTTCGTTTGTAACGCCTGCAATCAGATTACGTGAGCCATTTGGGTTTTCACCGACATAGCGAGCGATGATGCGACCTTCGCCTTCAAGCATCGCCAGAGTTTCATCGTCGCACATATATGCGCCTTCACCGTTCTTCAGTGGAATAACAATCTCTTCGCCTTGCTTATATGAAGATGTCCAGGCAGTGTTTGTATTTTCAATGGTCAGCTTCTGATCGCGACATAAGAAGTGCAATTCATGATTGCGGGTCAGCGCACCTGGAATTAAATGCGCCTCAGCTAGAACTTGAAAACCGTTACAGATGCCTAGTAGCGGCATGCCACCAAGGGCTGCCTTAATGATGGGCTCCATCACTGGTGAAAAGCGTGAGATTGCACCACAGCGAAGGTAATCACCATATGAAAAACCACCAGGAAGAATTACTGCATCTACGCCATGTAAATCGGCATCGTTATGCCAGAGAGCAACAGCGATGCCGCCTGCGTGGCGAACTGCGCGAGCTGCATCTCGATCATCGAGAGTGCCCGGAAATGTAACTACACCAATTTTCATATCTATTACTTCTCCACTCGCACTGTGAAGTTTTCAATGACAGGGTTGGAAAGAAGAACTTCAGCAGCCTTTTCTACATCAGCTAATTGGGCAGCAGTTGGTTCTCCATCGACTTCAATTTCAAAACGCTTTCCTTGGCGCACATCTTTAGCGAAGGCAAATCCAAGTCGTGGTAGCGCCGCAGCAACTGCCTTACCTTGTGGGTCGAGAATTTCAGGTTTTAACATCACATCGACCACTATCTTTGCCATTTTTATCCCCTTATTTTTGTCTTAGAACTTGCTGCCAGTTATACGTTCAAACGCTGCTTCATATCGCGCCGCAGTTTTCTCTACGATCTCTGCAGGCAATTCTGGGGGTGTGGATTTCTTATCCCATCCACTTGTGGTGAGCCAATCACGAACAAATTGTTTATCAAATGAAGGCTGTGACTTACCTGGTTCCCAGCCATCTGACTCCCAGAAACGTGATGAATCAGGAGTCAGAGCCTCATCACCTAAAGTTATTTCGCCCGAAGTATTTAAACCAAATTCAAATTTTGTATCTGCCAAAATGATTCCGCGCTCTGCGGCAAATGCACTAGCTGTGTCATATAGCTTTAAAGTCAGTTCACGAAGTTCGGCCGCGTAATCTGCGCCGACAATTTTGGCAGCGCTCTCAAAATTTATATTGATGTCGTGGTCGCCAATCTCTGCCTTTGTAGCTGGCGTAAAGATGCTCGCAGGCAGCTTTGACCCGTCTAATAACCCTGCTGGGAGTGAGTTTGCGCAGACTGATTGGCTTTCTTTATATTCAACAAGGCCGCTACCTGTGAGATAGCCACGAGCAACACATTCAATGGCAAACATTTCAAGAGGCTGCACAATCACTGCGCGATCTGCGACAACATCAGGAACATCATCGGAAACAATATGGTTGGGGACGATATCTGCCAAGAGTTCAAACCAGAAGAGCGAGAGCTGGGTCAAGATTGCGCCCTTGTTTGGAATTGTCGTTGGTAAGACCCAATCAAAGGCAGAGATGCGATCAGATGCAACTAAGAGAATTTCGCCAGCATCATTTCTATATAAGTCGCGAACTTTGCCAGTGCGCAGGTGTTGCCAACCGCTAATAGTTGGTGCTGGCGGTGCGCCAGCTGCGCCGAAGCCACTCACCGAATTAGATGAGGTTTGTACTGCGC
>JAPOKG010000030.1 GCA_029977785.1 Actinomycetota bacterium | reverse complement strand
AGTGCAAGCAAGCGACCTTCAATGCGCTGAGCGACGTCATAGACAATCTCTGCTTCGTGGCTTTGCGAACCTGGATCAAGAACGATGACTTTATTGGCTAGCGCTGGCCCGCGATTTTTCTGCGCCGCACTTTCACGAAGTGCAGCAGGTGCACCACCTGAAACAATCTTGGTAAGACGAAGCAGCGCGATGATTGTGGCAGGGCCACATTTACCATCTACTTTGACGCCAACTGATTTCTGAAACTCTTTTACTGCAGATTCAGTCATCTCTCCATAAATGCCATCGACGCGACCACAGTTAAACCCCATCTCAGTAAGGCGGGATTGCAACGCGGCAACATCATCACCGCGCATCATCGGAGATGGCTGCAGATTAAGAGAGCGATCTCCTAGCTTCCAACGCGCCTCATCGAGTGCGCGCAAGGTTGCTTCATTGAGTTCGCCGGTGACATGTAGGCCGCGCCCTTGTTGGAAAGAGCGAATCTCATCAGGAGACATCTCTCTCATAGGCCTGTAACTCCATTAACCCAACAGGGTTGTTGAATTAGATAAATCCTTCGAGCTCTTTGAGAAGAGCAGGCTTTGGCTTTGCACCAATAATTGTCTTAACAACTTCACCGTTGACGTAGACGTTAAGCATTGGAATTGATGTGACTCCGTACTTAATCGCGATTGCAGATTCTTCATCTGTATTGAGCTTGACGATCTTTAACTTATCGCCATGTTCAGCAGCGATATCATCGAGAATCGGAGCAATTGCGCGGCATGGCCCGCACCATTCAGCCCAGAAATCCACGAGCACTGGTGTGCTGCTCTTAAGGACTACCTGATCGAAATCTGCTGCTGTGACCTTAGTTGGTGCGCTCATTTTTACTCCTATTTATCTTTCTCTATTATCAACTTGGGTAGATTACTAGTGGGATAAGAACTTTTCAGCGTCTAACGCCGCCTGGCAACCAGAACCTGCTGCAGTAATCGCTTGGCGATAGGTGTGATCCACCAAGTCGCCACAAGCAAAGACGCCAGCAAGGTTTGTTCGCGTAGAGCGACCTTCGACCTTTACGTAGCCCTCGCTATCGAGAGTTACAGAAGATGTAACAAGTTCAGAGCGCGGAATATGCCCGATTGCCACAAAGAGGCCGGTGAAGTCGCGCTGTGTAACTTCGCCAGTCTGAGTGTTGCGAAGCTGGAGCGCTTCTACTTTATCTGCGCCCAAGACATCAGTGACTTCAGTGTGCCAAAGCATTTCAATTTTTGGGTTGGTAAGTGCGCGATCCTGCATAATCTTTGAAGCGCGAAGTTCGCCGCGACGGTGAATCAAGACAACTTTTGAAGCAAACTTTGTTAAGAAGGTAGCCTCTTCAACTGCAGAATCTCCACCGCCAACGACTGCAATAGTTTGATCGCGGAAGAAGAAACCATCACATGTTGCACACCATGAAACACCGCGACCAGATAAACGCTTTTCGTTCTCTAGCCCAATCTCGCGATAGGCAGAGCCCATTGCAAGAATGACAGCGCGCGCCTTAACGGTATTTCCTGAACCATCTTTAATAATTTTAATATCGCCAGTTAAATCCATCTCGACAACATCATCGGTAATGAGTTCGGCGCCAAATCGCTTTGATTGCTTACGCATGTTATCCATGAGATCTGGCCCCATGATTCCATCGATAAATCCAGGAAAGTTTTCAACCTCAGTTGTATTCATGAGCGCACCACCTGCAGTGACTGAACCTTCATAGATAACCGGGTTGAGTTGCGCGCGGGCTGCGTAGATAGCTGCGGTGTAACCGGCTGGACCTGATCCAACAATGACGAGTTCGCGTACTTCAGTGCTCATGTGCGCAGAGTACCGCGTGCACTCTTCTTACTTCTTGCGAGCGCGTTGCAGCGCCTTCGTGGCGAAGGCTTTCAGTCCTGCGATTTCACTCACTTTTAAAAGCCGCGCCATCAGTAAGTAAGCCACGCCACTTCCAATGAGAACGAGCGCAAGGCGAAGTGTGCGCATTGTCAACGTTGTCTCTTCATATGCCCAGCCAAAATATTGAGCGAGCGCAAAGAAAGGAAACATTCCGATAATTGATGCGGCAAAGAGACGACCATGCTGACTCGCAAATTGCGAGATTTGTAAGCGCCCTACATGTTTTTTCAGCAGCCCGATAGTGACAAAGAGCCCCACGATATAGCTGATTGAGAAAGCAACACCTAATCCAACAGTTACCCAATTGCTATCGAGAGTTGCTAAGAAGAGATAGGAAAGCGCAACAGAGATAACGTTGATGATAATGATTGAAGTAACTTGCGTCCTGGTATCTTCAAAGGCGTTAAAGCCACGGATAAGAATTAAATTAATTGAGAATGCAACTAAACCTAAACTGAGCGCAGATAGTACGAATCCGATATAACGTGAATCTTCAAGGCTAATTCCCATGTAGAGAACTTCTGTCATCAGTGGACCAAAGAGCAGCAATGCGACCGCACTTGGCACTGTAACAACACCCACCATGCGAATAGCGCGGATTAACTGCTTGCGAACTTCTTCAAAATCTTTAGCTATTGCAAGTTTTGAGAGATGCGGCAAGAGCGCGGTCACAATTGAGATAGTGACAATCGAATAAGGCAACAACATGATGTAGTAAGCGCTTGTATATGGAGTAAAACCAACGCCAGTTTCGATTCCAGCTTGTGCACTTCGCACAGCAGCACTGGTGGCAACATTTACTGTCACCAAGTAGCCGAGCTGAGAAATAAGTACATAAAGTAAGGTCCAGCCGGCCAAACCAAATGATTTGCCAAGGCCTTTGACCCCAAAAGTTAAACGAAGCTGTATTCCTGATCTCTTAACAACAGGGATCAAGATAAGAGCTTGAATCACAACACCGAGGGTTGTGCCCCAACCGAGCAGCTGAACCTGCAAATCGGTAATTGAGTCAATAGTGATGGTGTGCTGGAAAGCCAAGATCGCTGCAAAGACAGCGATGACAACTAAGTTATTAGCAATCGGCGCCCACATAAGAGGGGCGAAAGATCCACGTGCATTGGCAACTTGCCCAAGCATCGTAAAGAGGCCTAGGAAGAAGATTTGCGGCAAGCAGTAGCGAGTAAAGGCAATCGCGATTTCGCGCTCAGTTTCAAAGCCTGGCGTTGAAAATTCAGGAGCATAGATTTTTACAAGCGCCGGTGCAAAAATCACACCAATTGCTACCAACGCTAAGAGAATTCCAGAAATTGTTGTAACTAAACGGGAGGCAAACCCATGCCCACCATCTTCATCGCTAAAAGAACGTACCAGTTGCGGAACAAAAATCGCAGTAAGAGCTCCGCCGACAAGTAAGTTGTAGAGAATATTCGGCATGGTATTTGCCACGTTGTAGGTATCAGCAAGGAGTGCGGTACCAAGAACTGCTACTGCAAGGAGTGCGCGAATAAATCCAGTAATGCGAGAAAGAATCGTGCCGACAGCCATAATCCCGGAGGCGCGAAAGAGTTCGTTATTTTTCACTACGACTCCTTCGGATTCGGCGGACAGATTGAGTTACTGCACCTAAGAAGAGTAGAACGGCTGCCGCAGTTGTAAACCAAGCAACACGCGAATCAATGATGGTTGCGTTGAGTTCTAGCTTAGAGACTTGGCCGACTAGCAGCCCCTTGGAGTTAATCAATTGTGCTAAAACAAGAGTTGATCCAGGTGCAATCACATCGACAGGAACGAGAATCTGCTGGCGAGATTTAGGTGCCAAGGTTATGTTATTAACATTTTCTATCTGGATACGTGTGTTCATGGGTATCAAAGAGACGCTCACGACGGATGCAGTATCTAAATTATTTACTAAGGTAATTGGTAGCTTTGCACTGCTTGATGTAATTTGATAACGGCCAGCGGTTACCTTCAATTTTTCAGAGACTGCAGCGACAGCTTTATTGTTGTCATAAGTGAAGTAGGCACGTTCCTTCTGTGTCAGCTTTGGATTTAAAGGAATAGCCAACCGTGCACGGAGATCAGTTACTTCAGCAGCTGTAGTCAGAGTGCTGAGGCCGGTTAATAATTTGCGATTTTCTGTGTAGTCGTTGATAAATTCGTAGCTAAGTCGAGAGGTACCTGTAGCCCAACCGCTTTGCGCAAGGACTGGGCGACCAAGAAAACTTTCTAGCTTACTTTGGGCATATTTTGCATAAAAAGTTAGCTCGCTTGGCGCAATTCGCTTCAACAACTTTTCATCCGGGTTGCCATACGCAAGTGCAACCACTTTGTTATCTGCACTCCCTGTCTTCAATCGATACAGCCAATTTTCAGCAGCAATAACGGCTTCTGGAGTGACCTCTTTTGGATCACCAAGTGCAATTTTTTGGACTTCGTCAACAAGCGCGGCATCGATGACATAAGTCTTAGTCGAATTTGGTGGAGTGAAGATGAGTCTTCCAAGCTTTCCGAACGGTAAAAGAGATTGAGCTAAATTATTTTTACGCAGAGAGCCATCTGAATTTAGATGAGGCTTATCGACTATTCGAACAACGGGTGTATTTGCAGAGGATGCCGGAATAACAATAAATGTGGAGAGAAAGAGAACTACTAGTAACTTGCTTACTAGTGAGGCTCTCATAGAGCGCTCAACTCTTGAGTTGCATTGGTGCGCGCAATTAATTTCTTTTCATCAGGATAGGCAAGGCGCTCCACAATTTCAGCCAGTGGAAACCAAGCAACTTCATCAACTTCAGTCTCTTGAGCTGCCAGAGTGCCACCATCTTCACGGAAGAGATAGTGGTGAACGGTTTTGTGAATTCTCTTTCCACCAGCCATGAACCAGAAATCAATAACGCCAAGAGATTTCTCAATCTTTGATTCGATTCCAGTTTCTTCAGCAACTTCGCGCAGAGCTGCTTGTTCTGGAGTTTCTCCTTCTTCAATATGCCCCTTTGGTAGCGACCAAAGGATGCGTTTTCCTGAAGCATCTTTAATATCGCGGCGGCCAATTAAAAGACCTAGCTTTCCTGTTGTATCTACGACCAAACCGCCCGCACTGACTTCATCAACGCGCTTTGCATAAGGCTGCTTATTTTTTGTGCTCTTTGGCGCAGCCTTTTTGAGTTCGCCAGGGGTGGAGTCGTTAAGAGACTGCGGAGAGCGGTTCGATGGGCGCTTGCGCCTACGTTTCTTCTTCGTACCTTCGCTGCCCGCACTAGGTGCCGGGGTCATAGCGCTAAGCCTACGCGACTACGCTTATCTATTGTGAGCGCTGAGAAGGGTAATTTGGGAGCGGAATTGGCTATTCGCTCCCTGATCGAACGCGCCCCGCTGGCCAGTTCGCTTGCGCAAGCATTTAAAGCCGAGGGCTTTCAGTTGGCCCTTGTTGGTGGCCCGGTGCGCGATGCGATTCTCGGAAGACTCGGTAACGATTTAGATTTCACAACCGATGCACACCCACATCAGACCAAGAAGATTCTCAAGAGTTGGGCTGATAACACATGGGATACCGGAATTCTCTTTGGCACAGTTGCAGGAAAACGCGGTGACACAACAGTTGAGGTAACTACATACCGCACCGAAAAGTATGACGAAGGTTCAAGAAACCCAGATGTTGAATTTGGTGAAACTATTGAAGGCGATTTATCGCGCCGCGATTTCACAGTAAATTCGATGGCGCTTGAGCTCACCGGTAAAGAACCAGAGTTTATCGACCCTTATGGTGGCTTGGATGATTTGGTAAAGAAGGTATTACGTACACCAGTAAGTGCTGCGCAATCATTTAGCGATGATCCACTACGAATGATGCGCGCTGCCCGTTTTGCCAGCCAGCTTAACTTTGAAATTGATCCTGAAGTGTTTACTGCGATGTCAACAATGACGAGCAGAATTTCAATTATCTCGGCTGAACGTATTCGTGATGAGTTTATCAAGATGTTGATGTCTGAAAACCCACGTATTGGGATTACGGCGCTGGTTGATTCAGGTTTGGCAGAGATGGTTCTTCCTGAAATTCCTAAGTTGCGTCTGGAAATTGATGAACACCATCACCACAAAGATGTCTACGAACATTCGATTACCGTGCTGGAACAAGCGATTGCGCAAGAAGAGCGACTTGGTGGACCAAACCTAGTTATCCGTTTAGCGGCTCTTCTGCATGACATCGGCAAACCAAAGACTCGTAATCTCATTGCAGGCGGTGGTGTTTCATTCCATCATCACGAAATCGTTGGTGCGCGTTTAGCAAAGGCTCGCATGAAGGCGCTCCGCTTTGATAATGAGACCATCGATGCAGTCGAAACTTTAATCGCGCTCCACCTACGTTTTCATGGCTATGGCGATGGTGAATGGACAGATTCCGCAGTACGTAGATATGTGCGCGATGCTGGTGATTTACTGACACATTTACACGTTCTCACGCGCGCTGATTGCACCACTCGTAACGCTAAAAAGGCTGAACGTTTGGCGCGCACTTACGACAGCCTGGAAGAGCGCATCGCTAAGTTGGCGGAAGAAGAGGAACTTTCTAGAATTCGCCCAGATTTAGATGGTGCACAGGTAATGAAGTTACTTGGCATCTCACCATCTGCAGATGTCGGCAAAGCACTTGATTTTCTGATGGAGCTTCGCATGGAACACGGCCCACTAGGTGAAGAACGTGCGACTGAAGAGTTACTGCAATGGTGGAAAGCTAGACGACATCCCTAAGGAAGAACTTTTTTGGGCGCAATAAAACTATTGCAGCAACCGCCCACGCCAGAGATACAACTAACGGCAACAACCACGAATCACCAGAGAGTGGCAGCACCCAAGCGGCCAATAAAGATGAGCTAACAATCGCAGCATTTACAACTACGTCATAGACAGCGAAGACGCGACCACGGAAGTAGTCATCAATCTTGGATTGCACAAGTGCATCATTAGTCACCTTTAAACTTTGACCACAGAGCGCAGTAAAGAAGGCGGTTGCCGCAAGCAACACCGGGTTGCGATCGATAACTAATAAGAGTGCGCTCACACTGGCCGCGGTAATAGATAGGCGCATCCACCGATGTCGCCCTATCTTTGTAACTCCGCGAGGTGCAATGAGTGCGCCGATAACAAAACCAACTGCGGCAATACTGAGTGTGAAACTAAGCCCAGCGAGTCCAGCGCTGCTATCTGCTGGATCATTAAAGGTATTTCGCTCAAGTAAGAGCGCAGTTAAAGTCAGCGCCGTTAAGCCACCGCGATGGATAGCAACAGCGACAATGCCACGAGCTGCATCGCCATGATTTTTAAGGAAGGCAAATCCCTCTCGCATCTCTTTAAATCCTTGAGTGATACTGCCTTTGACAATCTCATGAGGTCGCGGACCAATCTCTGCCTTTGCAAGAAGCGAGGTCAAAAGTGCGGCGATGAGATAACCGAAAGAGGCAGCAACGATAAGGAAGGCATCGGAGTGATCTGCCGAGGCAAAGCGGTCGAATATTTTTCGCAGCCCAAGACCAAGCCCTCCACCTAGAACGACCCAGACTGAGCCTCCAGTAACAGCAAGAGCATTGGCGGAGATGAGATTGAGTGGAGTAGTCATCAGAGGAATGCCAGCTGAAAGCCCCGCCAAGATAAGTCTGTTTACACCGAATGCAATTAAAACAAAAGCTGTAATTACAGTTCCTGTGTAATCATTAAAGATAAGAAATGCAATCACTAAAAGTGTTGCTGATCGCGTGAGGTTTGAAAAGAGAATTGCACGTTGTCTAGAGAAGCGATCTAGAAGCGTTCCAACAAAAGGGCCAATAACTGAATAAGGAAGTAGCACGACTGCAAATGCAACTGCCGCGCTCGTTGCACTTGCTTGGCGCTCTGGCGAGAATAAGAGAAAAGATGCCAGCGCGCTCTGAAAGAGCCCATCAGTGAATTGACCAGACCAGCGAACGCGCAGCAGGCGGAAGAGCTTTTTATCTCTCATCAACTGCCACAGTGACATCTGTTGGGTCATACGAGAAGCGTAGTTAATGAAAGAGGATTATTCTTCTCCTGTTATGAAAACAAAGCGAGGATTCATCGATTATTCACTTGATAAGCGGGCGACCCTGCTCGCACTCTTCCGCGGTGTTGTAGACGCATGCGATGCAGATCCTTATTTAATGCGCGCTGCTAAATATCATGGTGAGAAAGCAGATAGAAAGTGCCCAGTCTGCAAGAAAGATTCTTTAGTTGAACTTCGCTACACATTCGGCGATCAACTGGGCCAGTTTTCAGGGCGAATTAAAAACGGCGGCGAGTTATTAGAGATGGAGCGAGAATTCGGTGAATTCTCTGTATACGTCGTTGAAGTGTGTCGTGAGTGTTCATGGAATCATCTCTGTTCTACCTACTTACTCGGCGATGGCCGTGAGCGTAAAGCTCCAAGGAGACAACGAACACTTGAGGATGAGGACTTTGCTTCGCCATCGATGCGGTAATTGGCTAGTAACCTTACGAACATGGTGAAGAGATTTGTTATCCGCGCTGGTGTTTTTATCGCCGGATTTAGCTTTGTTGCGGGGGCAACGCTCTTTGCCTTTGCCTGGTTTACCGTCTCAATTCCTGATCCCAACGCCTATGTAAATAGCCAATCAACAATTATTCAATATTCCAACGGCGCTGAAATTGGTCGCATCGGAACTCAGAACCGTCAGATTCTTCCGCTTGCCAAGATTCCACTCAAACTTCGTTATGCAGTCATGGCTGCTGAAGATCGCGATTTTTATTCCAATCGCGCATTTAGCCCAACAGGTATTGCACGTGCGTTACTCAACAATATTCGTTCTGGTGATCTCAATAGCGCCGGTGGTTCCACCATTACACAGCAGTATGCGAAGACGGCATTTTTAACGCCCAGCCGAACAATTCAACGAAAAATTAAAGAGTTGGTCATCTCTCTTAAGTTAGAGAATGCGATGACAAAAGATCAGATTCTGGAAAACTATCTCAACACTATTTACTTCGGCCGTGGTGCATATGGTGTACAGACCGCGGCGCAACAATATTTCAATCGCAATGCAAATCAGTTAACGCTCTCGCAATCGGCGGTAGTCGCAAGTATTTTGCGCTCCCCTGGTTTGTATGACCCATTCTTTGGAGACAAGGCGCAGAAGGAGAGAAATAAAGCTCGCCTTGAGGCGCGATTCCAATATGTATTAAATGGAATGCTGGAAAAGAAGTGGATTACTGAAGCCGAAGTGAAGGCTGCAAAGATGCCGCTGATTGCACCGCGCACAACTTCAGGTCAACTCAGCGGCCCTAAGGGTTACATTATTGATTCAGTTCAGAAAGAGTTGAGCAAAGTTGGCTTCACTCAAGAACAGCTACTTGTTGGCGGATATGTCATTAAGACAACTCTTGATCAACGCGCACAGACATCGGCAGTTGATGCAGTTAACCGTTTAACGCCATCACCTGCCCCAGCAAACCTTCACACGGCACTCGTTGCGATTCGCCCTGGCACCGGTGAAGTCATTGCGATGTATGGCGGGCGCGACTATGTAGTGCGCCAATTAAATGATGCGACACAGTCAATTGCGTTAGCAGGCTCTACCTTTAAACCATTCGCACTTATTGCAGGGCTTGAAGCTGGAATCCCACTCACTTCGATGTGGAACGGTGATTCACCGCAAATATTTGATGATCTCGGCAAACCATATGAAGTCGCCAACTATGGAAATGAAGGTTGGGGCCAAGTTGATTTACTCTCTGCAACACAACACTCTATTAACACTGTCTATGTGCCACTAGGTATTAAGGCAGGGCTAGATAAAGTTGTTGATGCAGCACGCCGCGCGGGAATCCCTGAAACAGTTGCCATGATTGGAACTCCATCAGTAACGCTTGGTGTAGCAAGTCCACATGTCATCGACGTTGCCAATTCCTATGCAACATTTGCAGCTCAGGGCATTTATTCGAAGCCATACATGGTTGCTCAAGTAACTGGGCCCAACAAAGGTGTGCTCTATCAAGGAAAGCCACAGACCCAGGAAGTATTTAGCAAAGAGGTAATGGCCGATTTAACGTATGCGCTAAAGAGCGTGGTTAATGGTGGAACAGGGTCTGCAGCCCTTGGTCTTGGCCGCCCTGCTGCAGGTAAGACCGGTACATCGCAATCAAATGCATCTGCTTGGTTTGCCGGATACACACCACAACTTGCTGCCACCGTGGCGCTCTTTCGCGATAGCGCATCGGAATCTCTTAACGGAATTGGTGGCTTAACTTCTGTTACTGGTGGATCTTTCCCAGCGCGCATTTGGACTGCATTTATGAAGGGCGCGCTCCGCAATGAGCCGGTCATGAGCTTTCCAGCCCCTTCAAATATCGGCGGACTTGATCCTGTTGTGATGACAAGCGGTGGTCGCC
>JAPOKG010000002.1 GCA_029977785.1 Actinomycetota bacterium | reverse complement strand
AACCCATTGCTGGCGGCAAGATAAGCAAACGACGGCCGCCAACTTTGGCGCCAGGTAAACCTTTCTGCCATCCCTCAACAACTTGTGCCAATGGGAATGTTGCAGGTTCGCCGGACCATGAAGATTCGATGAGTTTTCCATCTGACCAGGTCATTAAGACGTAATGGACGGTCAACGTTGATGTTGGAAGAACTTCTGCACCTGTACCGACAATGACATCTTCAGTTGTGAGTTCAGCAGGAGGCGTTCCCTCTGGCGCTGAAATTGTTGGCGTCTGTCCAGCAACGGCTGAGACAGCAGGAAGCTTAGATGAATCTGATCCGGTCAATTGAATTCCTCCGAGAATAGTTGCGGCGATTAGGACAACGACGAAAATCGCTGCCAAGACTTTTCTAGTTGCGTTATTAATTTTCGAGCTCCTTAATGAGGTTGAAATCTCCGCCACCGAGTTGGCCTTGATCGCGATACATCTCAAGCTTTGCACGAGTATCGGCAATGTCGAGATTGCGCATAGTTAATTGGCCGATTCGGTCTGTAGGACCGAATGCTGCATCTTCCGTGCGCTCCATCGACAACTTATCTGGGTGATAGCTCAGCGCAGGACCCGTTGTATTGATTACTGAATAATCATCTCCGCGGCGCAGGCGCAGTGTTACTTCACCAGTAATAGCAGACGCTACCCAACGCGTCAAAGATTCACGAAGCATCAGGCTCTGCGGATCGAGCCAACGACCTTCATAAAGTAGGCGACCAAGGCGGCGACCTTCGGCGTGATAGTTAGCAATAGTGTCTTCGTTGTGAATTGCAGAAACTAAACGTTCGTAAGCGATAAAGAGCAGCGCCATACCTGGGGCTTCGTAGATTCCACGTGATTTAGCTTCAATGATGCGATTTTCAATTTGATCAGCCATGCCAAGTCCATGGCGACCACCAATAGCGTTGGCTTCATTCATGAGAGCAACAACATCTGAGAACTCTTTGCCATTAATCGCAACAGGGCGACCTTGAACAAATTGAATCTTCACATCTTCCGATGCGATGGCAACACTTGCATCCCAAAACTTCACGCCCATAATAGGTGAAACAATCTCAATGGATGCATCAAGGTTCTCTAGATTTTTAGCTTCGTGTGTTGCTCCCAAAATATTGGCATCTGTTGAATAAGCCTTCTCAGTACTGTCGCGATATGGCAACTTATTTGCAACCAGCCACTCAGACATTTCCTTACGACCACCGAGTTCGCGAACGAAGTCAGCATCTAGCCAGGGCTTGTAAATCTTTAGATTTGGGTTGGCTAAAAGCCCATAACGATAGAAACGTTCGATGTCATTGCCTTTGTAGGTAGAGCCATCTCCCCAGATTTCAACTTTGTCATGCAGCATGGCGCGCACCAAAAGTGTGCCAGTTACAGCGCGACCAAGGGGTGTTGTATTGAAATACTGTTTTCCGCCAGAGCGGATATGAAAAGCGCCGCAAGCGATTGCGGCTAGACCTTCTTCAACGAGAGGAGTTTTACAATCAACAAGACGTGAAATTTCGGCGCCGTATTCCTTGGCGCGACCTGGAACCGAGTCAATATCTGGCTCATCGTATTGGCCTAAATCTGCGGTATAGGTGCATGGGATCGCACCTTTCGCACGCATCCACGCGACCGCAACTGAGGTATCGAGACCGCCAGAAAATGCGATGCCGACTCTTTCGCCGACGGGCAGCGATGCAAGAACCTTGGACATGGCCGTAAGTCTAACGGCTCAACAGGGCTGCTAGCGCAGGTTTAACTTTCCAAAGCGAGAGCATCTGCTCATAACGCTGCTGCTCTGCCGAATCAGCAATAGCGCCTGTCTTTACCGCACGAATCATCAGATTTCGAGGTGTGTGTTCGTTGGCGACGAATTCGATTGCCTCGACGCGATATCCATGTAACTTCATAATCTGCATTCGTAAAGCATCTGTCAATAAATCACCGAGTCGCTCTTTCATAATTCCATTTCGCGTCATCATCGACCATGGCTCCGGGACCTCATTCATCTGCGCCTGAATATCGTGGTGGCAGCAAGGTGCAATCAGCGCCAAACCTGATCCTGCTTTGATTGCCCAGGCAATTGCATCATCGGTTGCGGTGTCACAGGCATGAAGTGCAATCGCAACATCTGCCTTTGTCAGAGATGTATCTGCAATCTCTTCTGCTCGGAACTCAATACTGCCTGCAATACCTAATTGCTTGGCAATCTCATTATTGCGATCTCGTGAAGCTGTTCTGACATCTATGCCGATCACTGAAACAGGTAAACCTTGGCTTCGCAAATATTGATGCGCCGCAAATGTCAGATAGGCATGGCCGCATCCCAAATCGACAATTGTTAGGGGTTTCTCTTGAGTTGGAGTTGGAATGTGGCCAGCAGAAATAGCGCTCGTTAGCGCTGGAGTTAAAAGGCGTAAGAACTCTTCTACCTGGCGATATTTGTCAGCTTTGCTCGGTTTGAGATTGCCATCTTTATCTGAAATTCCCACAGCGATGAGAAAGGGGTCAGAAGGCTCAAGCAAACGTGACTTGGTACGGTCATGCTCAAGAACTTGTTCCTTCTTCTCGCTAGTGCGATGAACAAGTGGTTCACCCTTCTTTGTTATGCGGACACTGATTGAGCCTGATGTCTGTTCCAGCAATATATTGGCATAACCTGCGCGCAGAAGAGCAGGTAGTGGTGTGTCAGCAGGCGTGTAGTTCTTTGTGGTCATTGCGCGACCATCGCTGTAGGTAAGTTGAATCTGTAACGAATTCTTGATGAGAACAGGGCGGATATCTACACGCTCATGAGGAGTTTGCATATTTCGGCGGCGACCTGAGAGAACTACGCGTACCAGTGATTGATGAGCGCTAAAGAGTGATTCAATCTCATCAAATATGCCTTCGAGTTGATCGTTGCTCACGAAGGAGAATGCTAGTCTGCCGCAATGGTTTCGACTACTGAGTGGCTCATAACGATTGTTGCACTACTTGCAATCCTCACTTTTGACTTCACTTGGGCAATCAAGAATCGCAATAAAGAGACCTCTATGCGCGAAGTCCTCATGTGGACTGCGTTTTACGTCAGCCTGGCAATCGGATTCGGTATTTCACTCGGTGGATGGATAGATTCGCAAGCTCAACAGGAATTTTTTGCTGGGTGGCTCACTGAATATTCACTCTCATTCGACAATCTCTTTGTCTTTGTCATCATTCTGACCAAGCTCAAGATTTCCAAGGAGCGGCAACAACTTGCCTTGCTTATAGGAATTGTTATTGCGCTGGTTCTTCGCATCATTGCCATCAGCGTGGGAGCTGCAGTAATTGCGCGATTTGAAGCTGTCTTCTTCGTCTTCGGCGCTTTCTTGCTCTACACCGCAATTCAGCTCTATGCCGAAAGTGCTACTCATGGAGAAGACGAAAAAGAGAGTGGAATTATTCGAGTGCTCCAAGAACGTGGAGTAAAGCCTTTCACTATCGCTCTTATCGCACTTGGAATGACAGATTTACTCTTCGCGCTGGACTCAATCCCAGCAATATTCGGCCTTACCCAGAACGTTTACATTGTTATCACTGCGAATGTCTTTGCGCTGATGGGTCTACGCCAGCTCTACTTCCTTATCGGTGGATTGATGGAGAGACTCATCCATATCGGCCGTGGGCTCTCTGTTGTACTTGGCTTTATTGGAATCAAACTCATCTTCCACGCGTGCCATGCAGTTGGCTGGCACGAGATCGCTGGTATCCACATTCCAGAGATCACTATTACTCAAAGTTTGAGCGTCATCGTTCTCTGTATTGGAACAGCCACGATTACTAGCTTGATTGCTACTCGCAAAAAGGCTTAAGCAAGCGGAAGTTGGGCAACTATTGCCAGCCCACCCAGTTCACTCTTTCGTAGCGAAAACTTGCCATCAAGCTTTTCAATAACAGCTGACATGATGCTCATTCCTAAGCCTGAGCCACCATTTTCACGTGAACGTGATTTATCAAATCTATTAAGAGAGCGAACATCCTCACGGTAAGCACTTTCTGGTAGTCCAGGCCCAGCATCTTCTATTTTCAGCTCGATCTGTTTACCGCTCTTAACTAGCGTTATCCGCACAGCATCATGAGAACTGGTATGGCGCACAATATTGGTGAGAGCATTCTGGATAAATCGCGAAATGTAATCACGAGAACCAACAATAAAGAGGCCAGGTGTTACCTGTAAACCAACAGTGCGATCTGGGTTAAGCGTTGTGAAATCAGTTCCATGAGCCGTGACAATCTCGCTTAAATCAATAGTCTCAATATCACGAGCTCCACTCTCGCCTAGTTCAGCAAGGAGCAACAAGTCCTGAATCAAAGTTTCCATACGACTAATTTCGCTACCGACACGGCTGAAGGCGCGTGACTTATCTTCCGGCGCAGTTAACTGATTCTTGCTCAGCATTTCAACATAACCCTTGATAACTGTAAGTGGGGTGCGAAGTTCGTGCGATGCATCTCCCAAGAATTCCTGCATGCGGGCTAGGGATGCGGAATCAGCCGTACGACGCTCACGACGGAAGTAGAGGAAGAGAAGGCCTGCAGCAAATGAGTTAAGAATGAGCGTAACCAGGGCCAGGTACTGTAAATCTGAAATGAAATTAGCATCTATCTCACTCGTCGATAGAGCAATGATGATGAAATCTCCACCTTCCAGCGGAACTGCGCGTAAGCGAAAAGGTGTTGCAGCAGGTACTCGAATTGGGCTCCGCACCGCTTTTTCGACTTCGCTCAGCGCTGGAGCACCTGGATACTCGAGAGTCGATTCATTGATGAGCGTCTCTGAACCATCGCGTGCAAGGAGGGTAAGGGTTGCATCTAAATTTGATTGCTCGATTGCAAAGAGCGCAGCACCGACAGCCTGACCAGGATTCTCATAGGCGCTAAGGGCCACAAATCCGAGGCTTTGATCAACTTTTTCTATCTCGACGTCGAGTGAGTGCTTGACGGTAATTCCGCCAATTCCAACAGTGAAGAAGGTAAGAAGTAATACGGTAAAGAAACTAACTCGAGACGTTTGGGATAATTTCACTGCTTCTCCGGCTGCAGCTGAAATCCAACTCCTCGAATAGTCTTAATTCCTTCATAGCCATCGCGATGAAGTTTCTTTCTTAAATATGAAATGTAGGTGTCAACGACAGTGCTTTCAGATTCAAATGTGATTCCCCAGACTTCATCCAGGAGATAGGTTTTACTTAAGACTCGACCTTTGCTTTCAAGTAGCACATGGAGAAGTCGAAATTCTGTTGGCGATAAATCAACTACCTCGCCATTGAAGGTAACTTGGTGAGTGTCACTATTTAAAGTAATCGGCCCGCTACTCAAGTTTGTTGCAGTGACTGTGCTGAATTGTGAACGGCGTAGGATTGCCTTAATTCGTAAGACCAACTCTTCGAGCCCAAATGGCTTAGTGACATAATCGTCGGCCCCCAAGGTCAGCCCCTTAGTAATATCTGCACGATCACCACGTGCACTGAGCATCAGCGCAGGAGTGTTATCGCCATTGCTTCGAATACGCTCAATAAATTCAAAGCCATCCATGAGCGGCATATTGATATCTACGACCAGAAGATCGGGCTTGGTGGAACGTAAAAGGGTCTGAGCAATCATGCCGTCAGCGGCCGAAATAGTTTCAAAGCCAGCCAGTTTTAGGGCATCCCCCAATAAATCGCGCACACCCGCTTCGTCATCAATAATCATGATTAGTTGGCTCATGGCTATACCCTGCCACGCCTTATGTGAGTTTGCTACCAAAGCGCACCCTTGCACACGGACTCATGAGCTCTTTCACAGAATATTCACACCCCTTCGCATCTACTATTTACCCATGCAGAAACGTCCCGAGTTATTCGCAGCGTCTCTGCTTGTATTTGCACTTTTTGCTCTAGCTCCAGCGCAGGCCGATCCAACGCCATCTCCAAGCGCTACTGCTGACACAGATATGTCGCCACTCGAACAATACAAACTAGACCGCGACGCTTTTCTTTTAGCCCTACGCGATCGCGATTTTAAAATGCGCATCATCAACTCAACCTTCAAGAACTCAATTGATAAAGCGAATGCAGATGCCAGAGCAGTTATGGCAAGCGCAATAACTCCTGAGCAGAAGAGCTCTGCATGGTCCACTCGACGTAACGCCGTCGCCCTAGCAATTACCATTCGTGATGCTGCCATTTTGGCTTTAGGACCGATGCCTACCCCTCCAGCCAAGCCGGAGAAGTTAAAACACGAAAAGAATGACCAGAAGTCAGATCAAAAAGGTAAAGCTAAGCGATAACTATTCGCTTACATCAACTTCCATAGTTCGTAACGTCTTGCGTCCATGGTTCTTTGTCTTCTCATGAATACGGCGAATCTGTAGCTCAATGCTTTTGATGGCGCCGTCGAATGCTGCCAGATCATTAAAGCCAACCTCTTCAGCTCGCAAAAGCGGCCCTGATCCATGTGAGGTGATGATGACCCGATGAGAATTCTTACCCTGACGTGGGTTAGCCTCATGCATCACTTCAACTTCTACGCGGTCAATCGTGACGCTAAAGCGCTCCATTGAAAGGAGTTTTTCTTCAGCAATAGTTTTAAAGTCGCTAGCGAGTTCAGCGTGGCGGGTGTGGATAATGATTTTCACAAGTACACAATGGCACTAAGTGCCAGAAATTGTAAGTGCTAAAAAATTAAGTCAGGGGTAGCAGATAAACGATGAGGGTGAGAATCCCCGCCAGGGATAAAGACTGTCCCAAGATCGAGAAAGCAGTTTTACGATCAGCAGCTAGCGCGCTCTTGTCGGCAACTTTTGAAAGCTCTCCTAACTTTCCAAAGTTAAAGGTGCCCATAAAGCCATAGGCTAAGCAGAATTTCTTACGTGATTGAACCCAGCCTATAGAGGCCACGGACAAAGGGATGAAGATTCCGAGTCGTGCGCTAGGGGCGGCGTTGGTTGAAATGAGACCAGCCAATGTAAAAACGCTCAGCGCTGCTCCAATCACCGCAACTATTTGGCGGCGACGAACTTCACCTTTACCGATATTGCAAGTTCCTGGGATGTAGGTATCAGCGCTCATTGAGCATCTTCAAATTCATCTTCATCGATCCACGCGTCAGTGTTGGAATCATCTTGCTTCTCAACCCATGAGAGGAATGAACCAATGGCGCGAAAGGCCAGAATTGCCACAGTGACTGCGGCAATAAGTCTACGTAGCGCTTTCATGGGTATAAAAATACTCCAGTTCGCGCACTTTTGCGCGTTAAGACTTCAGCGAGGCGATACGAGTTATTGCTTCACGAATAATTTCAGGGCTGGTTGCAAAATTAAGGCGAACAAATTGTGTTGATTGCTGACCGAATCGAACTCCTGGAACAAATGCGACCTTAGCCTTCTCAACAAGTACCCCCGCTGGGTCATCTCCCAACGCGAGGGCAGATAAATCAAGCCATGCCAGATATGAACAATGTGGAATGAGATAGCCAATCTCAGGGGCTAACTCTGCAATCACTTCTGCGACCAGTTTTCGATTGTGATCGAGATTGACCATCAGGGCATCCAGCCAAGGCTCGCCTTCTTCAAATGCGGCGACTGATGCAAATCCCCCAAGTAGCGAAGCCCGGTAGTGAGTAGCTGGTGCAATAGCGTTTAACCTCTCGTGGACTTTCTCATTTTCAGTGATGATGATGGCGCACTTAAGGCCTGCGATATTCCACCCTTTACTCGATGAAGTGATGGTGATTCCAACTTCGCGAGCTGCATCTGAGACCGCCAAGAACGGCGTGAAGGCTTGTTCACCATATGTGAGCGGCGCATGGATTTCATCGCTTAAAACGAAAACGCCATATTTTTTAGCCAGATCTGCAAAGCGCGTTAGCTCTTGGCGTGTAAAGACTTTACCGAGTGGGTTATGTGGGTTGCTAATCAGATGTGCCTTAATTCCTGAGGCATAAGCCTTTTCAATTCCATCCCAATCAAGATGCCAATTGCTGCCATCAACTTCTGTATCGCTTTGCGAATAAGGAACATCTACTTGTTCTAACTTAGTCTCTACGCACCATGTATAAAAATTTGGATAGATTGGTGAATTAATCATTACCTTGTCACCAGGATTTGTAATTACTCTCAAAATTTCTACAATTCCAACACCGACATCGGCAGCAATGCGAACCTGTGCTGCATCTGCCTTCCAGCCCCAGCGACGTTCAGCAAATCCACTAAATGCTCGACCCAGTTCAGGAATAGGGCCAAGGTAGCCAAGATCTGAAGTGTCGACCATCTCTCGCAAAATCCGTCGAATGGGCTCCGCTACCGGAAAATCCATTTCAGCAACTGGAAGAGGTAAGACATCTGTAGGAAAGGAGCGCCACTTTTCGCTGCGATGAGTTTTTAGTTCACTGAGAGCGAGAGCTTGTAGCTCGAGGCTGCTCTGCTTGCTCATGGACTTAGTATGTCACCGACAATACGCTTTATCCATGACCGCGAATATGACGATTACAACTTCGCAGATGAAGAGAATCGTTGCGGATTTAGCCACACGGGATGCACGCATTGCAAAGGTGATTGGCGCACATCCGCTCTGCACAATCGGTAGAAATCCTAAGCCTGTCAGCCATTTTGAGGCGCTCGTTGAATCTGTGATTTCGCAGCAACTTGCAGTCAAGGCTGCAGAAACCATCTATGGCAGAGTCAAGGGGTTGGCGCAAGGTCGTGTAGTACCTGCGCGCATTGCTGATATTTCTGAGAAAGATATGCGTGAAGCGGGCGTTTCGGGAGCCAAGTTTAAAACAATTCAGGGGCTGGCGGATGCAGCCTTAACTAAGAAGATAAAGATTAACCAGCTTCACAAAGTAGAAAGTGATGACGAGATATTTGAACAGCTCACCGGTCTTTGGGGAATCGGGCCGTGGACCGTTGATATGTTTATGATGTTTCAACTGGGGCGTCTGGATATCTGGCCAACCGGGGATCTCGGCGTTAGACGCGGGTATGAAAAAATTTATCGTCTCAGCGAGGAAATCACACCCGCTGCGCTAGAAAAGAAGGGTGAGAAATTTCGTCCTTACCGAAGCGTAGTTGCCTGGTATTGCTGGCGAGCGCTGGGTTAAGAGTTACTCAACTGTGGAAATGCCACTCCAGTACTTGAGTGGCAGTCGTAACCATTGGGATTCTTCTTGAGGTACTTCTGGTGGTATTCCTCAGCTAAGAAATATGGAACCCCTTCGGCGCTCACGATTTCGGTGACAATTGGGCCGATGCCATCGCGCGTAAGCGCTGCCTGATATACATCTCGAGTGACCTCTGCCTGTAACTGCTGCGCCGCAGTAGTTGTAAAAATCGCGCTGCGATATTGAGTTCCAATATCTCCGCCTTGACGATTTAGCGAAGTTGGATCATGCATTACCCAAAATTCTTCAAGTAAACGGCGATATGAAATTTTCGTTGGATCAAATTCAACTTCGACAGTCTCGGCATGTCCCGTGACGCCAGTGCAGACTTGTTCATAGCTCGGATTAGGTCGAGCTCCGCCCATATATCCAACGCTGGTTGAGATGACTCCATCGAGATTCCAGAAACGACGTTCTGCGCCCCAGAAACAACCTGTCGCAAAGAAAGCTTTCTCAGAAGTACTCATAGTCGGATAACCTACCCTTGTACCTGCGCCCCCGTAGCTCAGGGGATAGAGCACTGCCCTCCGGAGGCAGGTGCACAGGTTCGATTCCTGTCGGGGGCACCAACTTTCTTTAACAGGAATTCACCAAAGGGATACAAATCACCCTGATTAACGAAATCTTTTCTCGTACCTTCTTGTTTAACTTGAGAGTTACAGGGAGAATTACCCTCTTGTGCGCATTCATCGCGCAGTATCGAATTCGATTACTGGAAGGGGGCAACCATGGATTGGAGACATCAGTCGGCCTGCCGCGAAGAAGATCCTGAGCTCTTCTTCCCCGTAGGCAATACCGGTCCAGCCATCACCAAGATCGAAGAGGCGAAGAAGGTCTGTAATCGCTGCATCGTCAAAGAGCCATGCTTGGCATGGGCGCTGGAATCTGGCCAGGATGCCGGAGTCTGGGGCGGTCTCTCAGAAGATGAACGTCGCGCCTTGAAGCGTCGCGCTGCACGTAACCGCGCCCGCCTGGCTGATCAAGCAAACTCATAAAAGATTGAGCTAGATCGGGAAAGTTAAGGTCGCTCTCGTCTGTTGATCATCAGTAGTTAACTGCAACTCACCTCGGAGCTCATTTTCAGTCAACGTACGAACAATCTGTAAACCAAGATTTGGTGAAGTTGCGATATCAAAATCTGCAGGAAAACCCACGCCATCATCGCTAATTGTTACTGCCAACTCTCGGCCGTTAAGGGTGGCATGGATACCGAGGGCTGATCCTTCATCCGCTAAACCATGTTCGAGCGCGTTATGAATTAGTTCTGTGATAACCAGCGCCAGTGGAGTTGCGATGCGCGGTTCAAGGGAACCGATTGTGCCGGTTCGTTCAATATGTAACTCACCCATACGTGGACTGAGCTCTAGGGCATGCGATACCAAGTTATCTAGGACATCATCAAAGTCAACGGAAGAGTCACGGCTACTAGAGAGCGTTTCATGAACTAGCGCAATTGAAGCGATACGACGCACCGCTTCATTAAGCGCTGCACTGGCGCCCGGATCTTCAATGCGACGTGCCTGTAGACGCAATAGGGCCGAAACTGTCTGCAAATTATTCTTCACTCTATGGTGAATTTCGCGGATGGTCGCATCTTTTGTCACCAACTCTCGCTCTCGGCGACGTAGCTCGGTGACATTGTTGAGAAGAACAATCGCGCCAACGCGATCAGTTGCTTGTAATAACGGCAGCACAGTGAAATCAATCGTTCCACCAGAATTCTCAATTTCAACTCGCTTTAGCGCTTTTCCGGTAAGTCCCATAGCAATCGTCTCTTCTTGCGCATCTGGCTTCACGCGCGCGAGTGTTTGAGCAACTTCACCCAAAATATGTCCCTCTACTTCGCTCATCCAACCAAGTCGGCTAAAGGCAGAGCGAGCATTAGGGCTGGCATATGAGACAACACCATTCACATCAAGTCGAATGAGGCCATCACCTACGCGAGGTGCAGGATCAAAGAGTGAACCCGCATCTGGGTAAGGGAATGTTCCTTCAGAGATCATGCGATAGAGCTTGTGCGCAATTTCGCGGTAATTGAGCTCGAGGCGAGATGGTTGACGCATGAGGTCTGCATTTCGATGTCGTGAGATAACTCCGATGACATGTCCATCAAACATCACCGGAATAGTCTCTTCTTTAACGAGGTACTCCCCCATCTGTTCTGGCTGAGTATCACGAACAATCTCAGCGCTAGAAAGCGCTTGGTCAATATGAGGTCGTTTGCCATGTGAAATCTCATCACCGATTACATCGAGTGGAAAGAGAGTGGCCGCAGTAGTTGGGCGGATATGCGCTACTGCGACATATCCTGTTGGCCAACTCTTGAAATCTTTTCGTAGCGGAACCCACAGGATGAGATCAGCGAAAGATAAATCTGAAAGCAGCTGCCAGTCGGCGATCAATTCACGTAAGCGGTGGATCTGCTCAGGAGATAGTTGGCTTCTGCCCTGCACATAATCTTCAATAGCAGCCATCTATGCCTGCTTCAACCATGTAGATAGATTCTGCGAAATCTCTTGAGTGGCAAACCAGGTTAGTTCTTGACCATCAGCAGATACTTCAAACAGACATTGCAGATCGCTCCATGTGAGTGCGCCAGATAGTGATACCGACATTTCATGGCTTTCAGTGATGAGCTCCTGTGGAATTTCAAAGGCAAGTACACAGGCAGCACCTGATCCTGCGCTCTTCATCTCAAGCGCATCTTCTGCCGCCACCATAGAGAGTGTAAATTCAACTTCTTCTTCATCAAGCTCTGAATGTGCTGCTAAGAAACGTGCACTCGGTGCATAGATATCTGAAATATCGAGAATTTGTGAGCTCGCAAAGTCAGAGACTTCTTGGGCTGTCATAGCCGCATATCCACGCATGCGCTAAGCCTATAAGAATTTAAGAGATGAGCTGACCTGCAATTTCTGCGAGGCAACGGCGTAAGTGGCTACGTTCATTGACTTCATAGAGGCTACTGCGCTCACCTTCAGCGCGTAAGACACTGCGACTGTCGGTAGGCAGGGCAATCACACGTGTGGGTTTTATCGCACTGATGCTCTGAGTAAAGGATTGATCAAGCGGTGAATTCTTCTTTCCCGGAGTCCGCATGCTATGCACCGCGACAAGTGCTGGTTTTATTGAGTTCTGTGCCAACTCACGTAAGAGTTCGCGTAATCGCTCGAGCGAAAGTTGATCGGTTTTCGATAACAACCAGAGCTCATCTGCAAATGTTGCGCTCCAGATAAATGCCTCACTCTCCCATCTTTTGCCGGTCAATTGAGCTGCGATATTGCGCAAAGTTCCGAGGTCAATCACAATGAAATCAAATTCAGAACGAGCGCTGTGTAGCTGCCCCAAATCACTTTCTAGGCTTGCTTGCGAAATTTCCATTCCCCAAAGGTTCTCTGAAATCTGTGGATGGCGAACGCTGGCACGTAAGCCTCGCTGGCCTAGCAGCGACGAAATGGAAGGAGCAAGGGCATGTGCATCGACCAAAAGTGTTCTCTTGCCCAACAAACTCAACTCGGTCGCAAGATTAATCGCAGTCAGAGTGCAGCCCGAAGAGCTAGCTGATGCAGCAATTGCAATAGTGCGTGCTCGAGTTGGAGCGCTCTGAGCTTGCGCTCTTATCATCGGTGCACGTAGGGATCCACGCATAAGCGAGATTAGTTCGAGCGTAGTTGTAGGAAATTCTTGTACTCCAGCAAAGGATGAAGGCGTGGAGTCCTTGGGTGCAAAGAGAAAGAGTGGATAGCCTCGAGATTTCAATTCTGCGATTGCTGCAGGAGTTAGACCTTCTAAATCAGTAGCCAGAAGAATGGTTGCTTTATCTATCGCCTCTTTGCTACAGAGCTCATCTATCTGATTAAAATCCAGGGCTCGCAAAGTGATATTCCATCCTTGTGAGAAGAGTGTGCTGGCAATAAATCCTTCGCGCTCTGGGTCGCGTATTCCAGTGATTGCTGAATTGATAACTTCACCCACGTGCGCGCACAACCACTAGTCGTCCACTCGTGGATGCAGATAAGACAGTTGCAATATCTTCTCGAAATAGAGCAAGTCCTAGCGCTACTTCACCACCGAAATTACTTCCTTTACGGTCGATTGATGTTACAAAAGCGCCACTGACAATGAATTCTGGAGCAATAGTTGTCTTTGATTCTCGAACATCATGGAGTTGGTACAGTGAAATTAACTCACCCACTGCAACGTCTATAGGAATATCTACCGCTCTGATGCTCAGTGAAATCTCTTGATGTGTCAGAGCTCTTGCATCATCTGTCAGCGAACTACCTTGCAACAATTCACCCGCTACCAAGCGCCGGCGAGTGATTGACCCTATGGGATTAGTCGATGCTGCAAGGTAGTTCTTTGCCGCAGCCCCGAGCGCTACAGATTGGTAGCCCAGATCGTTAGCTCCAATCTGAGTGCCTGCTGCCATTGGGCGCAGGACCACCCAATAACTCTCGTGAGTATTTGCAGCACGCGTCATCAAAAATGAGGCGAGCAACGCCCCAAGACAGAGTGCTATTGAGAGATAGAGACGGGTTTGGGATTTCTTCTTTACGGCCATGGGCGCACGGTAAAAGTGCACGCTATGGCGCAAGCCTTACTTCTCCACAGTAGAACTTAAGTCTGAGATGAACTCGTACTTGTGCCTGATTTGAAACTTCGCATAAGGCTGAAATATCGCACCATGACTACAGAAACCACACACACTCTTACTGAAAATCGCCGCTCTTTTCTGCAATTGGTATCTAGTACCGAGGATCGCTCGCTCTGGGAACATCCAGTGCTCGACCTCTTCGCACCTCCTGCGCGAGAAGTTCCAGCGCAGAAAGCAAAGCTGTATCTCGTACCTTCCACCTTTGGTGAGGATTTGGAAGCTGATGAGATGCCAATTCCCACTTCAGCATCAGAGTTACCTGAACTGCATGCCTGGACTATGAAGTTTATTGTCAGCGTTGTCGAAGTGTGGGGTGGGAGACGGCAGCCAGCACAACTTATTCGCTGGTGTCATCGCGTTATCTATATGGAGTTGCTAAAGAGCGCTGGAACACAAAAAGAGATTGGAAAGATTAAAAGCATTCATCAATCAGAACCATTTGATGGAATCTGTGAATCAACTGTAGTAATCCGCTTTGGGGCGCGCTATCGATCCGCAGTTATTCGCTTTGAAGGCGTAGACGGACGATGGTTATGTACCGCACTGCACTTGTTGTAAAGAATATTAGGCGGCGCCGTGGCAGCGCTTATATTTCTTTCCTGATCCGCAAGGGCATTGGCTATTTCGTGAAACATCTCCACTTGTTACAACACCGTTTTCATCCGCTGCTGAATAGCGAAGTGGCTGGCTCTGTACGGGCTTCTCGTCGACGCCTTGCGCCTTGATTGCGCTACCGTCGCCTTCAATCGTTACCTGCACGTTAAAGACCAAACTAGCTAGCTCTTCTTTGATGGCATCCATCATTGCTGCAAAGAGTTCGTAACCTTCACGCTGGTACTCAACAAGTGGATCGCGTTGCGCCATAGCACGCAGACCGATTCCTTCTTGCAGGTAATCCATTTCGTAGAGGTGCTCACGCCATTTACGATCGAGAACCGAGAGCAACACGCGTCGTTCTAGTTCGCGTAAAACATCAGCGCCAAGTTCATCCTCACGCTTCTTATATGCCTGCTTTGCATCCTCAAGAATCTTTGACTCAAGATAATCAACATCCAGTGCATCCTTTGAGCCGACTTCTGCAATCAAATCTTCTGGAGTAAATGAGATTGGGTAAACAAGCTTGAGCGCAGTCCATAACTTATCGAGATCCCATTCTTCGGCATATCCCTGCGCTGCTGCCGCATGAACATAGGCAGAGACTGTATCTGCAACAAAGTCGCCCACTTGTTCGCCAAGATCTTTTCCTTCTAAAACTAAACGTCGTTCTCCATAGATAACTTCACGCTGGCGGTTCATGACATCGTCATATTTAAGAACATTCTTACGGATCTCAAAGTTTTGCGCTTCAACTTGTGTCTGTGCTGAGCGAATAGCGTTAGACACCATCTTGGATTCAATAGGTTCGTCTTCAGGTAGCCCGGCCGCAGAGAGAACGCGCTCGACAATTCCTGAATTGAAGCGGCGCATCAAATCATCTTGTAAAGAGAGGTAGAAACGTGATTCACCTGGATCGCCTTGGCGACCGGAACGGCCACGCAGCTGATTATCGATACGGCGTGATTCGTGGCGTTCAGTTCCAAGAACATAGAGGCCGCCGAGTGAAACTACCTCTTCATGCTCTTTCGCGATTGCTTCCTTCTGTTTTGCAATCTCTGCAGGCCAGGCAGCTTCGTATTCAGGTGCGTTATCAACTGGTGAAATTCCTCGGCGCTGAAGTTCGAAGTCAGCCATGAACTCTGGATTTCCACCGAGCATGATGTCGGTACCACGACCTGCCATATTGGTTGCAACTGTGACGGCACCCTTAGTACCTGCGCGAGCAACAATCGCTGCTTCACGTTCGTGGTGCTTAGCGTTCAAGACTTCGTGTGGAACTCCGGCCTTCTTAAGGAACGCCGAAAGTTCTTCAGATTTTTCTACGCTGACGGTACCGACCAGAACTGGTTGTCCCTTACGGTGACGTTCAACGATATCGCGCGTAACGGCTGCAAACTTTCCAATCTCAGATTTGTAGACCAAATCCGGTTGATCAATGCGCTGCATATCTCGATTGGTAGGAATTGGTACGACGCCAAGTTTGTAGATTTGGTGAAATTCAGAAGCCTCTGTCATCGCGGTACCGGTCATACCTGAGATCGTTTCGTACAAACGGAAGTAGTTCTGCAGGGTGATGGTGGCCAGCGTCTGGTTCTCATCCTTAATTTCAATACGTTCCTTCGCTTCTAGCGCTTGGTGCAAACCCTCGCTGTAGCGACGTCCAGCCAACATACGGCCAGTGTGTTCATCAACGATTAATAGCTCGCCATTCATGACCACATAATCTTTATCACGCTTAAAGAGCTCTTTCGCGCGGACTGAGTTATTGAGATAGCCAATAAGTGTGGTGTTGGCGGCCTCGTAGAGATTTTCAATCTTAAGAAGCTCTTCTACCTTTGTGACACCATCTTCAAGAATGCCGATGGTCTTCTTCTTCTCATCTACTTCGTAGTGAACATCTCGCTGTAATTTAGTGGCGATATTGGCAAATTCTTCGTACCACTTGGTGGCCTTGTCAGCAGGACCACTAATAATCAACGGGGTACGAGCCTCGTCAATCAAAATTGAGTCAACTTCGTCTACAACAGCGAAGAAGTGATCGCGTTGAACACAATCTTCGAGCGACCAAGCCATGTTGTCGCGCAGGTAATCAAAACCAAACTCATTATTTGTGCCGTACGTGATGTCAGATAAGTAAGCTGCGCGGCGCTCTGCAGGACTCATGCTGTTGAGAATTACACCAACGGTGAGTCCCAAAAAGCGGTGGATACGACCCATCCATTCACTGTCACGCTCTGCTAAGTAATCATTGACGGTAACAACATGTACGCCGCGACCCGCTAGCGCGTTGAGATAAGAAGGAAGGGTTGCTACGAGAGTCTTTCCCTCGCCGGTACGCATTTCTGCAATATTGCCTTTGTGAAGCGCAGCCCCACCCATGATCTGTACGTCATAGTGGCGCTGACCTAGTGTGCGCTTGGCAGCTTCGCGAACAACGGCAAAAGCCTCGGGAAGCAAATCATCAAGTGTCTGACCTTGGGCAAGACGTGATTTGAATTCATCAGTCTTGGCGCGCAATTGCTCATCTGAAAGAGATGAAATGGTGGTTTCAAATCCGTTGACCTTGTCGACGATCTTGCTTAAATCGCGAAGGATTTTGCCTTCGCCAGCACGCATGAGTCGATCAAGAATTGAAGCCATTGCAACTACCTTCCGCATATGCCCGATATGAGGGTCTTATCGTAGGGGTTCTGCAACACATGCAGTTACAGCAGCGGCCACCTCAATCCCCCTCTTGCGAAGCGCCCGCACGGCTTCCTGAAGCGTGGCCCCCGTTGTGACGAGGTCGTCAATAACAATGGCCTTTCCACTCAGAAAATTCAGGGATTTCATAGAGCCATCTAAATTATGAAATCTTGATTTCGCATCGAGTGAGGATTGATCACGGACCCGACGTGTATGTTCCAAATTTTCATAAGCAGGTAGACCTATTTCTGCGCTGAGCTGTTGTGACAACGATGCAATAAATTGACGCCCACGTGAACGCGCTACGGATCTGCGTGAAGGTATTGGGACAAGAAAATCTCCACCAATTTCTCTCAGTGCAAAAGTCAATGAATGACCGAGCGCTTTGTAGATGAGTTGATCGGCGATTGCCAGATTGTTCTCTTTTGCAGCAAGTAGAACTTTTCCTGCAATTGGCGAATATGTGACAGAGGAGTAAATCGGAAATGTTGGAAGGTGTTGTGACCATTGCCGATAAATGTGTGGATGCCAATTCTTACGACACAATGAACAGATTTCCAGACCTAGTTGCCCACATCCTAAACAACGACTAGGAAAGATGATTTCTTGTAACGCGCGAAGGCTTTTCATAGCGCGCATTCTTCATGGTCACAGCCAAAGATTTAGAGGTAGAAGTTCTCCTCGTGGAAATCTAACGGAGTAGCTTTGATTGGTCTTGACTGAATCTGTTCGCCAGCAACGCGTGGCAAGGTCAGAACAAAATGAGCGCCCTTGTTAGGTCTTCCCCATGCATCAAGTTCACCATTATGCAGGCGTGCATCTTCTAGAGAGATAGAGAGCCCCAGGCCGGTGCCACCACGGATACGGGCGCGCGAAGGATCAGCGCGCCAGAATCTGTCGAAGACGCGGATAAGTGCAGATTGATCCAGGCCTGGACCATAGTCACGGACGCCAATTGCAATTTCAGTCTCAGTTGCGAGGATGGTGACAACAATTTCCTTGCCATCAGCATGATCAAGGGCATTGGAGAGCAAGTTACGCAATATGCGCTCCACACGACGGATATCAGCCTTTATTTGCACAGATGGTGATTGTGACTCGATGCGAATTCCAGAATCAGTTGGAACTTCACCTAACTCGAAATCCGCAACACATCGCTTTACCAAGTTAACAACGTCAAAATCAACTGGCTCAAGTACTGCTACCTCAGCATCAAAGCGACTTACTTCAAGGAGATCCTCGAGCAACCTCTCGAAACGATCAATCTGCGCGGCAAGGAGCTCGGAGCTTCGTGCGACAACAGGGTCAAATGAGGTGCGCTGGTTGTAGATAACTTCAGAGGCCATACGTAAAGTTGTTAGTGGTGTACGTAATTCATGAGAAACATCAGAGACAAATCTCTGCTGAACGCGCGACAAATTCTCTAAACGAGAAATCTGTCGTTCGATTGACTCAGCCATCTCGTTATAGGACTGGGCAAGAGTTGCCATCTCATCCTGCGACTCAACTTTCATACGCTGACTAAAGTCGCCATCAGTAAATCGAGTTGCTACGCGAGCTGCATCGCGCACAGGCCGAACGACTTGTCGAACCACTAACCAGGTGATTAAGCCGATGAGGAAGATAAGCGCAAATCCTGTAAAGATCAAAGAATTTCGAATGAGCGTGAGAGTCTCGGCTTGAGTGTTGAGAGTGAAGACAACATACATTTCATACATTCCCCCACCAGGAATTTTGATGGGCTCTCCAACAAAGAGCGCGTCAGAGGTGAGTGAATTGAGATAGCGGTTTTGGGCATATTCATATTGTGATGCTTTAGAGGCTCTCACTCTCTCGCGAAGTGATTCCGGGACAGATTTTGGATCCACCAACGCCGAGGCCATTTCATATGAAACCCGCGAGTTTTTCTCATTTGGAAACTTAAGAAGAATAATGTCGCGACTATCTTCATTGACATCCTGGGTTGTCGCTTCAACAACTAAACCCGCAATCACTTGTTTGCGCTCTTCGACAGTTTTGCCTTGCGAGAGAATCAACTGATATTGCGCGTTAAAGAATGTGAAGCGAGCCTCTGTCAGCGCTGAATCTAAACTTACTGAGCGAATACCGTCAGAAAGGCGTGAATTGAGGGCAGAACCGGTAAGGCTAATGACTCCCAGCGAGAGGAGAATTGTGGAGAGGATAACTTTGGTCGCAAGTGATTGCGCCAACGTCTTTCGGATTCCCCTCATGGTGAATGCGCCCTTTACGCTGGGCCGCCCGCCTTGTAACCAACTCCGCGTACTGTCATGACTATCTCAGGATGCTCTGGGTCATGTTCAACCTTAGAACGTAGGCGCTGTACGTGAACGTTCACTAAACGAGTATCCGTGCTGTGGCGATAGCCCCAGACTTCGCTCAAAAGCGCATCTCGAGTAAATACTCTGCCGGGATCTTTCGCAAGAGCTACCAATAAATCGAACTCGAGGCGGGTAAGTTGAATCACCGTCGTGCCGCGTTGGACTTCATGAGCCGTCACATCAATGGTGAGATCGCCAATTGTGAGTAGGCCTGTGACATCGGCGTTGGTACGTCGCAAGCGAGTGCGAATGCGGGCAATCAATTCAGCCTTATCGCGAAAAGGCTTCTGCATATAGTCATCAGCGCCAGCTTCTAGGCCGCGGACAATATCTTGCGTCTCTCCTTTTGCACTCAACATAACTATCGGAACCATAGATTCTTGTCTTATTAATCTGCAGACCTCAATACCATCTATCCCTGGCAACATCACATCGAGCAAGACGAGGTCTGGAGGATTATTTCTAAATACCTCCAGCGCCTCATCTCCTCGACTTACAAGATCTACATCGAAGCCCGAACTTGTTAAAACAATTCCGAGCATTTCTGCAAGGTCTTGATCGTCATCGACGACCATAACCAGCGCCATTTAGGAACCGTGCTCCCAAGAGTTGAGGTACATATCCTGAGCAGGCGTTAAGACATCGATACGTCCACCCATTGACTTGAGCTTGAGTGAAGCAACTTCCTTATCGATATAAGAAGGAACTTCATGAACACCAGCAGGAAGATTCTTTGCTTCCTTAACAAGGTATTCAGCGGTAAGTGCCTGATCTGAGAAGGACATATCCATAACTGATGCTGGGTGTCCCTCTGCAGCTCCTAGGTTTACGAGACGGCCTTCTGCAAGAAGAAGTAGACGACGCCCATCCTTCATGACATATTCGTCAGTCTGATGGCGCATCTTTTCATTCTTCTTTACTGAGTTCTGCTCAAGCCAAGCAACATCGATTTCAATATCGAAGTGGCCTGAGTTAGCCATGATTGCGCCATCCTTCATCGCCGCAAAGTGTTCATCGCGAAGTACATCGCGGTTTCCGGTAACGGTGATAAATACATCGCCAACCTTCGCAGCATCAAGCATAGGCATGACGCGGAATCCCTGCATCATCGCATCTAGTGCTTTGGTTGGATCAATTTCTGTGACGATAACATCAGCGCCCATACCCTTAGCGCGCTCGGCAACACCTTTACCGCAGTACCCAAATCCTGCAACGACGACAATGCGTCCAGCAAGCAGGAAGTTGGTTGCGCGGAAAACGGCATCAAGAGTTGATTGCCCTGTTCCGTATCGATTATCAAACATGTGCTTTGTATCGGTGTCATTGACAGCAATCATTGGGAATGTGAGTGCGCCATCTTTTGCCATCTGGTTAAGACGGATTACACCAGTTGTGGTCTCTTCGCATCCACCTGAGATGTTTGGAAGAAGTTCTTTACGTGTCGTATGAAGGGTATTAACGAGGTCGCAACCATCATCAAAGACTTGGTGCGGATTGATATCAAGTGCGGCATTGATGTGCGCGTAGTAACCATCGCGGTCAACTGCGTTGCGAGCGAATACTGAAATGCCATATTCATGAACAAGCGCTGCTGCTGTGTCATCCTGTGTTGAAAGTGGGTTTGAAGCACAGAGGGCGATTTCGGCGCCTCCTGCTTTGAGAACGCGCATCAAGTTGGCGGTCTCAGTTGTGACGTGCATACATGCTGCGATGCGCACACCAGTAAATGGTTGCGACTTCTCGAAGCGTTCGCGGATCTGTGCCAGGACAGGCATGTTGCGTTCTGCCCATTCAATCTTCTTGCGGCCAGCTTCAGCAAGTGATGCATCTGCAATATCGTGCTTTGGAATAGTTGTGACAGGTGTCATTTAGATATATCTCCCTAGATAAACGGCTGTTTGTTCGCTTGACCTTCGGCGTAGGGCTCTACTGTGCTAGTCGGCTAGGTGTATAGGTTAGTGGACGCTGCTAAAAAGCGTCATTTAGCCTTAACTGCGGATGGTGTTAAGTACATCATCCCGCACAGATTCCATGCGGGACTTCGTTGAAGCCTCAACGTTGAGTCTAAGGAGCGGCTCGGTATTTGAGGCCCTGAGATTGAACCACCAATCGGCGTGGCTAATGGTGAGTCCATCTAGGTGATCGATTTCAACGCCATCCTTCTTGCCATAGATTTTTTCAATCTGATCCATAGCTGCCTTTGCATCAGAAACAGTTGAATTGATTTCACCACTTGAGTGATATCGATTAAATGTTTTCAACAGCTCTGAAAGCGTTGACTTTGTTTCACCAAGCGCTGCAATCGCGTGAAGCGCTGCCAACATTCCAGAATCTGCGCGCCAAAAGTCACGGAAGTAGAAGTGGCCTGAGTGCTCGCCACCAAAGACTGCATTTGTTTCAGCCATCTGCTTCTTAATGTAAGAATGCCCAACGCGAGAACGAATAGCAGTGCCGCCATTTTCTTCAACTACTTCTTTAACAGCTCTAGATGAAATTAAATTATAAATAATGGATGCGCCTGGGTTCTTCGCTAGTTCACGAGTTGCAATCAGCGCAGTCAAAGCCGAAGGATTTACCAGCGCACCCTTTTCATCAACGAGGAAGCAGCGGTCAGCATCGCCATCAAAGGCCAGCCCGATATCAGCTTTATGTTTCTTCACTGCCTTCTGCAAATCGACTAAATTTGCAGGTTCAATCGGGTTCGCTTCATGGTTAGGAAAAGTTCCATCGAGTTCAAAATAGAGTTCGACAACTTTGGCGTTGAGGCGTTCAAAGACCGCAGGGGCTGTGTACCCGCCCATTCCATTGCCCGCATCAATGACTATCTTCAATGGTAGGATTGCGGAAACATCTACCAGCGACAGTAGGTGATCTACATAATCGGACAACATCGATTGTTCCTTCTCAACTCCAACGTTGCGCATCACCATAGGCGCACCATCTCGAACATAATTTTCAATGACTACCAAGCCCGACTCTTTGCCGATTGGCCTTGCACCGCTCAGGCAGAGCTTGATTCCGTTGTATTCGGCAGGATTGTGGCTGGCGGTAAACATCGCGCCTGGAAGATTGAGTTTGCCGGATGCAAAATACAACATATCGGTTGAGGCTAAACCGATTCGAATGACATCGAGCCCTTGTGATGTAACTCCGGCTGCAAAAGCTGTGGCAAGCGTAGGTGAGGATGGACGCATATCTTCGCCAATTACTACGGTGCCTGGTTCGCGCTCATGCTCTAGAAAACGTGCAACAGCAATACCTGTGGCAAAGGCAAAATCTGGGGTGAGTTCTTTATCAACAAGGCCACGAATATCGTAAGCCTTAAATATGGAAGCGCTCATATAAGTATCGTAAAGAGATTTAGGATGAAATGCGAAATTAGGAAGGGACAGCCCGTAGGTGTCCGCGTCGACCTACGCTTGTCTGAGTTACTTGAGCAACATTCGGCTGCGAAGGTTCAAGATGTGCTGAAGCCGCTTCACGTACTGCATCTGCAATGGCCATCAGATCATCATCGCTTGGACCTGCTGCATCAGTTTGCGCTACATGACGAATTACTTCCCAGCCATTTGGAACAGTTAATCGAGCAGAGTGCTTATCGCAGAGGTCATAAGAATGTGGTTCGGCAAAAGTTGCAAGCGGTCCAAGTACCGCCGTTGAATCGGCGTAAATGTAGGTAAGGGTCATGGTTGCAATAGCGCGGCAAGAGACGCGAGAGCAAGCGCGACCGTGACGTGACTGTGGAACCATGTCAAATAGATTAGTGGTCTGAGTGGTAAAAGTTATGGATTGAGCACTCGGATATTTGATGCTGGGACTGAAGATTTGGTCAATTCACTGCCAGGGTTCAGTGGCACATAGCCATAACCACTCTTTGATGCAATGAGTGCAGCACCTGACGTTCCCTTTGAAATTCCAGTAAAGGCGATTGAACGAACCGAATCTGGCACCTTGAATGTCGCAATATCTTCTTCAGCAACCTTAATTTTCCTGCTCTTGCCATTAGTGAAGGTGAGCTCCAAGGTAACTCGCACATCGCGGCCTGTGAAGACCAAGATTGGTGCAAGTCCAGTTGTTGCCATCGTAAATTCAGTCAGATCCTGCGCCGCAGTACTCCAGACGAAGTCGCGCTTGCCTTGCGCATTTGTCGGTGAGAAGACCGAACCTAGTATCGGCTGATCTGAGGTGATATGTAGCGCAAACTTTCCGGCAGCCATTGTGATATCCATGGGAAGCTCGATGACCTTTTTATGCGCGATAACTCGGTCTGTGATTCCTACTGGCGCAAAGGTTCCATCCGTGGATCTAATCTCAGCCGATATTCGGGCATCAACATCGCCAGGTACAAGAAGTCGAAGTGTGTGAGGTGTAGTTCCACCGCGCCCCACTTGTTGTGGAATCGCAGGGATTTGCAGTTTGGTGGTTGCCTCTTTTGTTGGGTTAATTAAGTCACCGCCCAACGAAGTCAGCCCTTTGCCACGTTCATCAATCAAGAAACCATTTATTCGACCAGCGCGTGGAAGAAGGGAGATAGCAATCTTCTTAGAACCTGGTGCAAGAGACGCTAACGAGAGCGAGGTATAGGAGTTAGCTCGGATAGAGACGCTACGAGGAGCTAACTCACCATTTTCTGTAAATACTGTTACCTCAACTAGCGCTCGACCTAGTCCACTATTAACGATGTGGAGAGATCCCTTTGCAGTGATATCTGCAGATGCTCCAACAAACCATTGTGAAGATGCGGGTGCGCTACATGCAATTGCGCCCGCCCAGACTCCCTTGCGAACTTGCCAGACAAGAGGTGTAACTTTTCCCGATTCAATAACTGCTGATTGCGCAGCCACTGCGTAACGTCTAAATCCAACCTCTGTCGACTTCATCGATGTGCTGCCTGTCTTGCGCGCCAATGTATTTGGTGAGGTTAATGAAATGGCAGTACTCAAACCACTCGTATTTGGAGGACATACAACAGCAGGATACGACTCATTAAAGCGGTTGGTGGACACTGTGAAGTTCAAGATGTTGCTGAGAAACAACACAGCTGTCACAGCAATGATCAGAATTAAGGCTCTTTGGTTTCTCATGAGATCTCCTTATCTGAAATCTCAGCCTTACGGCGGCCACCAGGAAGCGCCAACACAGTGAGAGTAACGAGGGCGATGATGAAGAAGGAGATCCAAGCACGGCGGGCGCGACCATCATGAATGATAGAAATCTCACCTGCTTCAGTTACTCCAAAAGTTGGTAAACCATTTGAATCTTCAACCTTGGCAAGACGATAACCGTTTTGGAAAACTTGCCACGAATCACTATATGTCTCAGTCAGCATGAGAGAGCCGGGCGCTGGTACAAATGTTCGCACGCCCTTTGATTCAAGCACATATTCACGACCCGAATAGTTAGTGAACTTAACGCGCCCCGTATCCTTAAGCACTTTCCAAACAATTCCAGCTTCAGTTGCGGATGTTCTAGTAAAGCCACCTAAACCATCGATGGTCTGGACAACATCTTGGCTCACAGGATTTTTCAGGAAGACATACTTGATGCCATAGGTTGAAAGAATATTGCTCGATGTGACTCCCGTGTTATCAACTAGACCCTCGATGGCGCGCGAAATGATTGCAGTGTCTCTGGGTGCGATATCTGGTTCACCCAAGGTGACCTCACGACCTCGAGAAATGTAATATGAAAGAGTCTGTTCGCCTTTCTGACGGTATGGGCGAATCACCACGGTTTTTGCGCCTTTTTCGATAGCCAAGAAGGCGGGGAGTATCTGCGTTTGTGTAGTTCTGACAGGTGAATCAGAACCTGCAGTCGCCAGCCAGAATGTTGAAGTTGCTGTGTAACCAACAGTCAAAAGAAGCACAAAAGCTATGGATATGTGACGGTAATTAACATGCGATTGCTCGAGGCGAGACTTAATTTTGTCGAACATGATTACTGCGGCAGCAATTGCAAAGAGCGTTGCAACGGCGAGAAAAACTCCAGCGCTAGCGCGCGTTGTGGATGATGATCCATTTCCTGAAATAACAAGTGCCGAAACAAGTGCACCACTGAGTAAGAAAATAACTCCAGGCGTTGCAAACTTTCGGGCGGCAGTCGATGAGAAATAGGTAACCAGTAATACAACTGTGATTGGGCTGATAGACCACCAGGGAAGTGATCCTGGGCCACCGGGATTGCCCAAGATTGCAAGATTTGGTCCGCCCCCGGCAACAGTAAAACCAATCTCGCTTATCAAAAGATGTGGTCGTATAAAGACTTCAAAGGAAGCAGGGGCCAAGAGCAAAAATGGCGCAAGCAATAAGGTGACATATCGAGTAGCGCGTTGAAGAAAGAGTGCATCCTTGAAATTTTTATTTGCAGCTATGAAATCACGCGTTGTTGAATATGCAATTATTCCCAGGAGCACCAAAATCACAGATGGATTGAAGGCTGCGAGTAGCCCGGCCAAGAGCGCTATCGCGCTGAGCCTTCGCACCGTCCAGGTGTGAATCTCTGCCCAGTTTTTGAAGAGAGGCAAGGTAAATGGCAACAAGATGAGGAAGAGGAGCAAGCCAAGGCGTCCCGAATTTACTGCTGAGATTGCTACAGGAGAAAGTGCATAGAGCAGCGCAGCGCCAGCGGCCAACCAACTATTTGAGGTGAAGCTCTTGAGATATCGATGAGCTGCGAAGAGAAGAGCAAGGGGTGCCAAGAGAAAGAAGAGCGAGATAAAGGCGGCAACGTTTCCAAAGGTGAGGAAAGAGGCCACTCCGATAATAGGTACCCACACTGGTGTGGAAAGCCCACTTCCCATTCCGATGTCATGCCAACTGGCGATATAGAGTTTAAAGAGATCCTGTGCGCTCTCTGGCGCCATCGCTAGTGCGCCTCCTGAGATTGATCCCAAGCGATTTCGACTCCATAACAAAGTGATGACTACTAGGGCCGATGCCATGGCGATTATGGGGCGAGTAAAGAGCGCTAACCAAGAACGTTGGCTAGATGGCGTCAATAAATCCTCATCTTCATTAATCTCTAGGGCGCTGTTAACTACAGTCACTTCGCGATCGGGAATGATGCTTTCACGAAGGGAATCGAAGGCACGCGCCACAGAACTGCGAATCTGTTGAAAGCGTGACGGAATAAATGCCTTGACTGCAGCCCCTGAAATGAATCTACTTTTCTTTCTTGCCCTACGCGCAGCGAGTAATTCGGTTGGATGAATAATCAGTGTAAGAATCGCTAGTAGCTCATCGCTGGCATAACCGGGAAGTTTTGCAAAGAGATAACCGACAGAACGGAAAAGCGCGCCAGCGAGAAGTTGTAGTGACAGCACCGGAAGTGCCCACATACTCGCATTGGCGAGTAACACGTAGGCTGCGTTTCGGCGATCAAGTAGCAAAGGTCTATGGAGCAGCGCACCTTTAACATCGACTGTGCGACGTTCAGATGCGGCGGCCTGTGCGTGGTAGCCGACGGCATCGGTTACGACAATGACAGAGTGGCCAGCTACGCGAGCGCGCCAGCCGAAATCAACATCGTCTCGGAAAAGTTCTAGATTTTTGTCAAAGCCCCCGAGCTCTTCGTATACATCGCGTCGAATGAGAGCTCCAGCGGTGCTCACTGCCAGGACTTCATGAACTCCATCGCGTTGTCCTTGGTCATATTCGGCTTGCTCTAAGCCTGTCCAGCGAGCGCCATTCGTAGCTAAGCTGATTCCGACTTCAAGTAGATGTGTTCTATCGTGCCAGCCAAGTAACTTCGGTCCAGCCATCGCGACATTTGGACGTTCTGAAACAGTAGAAAGTAAATTCTCGAGTGCATCTTTTGCAAATGCACAATCATCATGCAGAACCCAAATCCATTCATTCTGCGAATCCGAGGTTGGCGGTAATTGACCGACTGCAAAAGAGATTGCTTCTCCAAAACCAATTTCACGATCAAGAGAAATTGTTGGGATTCGTGCGCCTTTAAGTAACTTTGCTGATGTATCAACAGAGCCAGTATCAACTGCAATGATTCGATCGGGGCCACGAGTCTGTGTGGCCAGTGACGTCACAACTTCTGGCAACCACGTTGATCCATCGTGGACAACGAGAATCGCAGAAACGCGTTGCGTACTCATACAGGAAACTTATCGCGTGATGTACGGATATAAATGGTGAGTTAAGCAGGACGTCGCTTGAGGCGACGACGCTCACGCTCAGAGAGTCCACCCCAGATGCCAAAACGCTCATCGTGAGCGAGGGCGTATTCGAGGCACTCTTGGCGAACCTCACAAGAGAGGCAGACGCGCTTGGCTTCACGAGTAGAGCCACCCTTTTCAGGGAAGAACGCTTCAGGGTCAGTCTGCGCACAGAGTGAGCGCTCCTGCCAGGAGAGCTCTAAGTTCTCTCCGCTAGCGAGTTGAATAGTTGGTCCAGCAGTGGGGGCTGATGGCTTGCCAGTAGATGTTCCTTCTGGGCGGATTGGCATTCGCAAATCTCCTCAAGTCATAGGCGGTGATTTCTAATTAATCGCGCGCTCTAGAAGAGAATTACACCCGTGTAATCCCCCGGAGTCAACCCCGGGATGGTGCATATTTGCCTCAAATGGCTAAAAGTTGGGCTGATTTCGTAAAAAATGAGAAAAATCAGAGCGAAATCGGTAAATCCGCGCCCTTTGATAGATATCTCTCACAAAAAATAGCTCCAGGAGCGACCACTGCACCATGTGCCAGAAAAGATCTCGTCAAAGTTGCACCTGCACCGACCGTGACGTCATCACCAATGATGCAATCATCAATGGTGGCGCCAGCTCCAATCTGGCAGCGAGCCCCTATCGAAGTTCCACCTGTGATTTTCGCATCCGGTGCAATGACGCAATCAGCCATCACATGAAAATCACCTACAACCAAATCGCGTGAACCCTTAAAGAGCGCAGCAGGAGTTCCAACATCCAACCAATATGCCTGCTCGTGATAACCAAAGATTGGACGTTGCTCTGCAACGAGTGCTGGAAATGTTTCGCGCTCGACGCTTACGACGGTATTGAGTGGAATGCGATCAATGACTTCAGGAGAAAAGATGTAGCAGCCAGCGTTGATGAGATTAGTAACAGGATTTTCCATCTTCTCAAGAAATGCTGTTACGCGACCCTCGTCATCTATAGGTACACAACCAAAAGCGCGGGCATCATCAACTTTAATCAGATGGAGCGTGACATCAGCTTTGTGTTGCTGATGAAATGCTAGTTGATCTGCAATTGAGTGACGGCTAAGGACATCGCCATTGAAAACGACAATTTCTTCATCGCGCCCAAGTAGCTGCGCAGCATTGCGAATTGCCCCGCCGGTACCCAAAGGTTCTTTCTCAACAGCATAGAGAATCTTCATATCCCATCGCGATCCATCTCCAAAGTATGGAGTGAAAACTTCCGCCAGATAAGAAGTTGCTAAAACTAATGTATGTATTCCGGCCTTTTTTGCCGCAAGAATTTGGTGTTCGGTAACCGGCAGCCCAGCAACTGGCAACATCGGTTTAGGAGATTCATTGGTTAATGGCTTGAGACGTGTGCCAAAACCTCCGACGAGCAAGATGCCAACGGCCATTTATCCACGCACCTTTGCGTGTAGTCGGGCTGCGGCGCTTTCTATCTGTTCATCTGTTGCAGTCATCGCAACGCGAATGTGCTGTGCACCGGCATCGCCGTAGAAAACGCCAGGGGTTGCCAAGATTCCTAACTCAGCAAGCCAAGCAACAGAATCCCATGCACTTTCTTGGCGAGTGGCCCAGATATAAAGACCTGCAACAGAATCTTCAATGGTGAATCCTGCTGCTTCTAGTGCAGGACGAAGGGTGCTGCGACGTGCGTTGTATTTACTTCGCTGCTCTGCAACATGCGCGCTATCTGAAAGCGCTGCCACCATCGCCTGCTGTACTGGCAAAGGAACAATCATTCCGGCGTGCTTGCGGACTTCCAATATTTGGGCAATTAAAGCGGGATCGCCGATAACAAAAGCTGCGCGATAGCCGGCCATAGAAGAGCGCTTGGATAGCGAGTGAACAGCCAAAATATTGCGATTGTCGCCATCGGTGAATTTCAATATTGATGTGGGCTCCACGCCATCGCCGAATTCGAAATAGCATTCATCCGATACAACTAGCGATTGGTGCTCGCGCCCCCACGCAATTGCAGCACGCAATTCACTTTCGGAGTGGACGCGGCCAGTTGGATTAGATGGTGAGTTAACCCAAGCCATATCTGCGCTCTGCCACGTGGCAGGATCGATCTCTACCGGGGTTGCATCAGCTTGAGCAAGGAGCGCGCCAACTAAGTAGGTTGGATAGGCCACTTTTGGATAGAGGACGCTTTCTGCTTCAATAAAAGTTGGTAACCAGGCTACAAATTCTTTGGAACCAATAAGTGGAAGTACTCCAAAATCTCCAGTTGCACCTAGTTGCGTACGCGCCCACTTTTGGATCGCTTCACGTAATTGTGGAGTTCCAGCTGTGAGCGGGTATCCCGGAGAATTGGCTGCTTGTTGTAAAGCTGACTGGATAAATTCTGGAGTTGCATCTACAGGGGTGCCAACCGATAAATCGATTGCACCCTCAGGATGCGAGCGCGCAATTACTCCGTAAGGAGCGAGCGCATCCCAAGGAAAATCAGGAAGTTTTTGGCGCAAGAACCGTTACATCTGCATGATCGGTATTTGTCTCCCCGACCTTTGATGCTCCTCCAGGTGAACCGAGCTCAATGAAAAATTCAGTATTGATTTTCTTGTAGTTCTGCCACTGGCCAGGGACATCATCTTCGTAGTAGATGGCTTCAACTGGGCAGACCGGTTCGCAGGCTCCGCAATCGACACATTCATCAGGCTGGATATAGAGCATTCGAGCGCCGTCGTAGATGCAATCCACCGGACATTCTTCACGGCAGGACTTATCTTTCACATCAACGCATGGTTCGGCAATCACATATGTCACGAAGAATCCTCCAGTTGGCTTTCCTTAACAGATGGCGGTAATTCTAACCCTGCAGGGCGGGCATTGCACGATTAGTGTTATCACGTGAACGATTTTCGTGGCGAGGTGGCCAAGGCCCTTGGTAAACGAGCCACCTTGCGCCTGCGAGATAGCGATGGAGGCTTCCGGGATATTGTCGGAGTTTTACAGAGTGAGACAGAGCTACTCAATCGTCGTGGTGAATTAATTACCTTCGACCCAGACGATATTGCCGTCATGCGGGTAATCCCAGTCTTTAATCGCCGCGATATCTCGCATGGGCGATTGTCCATCTACGACACCATGAGCCGGTCCGTGAAGGAGGTTACTGAGAACGAAGGATTAGTCACGATGTATTGCTGTGGACCTACCGTTTATCGCGATGCGCACGTTGGCAATCTGCGCACCTTTCTTCTTGCCGATCTCATCGCGCGCACCATTGTTCTGACCGGGCTGGAAGTTGAATTGATTCAGAACATTACCGATGTAGGGCACATGGCCGATGATTTTCAAGAAGACGGTGCAGAAGGCGACAAGATGTTGGCTGAATCAAAGCGCACAAATACTGATCCATTTGAAATTGCGCGACGATATGAAGACAGGTTCCATCAAGATTTAGCACGACTCAATGTTATTCCTGCAGATTTCTATCCAAAAGCTTCCGAAAATATGCCCGAGATGATTGCGGCAATCGAAGAGCTCATCGCAAATAAGAGCGCCTATGTTGGTAGTGATGGCTCGGTCTACTTTGATGCAGCATCGTGTGCGAGCTACGGAGCAATCAGTGGAAATAAATTAGATTCGCTCAAACCAGGCCATCGCTATGAATACACCGATGAAGGTGGAAAGAAGTTTCACGCAGATTGGGCCCTCTGGAAAGTTGCCGGCTCTCGCACGCAGATGATTTGGGACTCCCCGTGGGGTCCAGGATTTCCTGGTTGGCATATCGAGTGCAGCGTTATGTCCATTAACCTCTTGCAGGCGCATGTGAACCTGCATGTTGGAGGGATCGATCTGCGCTTTCCTCACCATGAGAATGAGCGCGCCCAATCGAATGCCCTCACTGCGCAAGAAACTGTCGATACCTGGGTTCATGGCGAGCATCTGCTCTTTGAAGGAAGAAAGATGTCTAAGAGCGCGGGCAATGTCGTTCTTCTGCAAGATGTGATTGATCGCGGCCTTGATCCACTTTCGCTTCGGTTCTCACTCCTTGAAAACCGATACCGATCACAAATGGATTTGAGTTGGGCTTCTCTTGAGGCGGCTCATACAACGCTGCGTCGTTGGCGCACTGCTATGGCGCAATGGGGTTCTGCAGATGACCTTAAATTTGATCAAGAGATTATTGATGCGCTGACCAATGATCTTGATACCCCACGGGCCATGCAAAGGCTGCGAGCGATTGAGAAAGATTCTTCTTTGGGTGCACTGGATAAGCGCGCCATCTTCCTCTTTGCAGATCAAGTCTTGGGGTTAGATCTAGCCAGAGCCGAGATTCAGAAGCCTCTGCCTCCAGAGATTGAATCCTTGCTTACTCTACGGGCAGAAGCTCGTGCTAATAAGGATTGGTCTGCCAGTGATTCATTACGTGTGCAGTTAGAAGATGCAGGTTTAGAGATAAAAGATGGACCAACTGGACAAAGTTGGAGCTGGAGATAACTTAGAGCTTGCGAAAAAGTGCAGCAACGCCAGCAAAGAATCCCAGCGTCAGTAGCGCACTTCCAGCGTTATCTCCTTGGATAAGAAGTTCTTGACCAGCACCAAATGAGCCAGCGCGAGCAATTACAAAAAACCAAGCGACTAGTGCGTAGAAGCGATAGCGGCGTTTTCCGCAGTATCGGCCAACCCACCAGATCATGACGTGGGTTGTAAAAATTCCGAGGACAACTCCAAACGGAGGAAGAGTTTGGTGAATTAGCGTTGCACATAGCGCAGTAGCTGCGCCCAGCGCAATCGCATAAAGAAATTTCACAGCTTTATTCCAGCGAAGAGATCACTTTCGTAGCCCTTTTCATTGAGCGGTGCGCTTTTCTCGCCCTTGACCAACGTGTAGTACTCATTACCCCACACTTGCAGTCCTACGTTATTTGAGAGCGCAAAGAATGGTCCATCGACTGCAATTTGTGTGGAATGCGCCTTCATTGCGCTCATCTTCTTGTCAACGTAGGCGTTGCCATCTATGAGCGCATGTACAAAGGAATCATCTTTGGCAAAGGGAAGGTCTTCGGCCTTTTCAGCTCCCCAGAAATCAGAGTCAATTCCTTTCATGGCATCAATGCCTTCTTGAATCACAGAGATGGGCATGACATTCCAATAAATCTTTGGGATATCCCAATCTGACTTTTCTGAGGCCCGCATGGCCACTCGGTGCGCTTGGATATGGTCTGGATGGCCATAACCACCAAATTCATCATAGGTAATAAGTACGTGAGGTTTGACTTCATCAATTACTTGTACAAGCAGATCTGCGGCTTCTTCTAAATCTGCCTGCCAAAATACATCAGGACGATTATTTGGTTCAGTTCCCATCATCCCGCTATCTCGATAGAGCTTTGCGCCATCTCCTAAGAAGCGATGATCGGTAACTCCCAACTCTTTCATAGCAAGGGCAAGCTCTGTGACGCGATGTTGGCCCAAAGAATCTGTAGCACTTGCGGCTAAATGAGAAAGCTCAGGAATAAGAACTTCACCTTCTTCACCTCGAGTACAGGTGACCAGAGTTACTGATGCTCCAAGAGCTGCATACATAGCCATGGTTGCGCCATTGTTAATGGTCTCATCGTCAGGATGAGCATGAACTAAAAGAACGCGAAAGCCTTGATAACTATCGCGCATTAATACACCGGAAGTGATGTATCAATCTGCTTTGCCCAAGCAACTACTCCACCCGATACATGTGAGGCATCAGCAAATCCTGCACTCTTAAGAATCGCCAAGCACTCAGCTGACCTAACACCGCTCTTGCAATGCAAAATTATTGGCTTATCTTGGGGCAGAGTTGCAAGGACTGACCCATCAATAAAACCTTGCTTAGGAATCAGGTGCGAGGTTGGAATTCGAACAATGTCGAACTCGCTTGGTTCGCGTACATCAATCAGGTAATAATCTTCGTGCGCATCAATCTTTGTCTTCAGCTCCTGCACTGTGATGGTTGACCCAGTGCTTGCTTCGGCAGCTGCCTCAGAGAGAACGCCACAGAAAGCTTCGTAATCAGGTAAGAGCGCAGTCTGGCGTGGGTTTTCGCTGCACAATGGGCAATTAGGATCTTTGCGAACTTTGATTTTTCGGAAAGACATTTCAAGCGCGTCATAGACAACAAGGGAACCAATGAGAGGCTCGCCAACGCCCGTTAAAACTTTAATCGCCTCAGTTGTTTGAATCGACCCGATGGTTGCACAGAGAACTCCGAGCACTCCACCTTCGGCGCAACTTGGCACCATTCCGGGAGGTGGTGGTTCGGGATACAAGCAGCGATAGCAAGGGCCGTACTCAGCCCAGAAGACACTTGCTTGGCCATCAAAGCGATAAATAGAGCCCCACACATATGGCTTCTTGAGAAGAACGCAAGCATCGTTAACTAGATAGCGGGTTGCAAAGTTATCTGTACCGTCAACGATGATGTCGTACTGAGAAAAAATCTCCATCACATTTGAGTTATCGAGACGAGTCTCGTGCAAAATTACATTGACAAATGGATTGATCTCGGCAATCTTCTCTTTCGCACTAAGCGCTTTGCTCTTTCCGATATCTGATTGACCATGAATTATCTGGCGTTGCAGATTAGATTCATCGACGGTATCAAACTCAACAATTCCAAGTGTGCCGATTCCCGCGGCCGCTAAATACATAAGGGCCGGAGAGCCCAACCCACCGGCGCCAACACAGAGGACCTTCGCGTTCATCATGCGCTGTTGTCCCGTCATCGCCACGTCAGGGATGATCAGATGGCGGCTATATCGACGGACTTCATCGACAGAGAGAGCAGGGCCTGGAGTAACTAACGGAGGGGTCTTCATGGCGCTAATTCTGCCGTACAGTGCCAATCGATGCGAATTCTTATACGATGCGCACAATGACTACAGGTTCAGCTTCTGCAAACAGTTCGCGAACAGATAAATCTCGACTGCCTCGCGATGAACGTCGTGCAATTCTTTTATCAGCAGCCCTTGAAGTCTTTACTGCCGCTGGATATCACTCCGCGGCCATGGATGAGATTGCAGATCGCGCAAATGTCAGCAAGCCAGTTCTGTATCAGCACTTTCCATCAAAGTTAGATCTTTACCTCGCAGTCTTGGATTTGCATATTGATTCACTCGTCTTTGAAATTCAAAAGGCAATCTCTTCAACTCCAGATAATGAGCAACGTGTCCACGTCACCATTGAGGCGTACTTTAACTTTATTGAGAATGAAGGCGAAGCATTTAGATTGCTCTTTGAAAGTGATATGAACGTTGAACCACAAGTTCGTGAACGTCTCAATCGCATGACATATGACTGCGCTGCGGCTGTAAGCGGTGTAATTTCAAATGACACCGGCCTTCCAAAAGAGGCAGCGATGATGCTTGGTGTGGGATTGATTGGATATGTCCAAGTCACAGCACGTCACTGGCTTGAGCGTGATAGCAAGCTTTCTCGTCAACAAGCGATGGATCTTGTCGAGAACCTCATGTGGCGAGGCATATCTGGATTTCCCCGTACAGACTCATAGCGAATAAGATAGGTACATGAGTTCTAAGAAAAGTGAAAAGGCATCAAAGGTTCGTATCTCCATCACACATGTAGGAAGCGAACTTAACTTTGATTGCCCTTCTACCCCAGCTGAAATCAAGGCAGCAGTTGCTGCCGCCCTCTCGGCACAGACTCCGCTCATTCTTCAAGATGTTCAGGGACACGAAATCATCGTCCCTTCAGACAAGATTGGTTACGTCGAAATCGGCGAGCCAACTGAACGTCGCGTCGGTTTCGGCGTTGTGTAAGTGAGTCTGACATTCGCCGATCTTCCTCTTCGTAAGGAAACTATCGCCGCTCTCAATGAGCATGGATTTACTTCACCTTTCCCAATCCAAGAGCAGGTCATGCCTATTGCACTCGCTGATGGCGATGTCATTGGTCAGGCCAAGACTGGAACTGGCAAAACTCTGGCATTCGGTATTCCTGTTATCGAGCGTGTAATCGCGCCTAACGATGCTGATTGGAAGGATCTCGCCAACCAAGGCGATCCACAAGTTCTCATCGTTGTTCCTACGCGCGAACTCTGTGTTCAGGTAACGAAAGATATTGAGGAGCTCTCCTTTAATCGCGGCATTCGTACACTTGCTGTCTATGGTGGTCGCGCCTTCGAGCCACAGATTGAAGCGCTACAAGCTGGCGTTGAAATTGTTGTAGGAACTCCAGGGCGTCTCTTAGATCTTTATCGCCAAGGTCAACTCCGCTTAAAGCATGTCTCGCGCGTTGTTCTTGATGAAGCTGATGAAATGCTAGATCTGGGCTTCCTGCCAGATGTCGAAAAGATTTTTACCAGCACACCTGCACGTCAGCAGACCATGCTCTTTTCAGCAACGATGCCTGGTGACATCATCGCTCTCGCTCGCCGCTTCATGAATCAACCAGTTCATATCCGAACACAAGATAATGAAGATGAAGGCGCAGTTGTTTCTCGTATCGAACAACACGTAGTCCGTGCGCACGCAATGGATAAGATTGAAATGTTGGCAAGAATTTTGCAGGCCGATGGACGTGGACCAACAATTGTCTTCTGCCGCACCAAGCGCACAGCTCAGAAAACTTCTGATGACCTGATCGAGCGAGGCTTTAGAGCCGCAACTATCCATGGAGATCTAGGTCAATCAGCGCGTGAAAAAGCGCTCAATGATTTCAAAGCTGGTAAATCTGATGTCCTGATTGCAACCGATGTTGCAGCGCGAGGAATTGATATCGATGGAATAACCCACGTCATCAATTATCAGTGCCCAGAAGATGAGAAGACCTACGTTCACCGTATCGGACGTACTGCGCGTGCTGGCGCTCACGGAATTGCAGTCACATTTGTTGATTGGGATGAACTTGCCCGCTGGAAAATGATCGATACAGCGCTCGTTCTAGGTCTGCCTGAGCCGCTAGAGACCTACTCATCCTCTGATCATCTCTATGAGATGCTCAATATTCCTGCCGGTTCAACTGGGCGCATTGTTAAAGCTAAACCAGCTACTGCACCGAAGGTTGCTAAACAAACTGCTGCAAAGCAAGAGAGCGCACCTCGCGTGAAGCGAGAGCGCACACGTACCAAAAGGATTTCTAGCTAGCCGCAAAAGCCTTTATCGCATTGGCAAGCATCTGTACCGCAATTGCTGCCAATAACAGACCAGCAATGCTGGCAAGAAGCGTCACACCAGATTCTTTAATTAGCCCAACAATCTTCGTTGAAGCCATCAACACTGTGCCGATAATGAGATGCACTGCGATGATTGCTAGAGCCAGCCCAAGGATTTGAGTATTGGTATCGGCCTGCTGCACATAAATCATTGTTGCCACTATTGCACCAGGGCCTGCAAGGAGTGGAGTTCCGAGTGGAACCATTCCAATATTGTCGCTCTTCTGCTCAGCTCCACCTTTGGATGCACCTGTAAGCAGTTGAAGTGCAACATAGAGAAGAAGAAGTCCACCTGCTGCTTGCAGCGCCTCAATTGAAACGTGCATGTAATCAAGGATTAACTGTCCAAAGATTGCAAAACTAGCAATCACAAAGAGTGAGACGCCTGCCGCCTGCCAGGCAAGGCGCACGCGTTCGCGCGGTGTCTTATCTTTAACAAGACCCAGAAAAATTGGAGTTGCTCCTGGTGGATCCATAATGACGAAGAGTGTGACAAATGCTTGTGCGGCAAAGGTGAGTGCCCCAGTTGAATTCATAGCTTGACTACCCTTCGTGCACTTGCTCGCGCTTCCAAGGCTTCCCATTGTGCCGGATGAGTGGTGTTCTCTGCCATCGCATTAAGTTTTCCGGTTCCGTGATAGTCACTAGCACCAGTTGTGACGAGATGTAACTCACGTGCGATTTCAGTAAGCACCTGTTGCTCTGCTGCGTTCTGATCGCGGTGGTGCACTTCTATTCCATCAAGTCCAGCAACTACCAAATCCTGAAAAGTATCTGCTGTCAGAATCTGACCGCGGCGAGATGCAAAAGGATGAGCAATGACAGCGACTCCCCCAGCTCTTTTAATTGTGGCGATGGCATCAGCAGGTGTAGGAGCAGCATGAGTCACGTAATACTTTGATTCGTTGTGAAGTAAATCAGCAAATGCTTCATCACGTGTTGCCACTATCTTTTTGGCGACCAGTGCATCAGCTAGATGTGGGCGCCCTATAGTGGCTTGATCAGGGGCTGCTTGGTAGACATCCTCGAGTGAAATATCAAAGCCATCTGCCTGCAAGAGTGCCACCATTTTGCGCATCCTGGGAAGACGAGTATCGCGACAATCAGAGAGCATCTGCTGCAGTTGTTCATCCTCACCATCAAAGAGCAGACCCAACATATGCACACTTATTCCATCAGCGGTCAGGCAAGAAACTTCGGCGCCTAAAGCCAACTGAATCTGCGGTTGTAACGCAGTAATTGCCTCTGCCCAGCCAGCAGTTGAATCATGGTCGGTGATACCTAACGTTGTAACGCCTGTAGCTAACGCCTTCTTGACGAGCGCAAAAGGTGAGTCAGTTCCATCACTTGCAGTCGTATGGGTATGTAGATCAATCATTCAATGGTCATCACATTCTCTGTTTTAGTACGAGTGACAAAGAAGATACATCCGATTAAAATCAAAAGCACTCCTATATAGATACTCGGTGAAGGCTGCTTGCCAACTCCGAAGATTGATGCCAAGAATGCTGCGATGGGAACTTCAAAAAAGACAATGAGTGATACGACGGCTGGTGAGACTCGTTTCAAAGTTATGTTAAACATGGTGTGGCCAAGTAGTTGAGCTCCAATAATCAACCCAAGCAAAATTACCCACTCTCTCGTAGAGAATGAGAAGAGCTCATAACCTGCAATCAAGGTAATTGGTAGAGCTGTGAGCGCACAGGTCAGATAACAGATTGATGTGTAGGTGGTTGTTTGCAGAGTCTTTTGTGCATGCGAACCGATCAACATATATGCGGCAGCGAGCGCGCCAGAAAGTAGCGCTGCTAAATCTCCAAGAAACGATCGGCGGTCTAATTGAATATCAATGCCGGTCACTACAAGAACTCCCATGAAGCTTACAAACATGCCTAGCCATGCTTTATTGGGAATGAATCCACCTCTAAATCTGAGAAAGAGCGCTGCAAAAATCGGTTGAAGCGCTGCAATTGCAGTGCCTGCGGCGACGCTTGTCATTCTCATGGCTACAAAAAAGCCGATGAAATGAAAGGAGAGAAATATGCCAGCCAATATCGCCCACTTCGCGCCGGTGCGATCTACTTTATGGCGAAGCGCAAACGGCAATGTCATGAGCGAGCCACCAAGATTTCTCCAGAAAATCAGAGTTGGCACTGGCATCGCACTGAGCGCAATGAGTGGACCCGAAGAGCCCACACCGAAAATTCCGATAATTAAGCGGATGAGGTCAGGTCGCGCAGGAAGAGCAGTGTGGTTATGCACTGATTCATTACGCGCGGATACGGACATAGGGCAAACCTAGCCGATGGTGCACGCGTTACTCTTATCCCATGAGCGGAAATAACATCAATCGCATATTTCTCGCCCGTCTTGCAGGCACAGCGGTCTTTGACCCTAATGGCGATCCCGTTGGCAAGGTGCGCGATGCTGTCGCGACCCTACGTTCCAATAACCAGCCGCCTCGAATTCTTGGATTAGTCGTTGAAGTACCACTTCGCCGTCGTGTCTTTGTTCCAATCACTCGCGTGACCTCGATTGAATCAGGTGCAGTAGTAATCACAGGCTTACTCAATATGCGACGTTTTGAAACTCGCGCCGGTGAGATGTTGGTCCTTGGCGACTTGTTAGATCGCTCCGTAGCCCTAGTTGAGGATGGTCAGCCAGTTCTTGTCGAAGATATGGCGATGGAAGAAAATCGCACCGGAGATTGGCTCATTACTCGCGTTCACATCATGCGCAAAGGTCGTGGACTACGACGAAAAGGCGCAACTTCAACTGTCTCGTGGGAAGAAGTCACGGGCTTTGCACAGCACGAAACAAATCAAGGAGTCTCAAATCTACTTTCAACAATTGGGAACTTAAGAGCTGCAGATTTAGCTGCAGTTATCCAAGATCTTTCTCCGAAGCGTCGTGTTGAAGTGGCCCGTGCACTGGATGACGAGCGACTTGCGGATGTGCTTGAAGAGATGGATGAATCAGAGCGTGTGGCTCTGCTGGCAGAACTTGAAGGTGAGCGCGCAGCCGATGTTCTAGAAGAGATGGACCCTGATGATGCTGCTGACTTGCTCCGTGAAATCGGTGAAGAACGTGCACAAGAACTGATTGAGCTTATGGATCCTGAGGATGCTGAGGATGTTCTTCGCCTGATGACTTATGAAGATTATTCAGCTGGCGGAATGATGACCACAGAACCAATAGTGATGTCAGCAGATTACACAGTGGCAGATGCACTCGCTGCAGTGCGGCAGAGCGAAAAATCACCAGCCCTGGCATCACAAGTTTTTATCACCCGTCAGCCACTCGAAACTCCCACTGGCCGATTTATTGGAATGGTCCACTACCAGCGCTTATTGCGAGAGCCACCCGCTACTTTGCTGGGCTCAATCGTGGATACCAATACAAAGGGCGTTAATCCCGACGCATCCTTGCACGCAGTTTCGTCATACTTAGCTAGTTATAACTTGCTCTCACTGCCTGTTATAGATGCCAATGATCGCTTGCTTGGCGCCGTAACCGTTGACGATGTTCTCGATCACCTGTTACCTGAAAACTGGCGACATGACCATAGAGATTCTGCAACACATAACGCTGCAACATCAGCAGCTCTTGAGAGCATAGATACTGATTTTGCGAAGGAGGTCTAACCATGGCTCGTAGCTATCGACTAGACACACCAAGAGAGACCCGTCGTTCACTCCGTGGCAACATTGATCCGGAGACTTTTGGTCGCCTCTCTGAACGTTTTGCACGTTTCTTAGGAACTGCACGATTTCTTGTATATATGACCTGCTTCGTTCTTGGTTGGGTCTTATGGAACACATTGGCACCAACTTCATTGCGATTTGATGAGTACCCATTTATCTTTCTTACCCTCATTCTTTCGCTTCAGGCCTCTTATGCAGCCCCTCTCATTCTCTTGGCTCAAAATCGTCAAGCAGATCGTGATCGCATAGCGCTCAATGAAGACCGTGCCCAAAACGCGCGTAGTATCGCTGATACTGAGTATCTGACTCGTGAATTAGCGAGCTTACGTATCGCACTCGGAGAAGTGGCAACACGTGATTACTTGCGTAATGAACTTGGCGATATCGCCAAAGAGATTGTTGAAGAGCTACGCAAGCCCGAGTCGGACGCCAAGTAGCGATTTTTCACGCACGATTAGCTTGTCAATAATTTCATCGATTGCTTGAGCACTTGGACTATCAGGTGCTGAAATCACAACGGGTGCGCCAGCATCGCCGCCTTCACGTAAATCTGGGCTAAACGGGATCTTTCCGAGAAGTGGAACGTCTCCACCGATTAATTGTGAAAGTCGTTTAGACGTTTCTTCTCCCCCACCTTCGCCAAAGAGCGAGGTGAGTTCACCGCATTTACCGCACGGATAAGCTGACATATTTTCAATTACGCCAATAACTCTCTGGTGAATCTGATGTGCGATTCTGCCTGCTCGCTCTGCCACTTCTGCTGCAGCAATTTGTGGAGTTGTAATAACAAGAATTTCAGATGATGGCACAAGCTGTCCCAGAGAAATTGCTAAATCTCCGGTGCCCGGAGGTAGATCAATATAGAGAAGGTCCAAATCGCCCCAATAAGCATCAGAGAGAAGTTGTTCTAGAACTCGGTGAAGTAGCGGACCGCGATAAGCGATGGCATCACTGCGCTCAGGCTTAAACATCTCCATCGAGACAACTTTGACTCCATAGGATTCAAGAGGAATAAACATCTGATCAATCGCTGTGGGACGTTGACCAATCAGCCCCATAAGGCGAGGAATTGAGTGCCCGTAAACATCAGCATCTAATATGCCAACGCGAAGGCCGCGCTTCGCTGAAGCCACCGCAAGGTTTGCGGTGAGTGAGGACTTTCCGACTCCACCTTTACCAGAGGCAACGCCGATGACTCGAGTCAGTGAATCTTTCTGGGCAAATGAGATAAAGCTTTCGCGGCCATTGCGCAGTAACTTCTTAATGTTTGCACGCTGTTCTTCATCCATGACTCCAAAGGTGATTTCCACTCGCGCGATACCTTCGACGGCCGTTACAGCGGTTTCAATGTCGCGCGTTAAGCGATCTCTCATCGGGCAACCTGAAATAGTGAGCAAGATTTCTAATTCGGCAACATCACCGCTGATGTTTACAGATTTGACCATGCCGAGTTCAGGTAGTGCGCGGTGAAGTTCAGGGTCTTGCACCGTAGCAAGGGCGGCGTTAACTAATTCGAGTGTGGTCATAACAAGTCAGGATCAATTGCATATGCGAAACTAGAGGGATACTTAGAAGATTTTGGCGAATCATCATCGAGGACGTTGCCAATTTGTTTCTTAATAAAGTTCTTTGGATTGAGATCAGTGGCATCAAGATCTTCAAAGCCCGGACCTAGGTTTGACTTAAGCTCATTTGTTGCATGGGATGCAAAATCTCGGGCCTTCTTAACAAACTTCGCTGCATCTACGGCAAGTCTCGGTAGGCGCTCAGGGCCTACGAGCACCATGGCAAGGATTGCCAAACCAATGAGTTCGCCTGCACCAAAATCAAAGAACATAGTGGCTCTACCTTACTCGGCTATTTCGAGGCCGACAGTGTGAGTCTCACGGTCTTGCTAGTACCGCCACGTTTGTAAGTAACCTCAATTTCCTCACCAACATTGTGGGAGCGAATAGCGACAATGAGCTCTTCCGAAGACGTGATTGCTCGGCCATCGATTTCAGTAATGATGTCACCAGACTTCAGGCCCGCCTTTGCTGCAGCTCCACCTGGAACTATGGCATCGGCGGTCTTGGCAATCATCGCTCCATCACCTGAGTAATTCATATCAACTGAAATGCCCATTACAGGATATGTAGCTTTACCATTTTTAATGAGTTGGTCTGCAGTCTTACGAGCTTGATTGATGGGAATTGCAAAACCAAGGCCAATAGAGCCGGATTGGCCGCTAAAGGAAGTTCCAAGAGATGCAATCGCAGAATTGACTCCAATGACTGCACCTGTTGAATTTACAAGCGGTCCTCCTGAATTTCCAGGATTAATGGCCGCATCAGTTTGGAGCGCGTTGATAAAGGCGCTCTCTGCATCATCGTCTCCTGCAGTGACAGCGCGATCCTTAGCGCTAATAATTCCCAAAGTTACAGTGCCTGATAAGCCAAGTGGTGAACCAATGGCAATCACAGAATCGCCAACCGCAACTTCATCACTATCTCCAAATTGCAGCGCCTTCAAATTTGGGGCAACGATTTTTATCACGGCTAAATCGTAAGAGCTATCGCGCCCAACAACCTTTGCATCATACGAAAATCCATCATTGAGACGAACTCGAATATCGCCACCACTGACGGCTGATGAGGCAATCACATGGTTATTGGTAAGAATGTATCCACTGCTGTCGATGATAAATCCTGAACCAGTCGAGCCACCACGACCTGATTGCGCCTCAATTGAGACAACTGATGGGAGAACTCTCTGCGCAATTTCAGCCACTGATCCTGCTGGTCTTTCGATAGCGGAAGTTGTCTTTACGAGATTAACCGAACGACCAAAGAGCGATCCTGTTGAGGAGGCGCCAAATGCTCCACCAACAACTCCGACAACCAGGGCAATCAAGATTGCAGTGCGCAGTGAAATCGAGCGACCTAGCCCGCTCTGACTTGGCGCAACCCACCAAGGCCCATCGTTGCGATGGCCACTATCGTTCCAATTACTCATCAGGCTAAATTGCGCTTTCTCTAGAGTTTTGTGGCGAGTAACAAGCCATCGCCAGTTGTAATGAGAACACTCATCCAAGATTCTGTATCTGCTTTAATCGCTTTACCGGCTTCGCGGAGTGCAATTGTCTTGGGATCTCTCTGGGCTGGATCTGGCACTTTTGCCCCACCAAAGAAGTTATCAATCACAAAAACGCCACCACTTCGTAGAATGCGGTGCGCTTCCGAAATGGCAAAGTTAAGATCTTCGGGATTGTGGCGGAATACAACTAAGTCATAGGCGCGGTCGGCCAGCTTGGTCATCACATCCATCACTGAATTGGTAATCAGGCGAAAGCGCGGAGCTTCGATTTCAGCTTGAGCAAATGCCAGCTTTGCGATGCTGGAATGTTCCATCTCATCATCGATTGAAGTTAGCGTTCCACTCTTAATCATTCCTTCAAGGAGCCAGAGCGAACCAACACCTGAACCAGTTCCAATCTCAACAACAGATTGTGCGCTCAAAAGTTGCGCGAGGTGCCTGAGATACGCACCCGTTCCTGGTGAAACATCATGTGTTCCGATTTCAACTCCGCGGGCGCGAGCGGCACTCTTTACAGCATCTTCTGCAATAAAACCTTCGGCATAATCGTGCGGGTTAATGTTCACGAGAGAGACACTATCCAATCGAGCAGCAAACGCACGCCGAAACCTGTGCCACCTTTCACATTTTCACCAGCATCAGTCTCGCTACGCGCCGGACCTGCAATATCTAGGTGTACCCATCGTGAAGTTCCAACGAAGTTCTCAAGATAGAGGGCTGCCGTCACTGAACCTGCGGAATAGTCACCCTTATCTGCTGCATGGTTGAGATCTGCCACATCGCTATCGAGCGAATCTCGGTAATCATCAACGAGCGGCATATGCCAGACGCGCTCACCGCTCTGTTCTCCGATGGCAACTAACTCTCGCGCTAACTTCTCATCACGGGTGTACATCGCTGCATACTGTCGTCCCAAACCTAAGGTGGCCGACCCTGTCAGAGTTGCAATATCAATCAAATAATCTGGATCAAGATTTTCTAGGGCGTAACCCAAGCCATCTGCAAGAACCAAGCGACCTTCAGCATCGGTGTTGATGATTTCGACAGTGGTTCCGTCATATTGAGTAATCACATCAGATGGACGTTGCGAAGTTCCAGAGAGTGCATTCTCGGCACACATTAATAGTGCAGTTACTTTTACCTGTGGCTGTAATTCTGGGAGTGCGCTTAGCGTTGCAAGAGCCGCAGCGGCTCCTGCCATATCGCTCTTCATTGCGGTCATAAATTCATAAGGCCGCTTGAGCGAGACGCCACCTGTATCAAATGTAATTCCTTTTCCAACAATTACAACGTGAGGCAACGCTGCAGCTAACTTTGCCTTACCTCGTGGAGCATATGTAATTTCGATAAAGCGAGGACCAGGTTTAGGAGATGAGTTACCTACAGCGCGTAGACCACCAAACTTGGTGAGCTCTTTTCCTGCAAGAATGCGAATCGATAGCCCCATCTCATCGGCGATTGTTTGCGCCTCTTGCGCCATCCATAGCGGGTTCTTGATATTTGATGGTGTAAGTATCAAGTCGCGAGCGGTATACAGCGCACGTGCAATCGTATGTGCAACACCGACGGACGCTACTTCTTTTGTTGCAATCAAGAACTGAGGGAGCTCTGGAGTCTTTCCAGTCTTTAAACTCCATTGATAAGCACCCAGGGTCAGCGAAACTCCATGAGCTTTAATTTCAGCCGCGCTTTGTGCGCAGAGTGAGACGAGTGTGAGGGCCTTGCCTCTAACTTTCTTTCCAAGGGCCGCACCTGCTGTACGAAGAGATGTTAAGGAGTTATCCCCCACGCCAATGAGATAGATGCGATCTACTTCAGCATCCTCATGCGCTACCGGGATTTCGAAAAGCTCCCCAGCTTTTCCTGACGCATCGAAGAAATTAATCTCGTCGAGAAAGCTAACTTCAAAGTACTTTTCGAGTTTTGCTATTAGCCGTGAGTCGGCCGTAAATTCAAATTTCTCATCCTTATTTTTGATAAAGCCCAGAGCGAGAATATCGGCGCCAACAATTGAATCAATCTCTGGTGAAACTACTGCAAGAATCTTTTTAATCCACTCTACTTTTTGATGAGCGCTACAGCGGCTTCAAGGGCTGCGCTGAGATTATTTGCTTCCTGTGGGTTGAGCTCAACTACGAGTCGACCGCCGCCTTCGAGTGGAATGCGCATCACAAGGGAGCGGGCTTCCTTGGTAACTTCCATCGGTCCATCACCTGTACGGGGTTTCATAGCTGCCATGGTGGGGACTCCTTGTTGTCGAAACTGCCGGGGACCGTGAGGTCGAGTAGTGCAGGGAGAAGTATCTCGCAGAATCGGGCGCGGGTGAAATCGAGCCAAAGGGGCCAAAGTGGGTGGAAAGAGCGCTTTTTCTAGATTCCGAGATGGCCTTTTAAGCGGGATTTTCCTGACGAAATGACGGCAACAACAGCGCGCTCAGGGACTTGTAGCAGGATTGCAATATCTCCACTTGATTTGCCTCGCAGATAGTGCAACGTCAAGATGATGCGCTCTTCTTCAGGCAAAGATGCAAGCAACTGCGCGATGGTCTCTTGGTTGCTCACAGAATAAAGGTTACTCGCTCGCGAATTAAAATAGTCGAGCAAATCGAGCAAGAGAGATGCGCACGCCCACGTATAAGAACGGCGCAACCAAGAAAAAGAGTGCTCGAGGCGCTATTACCGTCTCTGACCAGTCAAATTGTGTCTTAGTCTCTGAGAGCGGAGTCAACAGAAAGCTGCCGCTTCCTTTGAGTATCTTGCCAACATGTTCTACATCGCATCGATGAGGCGGTTGCCAATGTGTGACTGTCATCAGATCAAGCAAGCCAAAAGATTTAAAACGAGGGTAGATAAAGTGCAGCGGCCCAGTAAATGCTGCGATGGAGGTTCCAATTCCTTCACGCTGATCGCTCGTTACCCACACTTTGGTTTGCAACATCCAATCACCTTGCGATGGCCAATCTGCAATCTTTTCCCAGACTCTTTCGCATGAAGCGTCAACTGCAAATGAGATGCGGAGTGTGTTGGTTTTCATTTCTTATCGGCCAAAAGCTTTTGCTACTGCATCTTGTGGAGAAGTTGCCCAATAAATTAAATCGCGCATGCCCGGCTTTACAAAATTATGACTCTCTAAATGCTCTACCAGCGCATGTAGAGGTTCATAAATTCCGTGTGGATCGAGAATGATGACTGGCTTCTTATGAAACTCGAGGTAGCGCCCAACCCAGATTTCAAAGAGCTCCTCTAGGGTGCCTAGTCCGCCCGGCAAGGTAATAAAGGCATCTGCAAGATCTTCGATTTTGGCTTTACGTGTGCGCATCGAGTCAACAATAATAAGTTCGTCACTGTCGTGATCGGCAAATTCAATATCCACCAACTTCTGCGGAATGATTCCAATCGTCTTGCCACCTTTGCTGCGAGCGCCCCGAGAAATTGCACCCATCGCTGAGATATGTCCACCGCCAGAAACTAATTCAGACCCTTGAGATGCAATCTCGGCACCGAGTTCAAATGCCAAGTCGATAAACTTAGAGTCGATGGTTGGCGATGATGAACAGAACACTGCAATACGCATGAGGGACAGGATAGGGGTTAGGCTTAGCGCATGTCGTCTCTCGCTCATGGCCATGGAATCGCAACTCTCGCTGGAAAAACCGTGCTTGATGTTTGGTACCCAGCTCCAGCGCTGGGAGCTCTACAAGGTGCACCCGATGCAACTCTGACAGCTCTTGTCGGAAGAGACGAAGTCCGCGGAATTACTCGTGAATTAGTATCGATAGAGATTGACCTAACGAAGGCGCCACAAGATGCCAAGGATGTCTACTTACGTTTGCATTTGCTTTCACACCGCCTAGTAAAGCCTCATGGGCAATCACTTGAAGGAATCTTTGGGTTACTGGCAAATGTTGTATGGACTTCATCTGGACCGTGCGCAGTTGATGGGTTTGAAAAGGTACGTGCTGGGCTACGGGCACGCGATGGCCACGTCACAGTCTTTGCTGTCGATAAATTCCCACGCATGGTCGACTATGTGATGCCTGCAGGTGTTCGTATCGCAGATGCTGATCGCGTACGACTAGGCGCGTACCTTGCATCTGGAACTACCGTTATGCACGAAGGATTTGTAAATTTCAATGCAGGAACGTTGGGTACATCAATGGTGGAAGGTCGAATATCCGCCGGCGTTGTCGTTGGAGATGGATCTGATGTCGGTGGTGGCGCATCAATTATGGGCACTCTCAGTGGTGGCGGAAAAGAAGTGATTTCAGTTGGTCAAAAATGTCTTCTTGGAGCTAACTCTGGTCTTGGAATCTCACTTGGTGATAACTGTGTGATTGAAGCGGGTACTTACATCACAGCAGCTGCCAAGGTCACGCTCCCTGATGGTGAAGTTGTAAAAGCTGGAACGCTCTCAGGTGCTCATAATCTTCTCTTCCGCAGAAATTCATTAACTGGCGGACTCGAAGTTGTCTTACGTACCGGCACATGGGGTGGGCTTAACTCTGTTCTACATGCTAATTAAGTAGACAGTTAATTACGCAATCGCTGCCAAGGAGAAGTATGGCGATGGAATCTTGGCACGACTTCTAAAGGTATCTCCACGTAAAATCTTGTAAGAACCATCACTGGCAATACCTTTAATGCTGGTGACAGCCCCTGCAGTGTTACGCGAGATTATTTCTAGCGCGACAATATCTGGAAGTAGAAATGCACTCGCAACCAGCGCCTGGGTGGCACTTGCCTTCCAATTCACAAATCGAGGATTATGTTTAATATCGAGACTTCCTGGATCTGGAACTGATTGCGTGTAACTGGTGGCTTGGCCCCAAGCATCTCTTGTAGTTTGCGTTGCACCGCCAGAGGATGAGAAGTAATAGGCCTGTACTGGTTTACCTTCCGCCAGGATTGCCAAACTCGTTGATGAATCGATATGAGTATTAAGCACTGCAGCGCGCCAATTCTTACCAAAGCGCGGCTCAATCTCCTTTGAGTATCCAACAAAATTCTGATCAGAGATATGGTCGTAAACATGGCAATCGCATGAGGTCCTTAATGGACCTAATTTTGAGAGCGCATATGAACGAGATGCAATCGCTTGGGCTTCCAGGGCCGCCATCGGCCAACTTGATGGCACTTCACTTATTCCAAGTAGATACTCATCATGCATGCTCAAAGAGTTGGTGACTTCCATCGCACCTTTCACCATTTTGATCTGAATCTGGCCATATCGATAACGTGCAGTCTCACCTGGATGGCCCACAGTAATTACAGCGTCTGGCCCTTTCCAGCGAATAGTGAATGCAGTTCCAGATAAGGCACCAAATGTTGCTAGCCCTGCCTGAACTCTGAAAGTAGCTTTTTGACGGTTTTGTAGTGTTGCAATCGGCAGAACATCTTGGCTATCCCCAATATCACCTGCAAATATTTCAATAATTGATTCAGGAGTGGCGGTAACGAATGAGGCTGCACGAACAGCGTGTGCGAGATTGACGCGCACAGTTTGTGTATCAACTATCGGCGCGATTACGACATCTTTGTAGTAGTAATTCAAGATTGCAGTCGCACTCTCTCCTGCTAGTGCACGTACCTTCGCGCCAATTTGGCTCATGCCAACGCCATGCCCATAGCCAGAACCTGTAAAGGAGAATGATGCGGGGGCATCAGCGCGAGCAGGTGAAAGCATTGAAATAACCAGAATTGTTGCCAGAGAAAAAGCTTTAAACGTCCTCATCAGAGGATGCGCTCTTTCTGGCATTTACAAAGGTGCGGTATTGCGCAATTACTTCAGATGGATTTCCGCGCGCCATAAGTGTGCCTTTATTTAACCAAATCACTTCATTGCAGACATCTTCGATAGTTGCCAGCGCATGGCTTACCAAAATCAGCGCACGATCGGAAGAGCGTAACTCCTTGATTCTATTGAGGCTCTTCTCTTTAAACTTGGCATCTCCTGTACTAAGCGCTTCATCAATAATGAGAATATCTGGCTCAACGACTGCAGCTACTGAAAAAGCAAGGCGCGCGTACATTCCTGATGAATAAGTACGCATCGGAGCATCGATAGCGTCTCCTAGCTCAGAGAAATCAGCGATGGCATCAAAATTCTTATCAATCTCTTCGCGCGACATACCTGCAGCTAGCCCGCCGAGATACACGTTGTCTCGACCAGTCATTGCCGGGTTAAATCCAACTCCCAGCGCCAGCAGCGTGCTGACGCTTCCATAGACTTCAACTCGCCCTTGAGTTGGAGGAACAATTCCTGAAATAACGCGCATCAGCGATGATTTTCCGGCGCCATTGGAACCGATAACTCCTAGAACTGCTCCGTAATGCACATCGATATTGACATCGCTCAGTGCGTTCACAATTCTCGTATGTTTCTTGCCGCGCCCAAGTGACTTTAAGCGCGCCTTTAACGTTGGCTTTTTATCGATTGAAGTGGTGTAGGTAAGTCCTAAATCTTTCACCGAGACAGCGATGCTGTGGGGTGAGTGTTCGTGCTTAAAGTCGGACAGCGAAATCACGCTCCCTCGATAAGAAGAAGTACGTGCCCACAATAAAGATGGCAAGGGCCCAAATCAGAGAATGAAGTAATCCAAAGGTTGTTGGCGCTTCTGCATACACAACAACCCGAGACCAAGAATCAAGTAGATAGAAGAGCGGGTTAGCAATCTGTATGGATTTGATTTCATCAGAGACGCTACTTGCTTCATAGAGAATTGGCGATAAGTAAAGAAGGCTGCGTGTGAGATATGGAAGCATGCTGGAAACGTCGCGGAAATACACATTGATACAGGAAATCAAGATCGACATTCCAAGTCCCATGAGCAGCGCGATCATAAAAATTGGAATCGCCCAGAGCATCTGCCATGAATAGGGAAGGCCAATAAGCAAGTGGATTGCGGCAAAGACAATTAAGGTAGGAACAAATTTAAAGAGGGCAATCACCGTTGCGGAAATAGGAAGCATCACGCGCGGGAAAGAGGTATTGAGAATGAGTCGTTGGCCAGAGGTAATCGCCTTGACTCCACCGGTCAAACTATTGGAGATGAGGTAGAAGAGAAAGAGCGTCGCAGTCAGATGCCCAAATCTGTTGGCATCGCTACTGCCACCAATCACATAGATGAGAAGGAAGTAAACGCCAGAGAGTAAGAGCGGGTTGAGGACCAACCAGAGTTGGCCAAAGACAGTTCCATAATTTTTCTCGCGGAGTTCGGAGCGAGAGAATTCAGCGATAAAGGTGCGACGTCCCCACAAGGTGCGCAGATAATCTCGCATGGGAGGCATACCCGCACGAAATGGCTCATAGACGACTACTGGCTTATCCACGTGTGAAAGGCTACCGCAGTACTCGAGACCTCATTGAGAAGCGGGTACGAGAGTCTTTGGTGAAGAGATAAATCCCGCACCCCAAGCGAAGTGCATCGTCGGAATTACGAGAAGCAGAAGAAAAAATTCACTCATTGAGGTTGAAATCTTTAACGATGCGAGTACAACAAAGAGTAGATAGACAAGTGCTGGAATGAAGAAGATTGATGAGAGCGCAATTCCAAGAATAAGCGAAGCGCTAAAGCCAATTAAGGCAAAGGGCGGAGCAAGGTAGCGATAATTGATTGTTCCGGAGTGTCGACGAGAAACTACTCGACGCCAACGTCCATATTCAAAATACTGCTTAGCAAGTGCACCAATGCTCGAGCGCGGTCTGTAGGTAACGTGCAAACGAGGATCAAAGTAGATAACTCCGCCGTTTTCGCGCAATCTAAAGTTAAGCTCCCAATCTTGTGCACGGGTAAAGCGCTCATCAAATCCGCCAATTGCAACAAGTGCCTCACGTCTAAATGCACCGAGATAGACGGTATCTACTTCACCGGCTTCGCCACCAGTGTGAAAGCGTGATGCGCCAACGCCCAACGGACTTCTCATGGCGCCAGCGACAGCTCGTTCAAATGCAGTAGTACCAACTGCAGCCATCACTCCGCCAACATTGACAGCACCGGTCTTGTTGAGAATTTCGACGATAAGAGAGATGTAGTTTTTTGGAATCTGTGCATGCCCATCGACGCGAACTACTACTGGGCTCTTCGACGCAGCGAGCGCAAGATTGAGTCCAGCTGCAGTCTTGCCTGTGGGGCTATCAATTAACTTAACGCGGTTATCCTGCGATGCCAACTTTGCTGCAATCTCATTGGTGCGATCACGCGATGGACCTAGCGCCAAAATTATTTCAAATGGACCACGATAATCCTGAGAAAGAACCGAGAGCACTGCGCCCTCTAAATGAGACTCTTCATTGAGAACTGGGAGAATGACGCTAATTGCAGGCAGCGGTGAGCCAATTAACTCATGTGTTGGTGTCGCCATAACCCCTCCACGCTATCGTGCAAGTACCCTACGGATGTGAAATCTTCTCGTGCAATTCGAATTATTACATCACTCTCTGTGGGTGTTGTCGCGATTGCATCCATTTCTTGGCTCGGATTAGGCCAAGTCAGTGGACAGATTTCTCGTATCGATGTCTTCGCCAACCTCAAAGACCGCCCAGAGAAAACTTCGCAGGCGCTCAACTACCTAGTTGTGGGATCAGATAATCGCGAGGGCCTTACTAAAGAACAGATTAAAGCTCTACGCGTTGGAAGCACCAAAGTTGCAGCAGGTGGGCGATCAGACACCATGTTGCTTGTACACATCAGCAAGTCACGCGATGCTGCATATATCGTCTCAATCCCGCGCGACACTTTGGTCACGGTTCCAGCCCATAGAAGCCAAGATGGAACTCGCGATATTCCACCACTTCCAGGCAAGATCAACGCCGCTTATGCATTCGGTGGTGCACCACTACTAATCCAGACTCTTGAAGAGAAAACAAATTTGCAGATTGACCATTACATTGAAGTAAGTTTCGCTGGCTTTACCGGAATAGTTGATGCACTTGGCGGAATTGAAGTCTGTTCTAAAGTTCCAATTGATGACCCTAAGAGCCACCTAGTGTTGGCAGCGGGTACGCATACCCTCAATGGAATTGAGGCCTTGAAATATGTGCGCACCCGTGACTTTGATGGGCGCGGCGATATTGGTCGCATGGAACGTCAACAGCAGTTTGTCGGCGCCGTCCTCCGCAAAGCGACAAGCTCAGGAGTGCTTCTTAACCCAATCAAGTTAACTAATTTTTATAATGCGGCAATCTCTAGCGTGAAGATGGATGCAGGTGTCACTAAAAATGATTTGCTCACGCTTGCCAAGCAACTTCGTAATCTCTCCTCTGGAAATGTACGGACTCTGACAGTTCCAATTTCAAATCCCAATGGGCGCCATCCCACCGCGGGATCTGTAGTGATTTGGGATGAAGTCCTAGCGGCTAACCTCTGGACCAAGATTCGTAACGACGAAGCCTTACTTGAGACCGTTAAGCCAACGGCGAGCGCTTCTGCGAAGCCTGTCACAATCGACAAATTCAAGACGAAGACAGCCGCAGATAATCCTTGCGCTGCAATAGACTCTCGCGCATGACTCTGAAGCTCTCAGTAATTGGCTGCGGCTATCTCGGCGCCACCCACGCAGCCTGTATGTCCTCACTTGGATTTGAAGTAATTGGTATTGATACCGACCAAAATAAAGTTGATCTACTCTCTCGCGGCGAACTTCCATTCTACGAACCAGGGTTAGATACCTTGCTGGCGGCTGAGATGAAGACAGGGCGTCTCTCATTTAGCACCGACTTTTCTTCTGTTAAAGATGCAGATGTTCACTTTATCTGCGTAGGTACTCCTCAAAGTAAAGATGGCCTGGCCGCAGATCTGACCTACGTAAAGTCATCAGTTGCAGCGATTGCTCCTTACCTAAAGGATGGCGCTCTCGTAGTTGGAAAGTCGACAGTGCCAGTTGGAACAGCTCAGTTGTTGCGTGAACAGTTAGCGGCTTCTGCTCCACAGGCTGATCTAGCCTGGAATCCTGAATTTTTACGCGAAGGCTTTGCTGTCGAAGATACCTTGACGCCAAATCGATTAGTTGTTGGCGTTGCGAATGATCGTGCAGAAGAGATTCTTAAAGAGGTCTATAAGCCGGTGATTGATCTCGGCACTCCTTGGATTCGCGCCGATCTTCCAACAGCTGAACTCGTCAAGGTCGCTGCAAACTCATTCCTTGCGACAAAGATTTCATTTATCAACGCTATGGCTGAAGTCTGTGAAGCAGCAGGTGGCGATGTCACTGTTCTTGCCAAGGCTATTGGATATGACCCACGCATCGGTAGCCGCTTCTTACAAGCTGGCATCGGTTTTGGTGGCGGATGTCTTCCTAAAGATATCCGTGCCTTTATGGCGCGCGCTCAAGAACTTGGCGCAGATCAAGCGCTCGAATTCTTGCGCGAGATTGATGCCATCAACCTTCGCGCACGTCAGCGCGTCATAGATGTTGTACGCGCGGATTTATCTGAAGATCTCACTCAATATAAAATTGCTGTACTTGGTGCGACATTTAAGCCCGACAGCGATGATGTGCGTGACTCCCCAGCTCTCGATATTGCAGCGCAACTTCAGGCAGCAGGAGCCCAAGTTGTCGTTCATGATCCAAAAGGTATTGAACCTGCACGTAAGCGTTTTCCTAATTTGGAATATCAAGAGAAGGTTGCAGATGCCGTTAAGGGCGCTGATGCAATTTTGCACTTAACTGAATGGAAGGAATACCGCGAGCTAGATCCTTCAGTTATTGGCCAACTCGTAAAGTCGAAGTTCCTCATCGATGGGCGCAATATGTTAGATCGCAACCTCTGGCGAGCTGCTGGATGGAGAGTGCACGCGCTAGGACGAACTGATTAGGGAAGAACTGATTAGAAACCAGTCTTAGCATTGCGACGGGCGCTCAGTTGGGCGCCCTTTGCTTTTGCTTCAGTAGATAGCTCTGAAAGCTGAGTTTCAATCTTCTTAGCAACTGCCGCATCGGCAGAACCAATGATGCGCGCCGCCAAAATTACAGCGTTCTT
>JAPOKG010000029.1 GCA_029977785.1 Actinomycetota bacterium | reverse complement strand
GCTGCGCCTGCTGCACCGGTATCACAACCAGTTGTTCGCACAGTAGCTACTGCTCCTGCAACTCCTGCACAACCTGCCGCAAAACCAATCCCAACTCTTGCAACACCAGGGGCGGCAACACTTGAACCAATTCGCGGAGTCGGTGCTCGGGTAGTCGCAAGTATGGAAGCTTCTCTTTCAGTACCAACTGCAACATCAGTTCGTGCCATTCCAGCGAAATTGATGATTGATAACAGAATTGTGATTAACAATCACTTAAAGCGTGGTCGTGGTGGAAAGGTTTCATTCACTCACATCATCGCCTACGCCATGATCAAGGCGCTGCGTGCGATGCCAGAGATGAACGCTTTCTATGGCGAACTCGATGGCAAGCCAGCACTTGGAAGACCAGAACATATCAACCTCGGTATCGCTATCGATTTAGCAAAGCCAGATGGAACCCGCCAACTCCTAGTCCCATCTATTAAGGGTTGCGAAGGACTTGATTTTGGTCAGTTCTGGGTTGCCTACGAAGAAATCGTAAAGAATGCGCGTGCCGGAACCCTTACCGTTGAAGATTATGCAGGAACCACAGTTTCACTCACCAACCCAGGAACAATCGGAACTGTTCACTCAGTTCCACGCTTGGTGCAGGGACAAGGGCTCATTATCGGCGTCGGCGCCATGGATTACCCAGCTGAATTTCAAGGAGCAAGTGAAGAGACTCTTGCACGTATGGCAATTAGCAAAGTTATTACTCTTACTAGCACGTACGATCACCGCGTTATTCAAGGTGCGCAATCAGGTGATTTCTTACGTCGTATCCACGAATTACTTCTCGGTGCTGAACATTTCTACGATGAAATCTTTACAGCCCTTCGCATTCCATATGAACCAATTCGTTGGGCTTCAGACTTTGCCTTCACTAAAGATGAAGAGATTGATAAGACTGCTCGCGTTCAGCAGTTAATCCAGGCTTATCGCACATGGGGCCACTTGATGGCCGATATCGATCCGCTTGTCTATGCCCAGCGCACACATCCAGATCTTGATGTGGTCAATCATGGACTCACTCTCTGGGATCTCGATCGCGAATTTGCAACAGGTGGATTTGGTGGAAAGAGCTTCCTTCCACTTCGTAAAATTCTTGGAATCTTGCGCGATTCATATTGCCGCTCAATCGGCGTTGAATACATGCACATCTCAAGTCCAGATGAGCGCAAGTGGATGCAGCAGCACATTGAAATTGGTCTGCCAGCTATCGAACGTGAAGAACAACTTCGTATTTTGCGTAAGCTTAATAGCGCCGAAGCCTTTGAATCTTTCTTGCAGACAAAGTTTGTGGGGCAGAAGCGCTTCTCACTCGAAGGTGGCGAATCAGTAATTCCTCTGACAGATGCAATCGTTTCATCGGCTGCAGAACGAGGACTTGATGAAGTCTGTATCGGTATGCCTCACCGTGGCCGCCTCAACATGTTGGCAAATATTGGTGGTAAATCGGTTGGCCAGATCTTCCAAGAGTTCCAAGGCCACTATGCCGAAAATGAAGTTCACGGTTCTGGCGATGTGAAGTACCACCTCGGAACAGAGGGCGTCTTCACTGCGCAATCTGGTGCAACCACCAAAATTTACCTTGCCGCTAACCCTTCACACTTAGAAGCGGTTAACCCAGTGCTTGAAGGAATTGTGCGTGCAAAGCAAGACCGTCTCAATAACAAGGGCGCTTATTCAGTTCTTCCAATCTTGCTCCACGGCGATGCCTCCTTTGCTGGACAGGGCGTAAATGCAGAAACACTTCAACTTTCACAACTTCCTGGTTATCGCACAGGTGGAACTATCCATATTGTGATTAATAACCAAGTTGGATTTACAACGTCACCTCACGCATCTCGCTCATCTCGCTATTCAACAGATGTCGCTAAATTAATTGAAGCTCCTGTCTTCCATGTCAATGGTGATGATCCTGAAGCCTGTGTTCGAGTTGCTCACCTTGCCTTCGAATACCGCCAAGCATTTAATAAAGATGTCGTCATTGACATGGTCTGCTACCGCCGCCGCGGTCATAACGAGGGGGATGAACCAAGCTTTACTCAACCGCTTATGTACAAGCTCATTGATGCCAAGCGCTCAACTCGTACTCTCTACACAGAAGCGCTCGTTGGTCGCGGTGATATCACTCCCGAACAGGCAGACGAAATCGCACGCGATTACCAGTCACAGCTGGAAGAAGTTTTCGCATCCGTTGCCAACTACCAAGAAGAACATGATCCCAACTTTGTCGCTCCTATTGTTCCAAATGCTGAAGATGTTCCCACCTTCATCTCAGAACAGCTCATCCGCGAAATTGCTGCAACGCAAGTGGCTATTCCAGAAGGATTTAACGTCCACCCTAAGTTGTTGCCGCAGTTACAAAAGCGTGCAGAGTCAATTAATGATGCAACTATCGACTGGTCAACTGGCGAAATGTTGGCCTTTGGATCACTTCTCAAAGAAGGTCGCCCAATTCGTTTGGCCGGTCAAGATTCTCGTCGTGGCACATTCTCAAATCGCCATGCAGTCATCATTGATAAGGAAAATGGCAGCGAGTGGACTCCCCTTCGCTCACTTATCTCTGATGCAAACCAGTTCTTCGTTGTCGATTCACTCTTGAGTGAATATGCAGCGATGGGCTTTGAATACGGTTACTCGGTTGCGCGCGCGGAAGCGCTCGTGCTTTGGGAAGGCCAGTTCGGGGACTTTGCTAATGGCGCCCAGACAATCATCGATGAATTCGTCTCCTCAGCTCTACAGAAGTGGGGCGAGCGTTCATCCGTTGTCCTCTTGCTTCCTCACGGCTATGAAGGACAAGGACCGGATCACTCATCAGCACGTATTGAAAGATTCTTAGCGCTCTGTGCTGAAAAGAATATGACTGTGGCACAGCCTTCAACACCCGCTTCATATTTCCACTTGCTCCGCTTCCATGCCGCAAATCCAAAGCGACGCCCAATGGTTGTCTTTACGCCAAAATCTATGTTGCGCTTAAAGGCTGCAGCATCATCAATCAGTGACTTCACCTCTGGAACATTCTTGCCAGTCATCGGCGATCATGAAGTTCAGAACGCCACTCGTTTGATCTACTGCTCTGGAAAGATTTATCACGACCTCGTTGCAGAGCGTGCACGTCTTAATGACAGCAGTACCGCGATTGTTCGCGTAGAACGCCTCTATCCACTGCCTGTTGCACAGATGGAAGTTGAAGCAAAGAAACATCCAAATGCTAACTTGCTCTGGGTTCAGGATGAACCTGCTAACCAAGGTCCGTGGCCGCATATTGCTCTCAGCACAACACAGGCGATTGGTGGAACAGCCATTGATGATCGCGTACTGCGTCGCATCTCTCGTCGCGCTGCTGCATCTCCTGCAACAGGAAATCATCACTTACATGAGGATGAGGCAAAGGCGTTACTAGTCGAAGCTTTTACGCGATGAAGGTTTCCAAATGAGCGCTGAAGTTCAAGCACTTGGCTTAATTGGCCAAGAATTTGTTATGTTCAGCACCGACTGGTGTGGATATTGCAAGCGACTTAAGAACCAACTTGATGAACATGGAATCACTTTCCGCGAAATCAATGTCGAGCAAGAGTTAAACTACGCTTCCTTTGTTGAAAAGGTAAACGGTGGAAATCGCGTTGTTCCCACTCTCTTGTTTTCTGATGGTCAGGCGCTGACAAATCCATCTGTAATCGCTGTGAAAGAGAAGTTAGCTAACCTCTAAGCGCGCTTAAATCTAAACCAAATCTTTGCTCGCACGCTAGTAATCGGCAACCATCCCCACTGTCTGGAATCAGTTCCTACCGGGTTATCGCTGCTGACGAAAACCGTTGGCATATGACCGCCAGATGTGCGCGTCTGCGTAACTCGCTTCACATAAAAGATACCCGGCTGCTCTTCACGTTCGATGACGATGACGTTTCCGACCTTGATGCGATGTGCACCCGTTAGCTTGTACCTGGCCCAACGCCCCAATAACCAATCGCCAGCGCTGTAAGTTGGCTCCATTGAGTCACCCTCTACGACCACGGATGCGTACTTCGCCATAAGTCGAATTCTAGTGAGACCTGCAGTAGTCTCGCTCTCATGAGAAATATATTCACACCAAAAATTACTGTTCACGCACATTGCGATCTTCCTTGCGGCGTCTATGACCCAGCACAAGCAAAGATTGAAGCGCTTTCTGTAAAGGCTTGCATGGAAAAGTATGCAGCTAATCCAGATGCAGACTTCCGCTCACGTTCTGTTGCAATTAAGGAAGAGCGTTCACACCAAGTCAAAGAACACCTTTGGGTTCTCTGGACTGACTACTTCAAGGCACCTCACTTCGAGAAGTACCCACAACTGCATTCACTCTTCAATGAGGCGACAAAGCTTGCAGGCGCTGCAGGCACAAAGGGAACTCAAGATGTTGCAGTTGCAGATTCACTGATTGCAAAGATCGATGAGATTGCAGCAATCTTTTGGGAGACCAAGAAGGCCTAAGCTAAAAAGGCAGTTGCTATTCGTTTATTAACGATTGGGCGGCAGTTCGAGCGAGGAAAGATAATCGCTCAACTGTCGCCCTTGTTATTTCTGCTTGCGCTAAGTGGCGCTCACCATCATAAACTTCACATTCAAAGGTCAACTCTCTGCCTTCAATGTTGATTACGCGAGCATTGGCTCGAATCTCAACTCCGCTCGTCGCAGAACCCACAATCTCAAGGCTTGAGTGTGTAAGAAATGTTGTTTCGCCTGCATCTAGATATTCGGAGAGAGCTGCAACACACGCGCTCTCCATCAATGAGAGATAGATGGATGGTGCGACAACAGGTAGATCTGAAACGCCCATCGTGACGCAGGTATCTCCAGGACGTACCGCTAAGACAGAGAATCCAACTGCGCCAAGGACTTCTTCTGCAGGTCTCATACTTGAAAGGTTACTTGTCGTCGTCGATAAAGTGCTGGATATGTGTCTGCTCGATTTGAATTTCACGATGCTCGACATTTCCAAACTCATCTATCTCAATAGAAATCTCAGTCATACTGAACTGAGTAACTACCTCGGTGGTCCCAGCGCCAGCCATCTGCGCACGTAACTGACGATGAATACTCTGATGCAAATCTTCAGGCGCTTGCTCGTCGCAGGTGCGCTTCAAAACATCTTGCAGCATCTGTTGCATCGCACGCTCATGTTCAATCTCAGCAGCGCATGGCGCACATGTTGTGATGTGGCTTGAGATTGCCTCTGCTTGTGGAATCTCTTGCAGTTCTCCTTCAATAATGAAGATGACAGATGCCAAGACATCGCCGCACTTAATTTCGATGAAGCTCACTTGTCACCTCCAACCGTGTAGCCAAGTTCCTTGGCATAGTCGGCTAGTTTCTCGCGCAGCTGCTTACGACCGCGGTGCAGACGGGACATCACCGTTCCGGCAGGTGAGCCAACGATTTCTGCAATCTCTTTATAGGAAAAACCTTCGACATCGGCAAGATAGACCACAATGCGAAACTCTTCTGGAATCTCTTGTAGCGCCCGTTTGATATCGCTATCAGGTAAGTTTTCTAGCGCCTGCATCTCAGCTGATTTTCCTTGGTCACTGGTGTGTGACTGAGCTTCGGCAACCTGCCAATCTTCCAACTCATTATTTGATATTTGAGGTTGGCGCTGACCTTTGCGATATGAATTAATGAAAGTTGTAGTCAATACGCGATAAAGCCAGGCGCGCAGATTGGTGCCTTCCTCAAATTGGTGAAATGAGGCAAAAGCTTTGAGATAAGTGTCCTGAACCAAATCTCGTGCATCTTCAGGGTTCTTTGTGTAACGCAGCGCTGCTGCATATAACTGGTTGGTATACACAAGAGCATCGCGCTCGAACCGAATGGTGCGATCGGCGGCGCTCTCGAGAACTAAATCCTTGGATGTCATCGTAGATAGCGTATATCTAAAAGAGGGTTTCAGGCGCTCCGAGCTCTATGGGAGTAATCAGTTCAGGGCCATTATTTGCAACGAGATTAACTCGAGATGAAACCGGCACCGGCGCGACACCTGCGGCGGGGTCTTCATTGACCATCAACTTAATAAGGCGATTTACATCGCGACTCTCGGGGTCGAGCCATTCGCTCCATTTGTCCTGAGGCATAAAGACTGGCATCCGACTATGAATCGTCGCCAACTCACCCACTGCTTCTCGGGTAATAATCGCAGCGGTCTGTATCACTTGTCCCTTCTCGCTCTGCCAACTACTCCAAATACCCGCAATCGAAAGTTGGCGCTGATCTACTCGACTTATGTAAAACGGTTGTTTTGGCGCGTACTTTCCGAGCGATGTAGCCCATTCGTAATAACCAGTCGCTGGAATTAAACAACGTGAAGTTCTAAATGCATGACGAAAAGTTGGTTTCTCGTGGATGGATTCACTACGAGCATTGATTGCGTGCGATTGAGATGCGCGCGCATCAACCATGGTTTTCTGCCACGGCGCAATAATTCCCCACGATGCGCTATCGAGAATCTTGGAATCGGATTCATTTCTAATAATGTAAATCTCATTTGTGGGGGCGATATTCCAATTGAGCGGAAGCGATTGATCCAGTGTCGAACCATCCAATTCAAAGGATTGAACAATCTCTTCGGCGCCTAAAGTTTGCGCATATCGGCCGCACATACTCGAATCCTAACTTGATGCTGAGCAAGATAGACTGCGCGTATGAGCGATGCGCACTGGCCTGCACCCTTTCGTGGGCGCACACCTGTGCACGCACAAGTAACCATCCCTGGCTCAAAATCTGTCACAAATCGCGCGCTGATCTTGGCATCCCTTGCAACAACTCCGTCGGTTATACGCAAGCCACTTATTTCACGAGACTCACAACTTATGTCTGCTGGACTCTCAGCCCTTGGTATCTCAATTTCTGGCAACGACGAGGCCTGGACAATAACTCCAGCACCCCTTCGTGGCCCAGCTCGAGTGGATGTAGGAAATGCGGGAACTGTGATGCGTTTTCTTCCGCCACTAGCAGCCCTTGCGCATGGCGATATCTCCTTTGATGGAGATCCCAGGTCTTACGAGCGTCCACTCGGCCCAGTAATTAAGGCTCTGGAAGAACTTGGAATCGAAATTGATCATGGTGGTCGCTATAGCTTGCCGATGGTAATCAAGGCGCGCGGACAGATAAAAGGTGGAGCACTTACTATCGATGCCAGTGCATCAAGCCAATTCTTATCAGCGCTTCTGCTTGTTGCTCCAAGTATGGAAGAGGGAATAACTGTCACTCATCGTGGCGGTGCACTTCCATCCATGCCGCACATTGAGATGACTGTTGCGATGCTCCGTGATTTTGGTGCTGATGTAAGCGTCGATCCTGTAGCACAAACTTGGAGCGTTAAAGCAGGTTCGCTTCACGGAAAAGATTTAGTGATTGAGCCAGATTTATCAAATGCATCTCCATTTTTATCCATTGCCATGGTCTGTGGTGGCACCATCACAATTTCAGATTGGCCACGTGTAACAACGCAACCTGGTGATCAACTTCGTGACATCTTTACCCAAATGGGCGCCAGTGTTGAATTAAACGATAACGGACTTACACTCACTGGTGGTGATGCGATTCATGGAATCGATATTGATCTACATGATGTCGGTGAGCTCACACCATCTATTGCTGCTCTTGCAGCGCTAGCAGACTCACCTTCACATCTTCGTGGAATTGGCCATCTGCGCCTACATGAAACAGATCGTTTGGCAGCTCTTACTCGTGAAATTAACGCACTTGGCGGCAGCGTCATTGAAGAAGACACAGCGCTTCATATAACCCCAGCCCCTCTACACGCCGGCGTATTCCACACTTATGACGATCACCGCCTAGCAACTGCTGGAGCAGTTATTGGCTTGGTAACACCAGGAATTGAAGTAGAGAATGTGGCAACTACTCGCAAGACGCTCCCTGATTTCCCAGGTCTTTGGAATAGTTTGGTTATATGAGTCCACGCGAATACGACGAATCGGATGCTCGCATCCGCCCTTCTCGCACTACGCGCAGACGCAGTAAAGATCGCCCGACTCACTCAGATTCTGTAAGTGCTTTTGTCACAACAGTCGACCGCGGACGTACGACGTGCGTTACAGAGGATGGAACAATCATCTCCGCCATGAAGGCGCGCGAACTCGGACCTAAATCGGTTGTTGTAGGTGACTCAGTAGAAGTTGTTGGCGATCTCACTGGAAGTGAAGGAACCCTTGCCCGAATCGTCACTGTAAATGAACGAACTAATACTTTAAGTCGCACAGTCGATGATGCTGCCCGTGTTGAACGAACTATCGTTGCCAATATCGATCAATTGATGATTGTGGTCGCCTCAACAAATCCTGAGCCACGTAGAGGCCTGATTGATCGATTTCTGGTAAGCGCATTTCATGAATCTATTGCGCCAATTATTTTGGTTACCAAAGTTGATCTCGCGCCTATTCCTGATTTTTTCGTTGAGTACCGAGCGTTGGGTGTAGAAATAATTACAACATCATCAAAGCTAGAAACTCGCCCACAAGAGATTGCTGCAATAAGAGAAATACTCCACAACAAGATCTCTGTTCTTGTCGGCCATTCTGGCGTAGGAAAATCAACTCTCATCAACGATTTAGTTGATAACGCAGCTCGCACAACCGGCGATGTCAACGATGTCACAGGGCGTGGGCGTCACACCTCATCGAGTGCGATAGCGCTTCCACTTGTAGGTGGCGGCTGGATTATTGATACGCCAGGAATCCGTGCATTTGGACTCGCGCACCTCAATAAAGAGCGCATCATCGAATCGTTCCCCGAGATTTATCAAGTAACGCAAAGTTGCATGCCTAACTGCTCTCACAGCGAAGCCAGCTGTGCTCTCAACGCCTGGATTGAATCTGATGCTGCAGCCAAGAGCGAACGTTTAATTAGAGTCACAAGTCTGCGCTCTCTTCTTGAAGTTAAGCCATCTGACGAGGAGCGTTAGACTGGCCATATGGGGACAAGTCGCGGTGAAGATCTCGCACTCGCACACCGTTTAGCTGATGCGGCCGATGCCATCACGCTCTCTCGTTACCAAGCAATTGATCTGACGGTAACAACCAAACCAGATAACACCCCCGTAACAGATGCTGATAAATCTGCAGAGGATGCCATCCGTGCGCTCCTGCATGCACATCGTCCCGATGATGGAATCGTTGGTGAAGAGTTTGGTGATGAAGGTCTTGAAAAGAGCCGTTATTGGGTTATTGATCCCATTGATGGCACAAAGAATTTTCTCCGCGGAGTCCCTACCTGGGCAACGCTGATTGCATTGATGGAGAAGAAAGGCGATGGAACCGAGAAAGTTGTTGTAGGTGTTGTCAGTGCTCCTGCGCTCTTTCGCCGCTGGTATGCCTTTGAAGGTGGTGGAGCATTTGTCATCGTCAATAAAGATGGTGGTGGTGGTCCCAGCTCAACTCCTCGAAAAATTTCTGTATCTGCTATTTCACAGATAGAAGATGCATCTATCTCGCACTCTGATTTTCAAGGATGGGGCGCGCGACTAGAACCTTTCCGTACTCTGCTCGATAACGCGTGGCGCACGCGAGCACATGGTGACTTCTGGTCACATATGTTGGTGGCAGAAGGCGCAGTGGATATTGCAGTAGAACCTTCTCTTGCGCTCTGGGATATGGCAGCTCTCGACATTATTGTGCGCGAAGCTGGCGGGCGCTTTTCTAACCTTGATGGTATCGATGGTTCACTCGGCGGAAATGGCCTTTCAACAAATGGAGTTCTCCATGACTATGTCGTCACCGCGCTCAAGCCAAAGGGATGACGATGCAACCACTAATTGCGCAGACATACTCAGTTTCAGGAATGACCTGCTCTTCATGCGTCAACACGATTGAGCGCACGCTCAACGAAATTACTGGAGTAAAAGCCTCTGTAAATTTTGCATCGGAGACGGTACATATTCTGGCGCCAGCAGATATTTCAGCGGAACAGATTATTAAGGCAGTTAAATCTGCTGGATACTCAGCAAAGCTGCTTACTGATCAAGCCGATCCTGCACTTCACCGCAAAGGTGCCGCACGTGCGCTCGTCTTTGCAGCCCTTTTTGCAATTCCTTCAATTGCAATATCTATGGTGATGGGTTGGCACCAACCAATCAACGATTGGCTCATTGATCTCTTTACTCAGTATGAAATTGCTTTGCCACCTCACGCAGATCATCTCTTTGCATCTTGGCTCGTCATTGTTCTTACGGCGCCTCTTATTCTCTTCGTCGCCTTCCCCATCCATCGCGCAGCAATAAGAAATATCTTCCATCCCACTATGGATACCTTGATTTCACTGGGCTCGCTGAGTGCATATATCTGGTCAATTTATGCCACCTACAACAATGTCGGCGATGTCTATACCGAAGTCGCTGCTGGAGTGCTGCTCTTCGTCATTCTGGGGCGTTACCTCGAATCCCGCGCCAAGCGCAGCGCAAGTAGCGCTTTAGCAACCCTGCTGGCTCTGGGCGAAAAAGAAGTTTCAGTACTGCGTAACGGCACTGAAGTAGTGATTCCAATTTCTCATCTGCAAGTCGGTGATGAATTTATCGTTAAGCCAGGTGCGCGAATCGCAACAGATGGAATCGTTATTTCAGGTACGAGCTCCGTCAATAACTCAATGATGACGGGTGAATCTGCACCTGTTGAAGTATCCCCCGGCATGAACGTAATTGGCTCTGCACTCAATAACAATGGTCGTTTGATCGTGCGCGCCACTCGTATCGGTAGCGATACCGAACTTGCTCGTATCACCGCAATGGTGGTCACAGCTCAAGGTAATAAAGCGCCGATACAAGCGCTGGCAGATAAAATCGCCGCAATATTTGTGCCCGTCGTTACGGCCCTTGCAATTGGCACATTTGCTTACTGGTTCTATCTTTCTGAAAAGAATCTGACTTTTTCCATATCTACTGCAATCACAGTGCTTGTTATTGCCTGTCCATGTGCACTTGGTTTAGCAACACCGGTGGCGCTCCTTGTAGCTTCTGGCCGTGGTGCGCTTCGTGGAATTGTCATTCGCCAGCCGCGCGTACTAGAAGCATCGCGCCACATTGACGTTGCAATCTTTGATAAGACTGGAACCCTGACCGACGGCGTAATGAAGGTGCAAGATGCAGTAATGCCTGCATCGGCACATAAAGTTTTGGGAGCATCTTTTGCACAACACCTTACTGAACGAAATATCTTATCTTCGGCGCTTGCCCTAGAAAGTCAGAGCGACCATCCATTGGCGCAGGCAATTACTTCTTACTGCATCAGCCGTGGAGCGCAACAACTTCCGGTTACTGATCTGACGCAAACTCCTGGAATTGGAATTGCAGGTCGCGTAA
>JAPOKG010000028.1 GCA_029977785.1 Actinomycetota bacterium | reverse complement strand
CTGATCTTTTAAGGACTTGATTAATACCTGCCAACCAAAGCTTCCGAGTGCAACGAATGATCTGACTGTCGGCGCAATGAGCTGTAGTTCATTTACAAAGAATGGAGCGCAGGTATCGCGCTCTTCAGTCGTGGGTTTGTTCTCAGGAGGTGCACAGCGAACTGCCATTGAAATGCGAGTATCGCGGAGCTCCTGTCCGTCATCACGCGATGTCGATGTCGGAATTTTTGCAATACCGATGCGGTGAAGAGATCCATAGAGCCAATCTCCCGATGAATCACCGGTAAAGATTCGACCTGTCCGATTAGCACCGTGTGCACCTGGCGCTAAACCAACGATGAGCATCTTCGGTTTTGTTGAGCCAAAGCCGGGTACAGGTTTCCCCCAGTACTTTTCGTTTTCATACGATTTGCGCTTCGTTACTGCTACTTCTTCTCGCCATTGAACAAGGCGCGGACATTGGTGACACTTCACAATTGCTTTATCGAGAAGTTCAATCGACTTATACAAGTGACCAAGCCATTCCATCAAGGATGTCAGATTCTGAGGCAACAAATTCAGTAGCGCCTGTTGCCAGCATGATGCGAGAGAGAACAAGGGAGCCAGCACCAATCACATCAACACGACCTGGGTGCATATAGCCAAGGGATTCGCGATCTGCGCGGGTCGTTGATAAGAACATCTTTGAGATTGCATGAGTTTTCTCAGCAGAGATACGAGATAGATGGATGGCGTAGCGATCGTAGGCAGGAAGATCAAGCGCCGCTGCAGCAACTGTTGTTGCAGTTCCTGCTACTGCAATTAGGGTCTTTGCCTGAGTAATTGGAACAATCTTTGCTGCCTGAGCTATTGCTTCATCGATATCTTCAATCGCTGCAGCAATCTGGCCTGGGTCTGGATCTCCTCCAGTGAAGTGGCGCTCTGACATACGCACGCACCCGATATTCATGCTCTTGGCGAACTCAACGGATGAGGTACCAAAGACAAATTCGGTAGATCCGCCACCGATATCAATAACGAGAAATGGTCCTTCGCTCTCATTGAAATCTTTGGTGGCTCCTTGGAATGAGAGCGCAGCTTCTACTTCACCAGGAATTACTTCAGGTTCGATGCCCAGACGTTCTTTGACGCCGTTAATAAAGAGATCGCGGTTGGTGGCATCGCGGGTGGCGCTAGTGGCGCAGAAGCGAATCTTTTCAACGCCCTTTGAGGCAATCTGAAGAGCGTACTTATCAACGGCTGCGAGAGTGCGGGCTATGGCATCAGGATGAAATTGCCCTGTCTTATCAACGCCTTGGCCAAGTCTGACGATTTCCATATCGCGAACGATTTCGCGGAAGTTTGTTCCGTCAACATCTGCAATCAGCAAGCGAATTGAATTAGTGCCGCAGTCAATAGCCGCTACTCGCATGGCATGTGCTTCCACCAATTAGGAAGTTCAGCAAGTGCTTCATCTCCGAGTGGATTGACTCCAGGTCCTGCAGAGAGTGAATGTGCAATCAGCGAATGCAGACATTTCACGCGCGTTGGCATTCCACCTGCAGAAATATTTTCGATCTCAGGGACATCAATCTTGAGCGCAGAACGCGCTGCGATGTAATCATCGTGGGCGGCTGCATATGCGCCGGCTAGCTCTGCATCGGTTTCAAGTCGCTGCGACATAGATTCCATCATGCCGGTTGTTTCTAGCGTTGAAATTGCAGCAGTTAAACGTGGGCAGGTTGCGTAGTAAAAGGTCGGGAAAGGTTCACCATTAGAAAGTCTTGGTGGAGTTTCAACAACAGCAGGTTTTCCGCAAGGGCAGCGATAAGAGATCGCGTGCACATCTCGAGGAGTGCGCCCTAATTGGTTTTCAATAGTGTCGAGATCGGATTGGGATGCTGTGCGTGATTCCGAAGAGCGCAGCGTCTCGGAATTGGAAAGATTGTCAATGCTCACTGCTTACCTGCTTCAGTGATTGAGGCAATCATGCGGGTGTACCAAGGTTGCCCTTCAGGAAGATTTGAGACAACATCATTTTCGACAGGTGCATCAGAGTTAATGCCATCTTCGCTGGTAACAATGTATTGGCGCTCACCTGGCATCACAAAGTGAAGACGTTCGCGCGCTTGTGATTTTACGTAATCAGGATCTTGCCAGAGAGTGAGTTCTTTACGTGCAGCTTCAAGGGCGGCACGATCGCTGGAGAGTTGCGATTCAAGAGCGCTGATCTGTGCGCGCTGCACAAAGTAGCTCTTAATTGGAGGCGCAAGAAAGAGCGCCAACATAAAGAAGATGGCAGCAACTGCAAAGGCTCTGCCAGATCCCTGATTGCGATTGAAGTTTAAGTTACGCGAACGGTAACTCTTACTTCGCTTGCGACTAGGGGATCTGCGAGCCATTGTCTGTTATCCCTTAAAGCGAGGAAATGCTTGACGACCTGCATAGACAGCGCCATCGGCGAGCTCTTCTTCGATGCGAAGAAGCTGGTTGTACTTAGCAACTCGCTCTGTACGTGATGGTGCACCTGTCTTAATCTGGCCGCAGTTAGTAGCAACTGCGAGATCTGCAATTGTGGTGTCTTCTGTTTCACCAGAACGGTGCGACATCATGCTGCGGTAATTGGCGCGGTGTGCCAAATCGACTGCATCAAGAGTCTCGGTAAGCGTTCCAATCTGATTTACCTTCACGAGAAGTGCGTTAGCCGTATCTGTCTCAATTCCCTTAGCAAGACGCACTGGGTTGGTAACAAATAGGTCATCGCCCACAATCTGAATCTTTGAGCCAAGGGAAGAAGTCATTGACTTCCAGCCAGCCCAATCCTCTTCATTAAGTGGATCTTCGATAGAGACGATTGGGTATGCGCTGACAAGCTCTGCGTAATACGCAATCATTTCATCGGATGAACGCAATGAGCCTTCAAACTTGTACTTGCCGTTGTCATGGAATTCAGTTGCAGCAACATCCATCGCAAGTGCAATTTCAGATCCTGGCTTAAAACCTGCTGCCGTAATTGCTTCGATGATGAGATCGAGGGCTGCACGGTTGCTATCTAAGTTTGGAGCAAAGCCACCTTCGTCACCAACAGAGGTAGCAAGTCCACGCTTCTTAAGAACTGCCTTGAGTGCGTGATAAATCTCAGCGCCCCAGCGAAGTGATTCGCGGAATGAGTCTGCTCCAATTGGAGCAATCATGAACTCTTGGATATCAACGTTGGTATCAGCATGTGCGCCACCATTGAGAATGTTCATCATTGGAACTGGCAACACATGGGCATTTGGTCCGCCGACATAGCGGAAAAGTGAAAGATCTGAAGAATCAGCCGATGCCTTGGCAACTGCAAGAGAAACTCCGAGAATGGCATTTGCGCCAAGTCGTGACTTATTAGGAGTTCCATCAAGTTCAATCATCTCTGAGTCAATCAGGCGCTGATCTTGCGAATCGTAACCTTCTATTGCTGGAGCGATTTCATCATTAACAAAAGCAATTGCCTTTTGAACGCCCTTACCAAGGTAACGACCTTTATCGCCATCACGAAGTTCTGAAGCTTCAAACGCTCCAGTTGATGCACCGCTTGGAACTGCCGCGCGTGCTTGGGTGCCATCTTCGAGTTGAACTTCTACTTCAACAGTTGGATTTCCGCGGGAATCAAGAATTTCGCGAGCGTAGATTGCGTCGATAATTGCCATGATGAATCTCCTAGAGGTAAAAAACTTGGAACACAGCGCTCAACGCTGAACGTTAGGAGGTAATCCTATCCTGAAGCCAAATCCCCTTTGACCTAGGAGTGCTTTTCAGCAGATTCAATCTCACGGATCATCTCGCGCGCCTTGGCGCGAAGGGCGTTTTCAGGGTCAATCCCATTTTCATGCGCCCAGGCAATTACTGATGCAAGTGCATCCCCGACAGATTTATCAGTCGCTGCGCTATCGCTTATATGTGAATCTATTTTCAGCTCGACATTGTATTTTTCAGCGCGATAAAGAATTTTGGCAACAAGAGGTAGCGCGGGTTGAGACATTGCTATTCCATCGACTGCTGATGTGCGACCCTTTTCGCGAGCTTTAATCGCTTCCCAATTTTCAATAATTTCATCAGTGCCACTTACTTCGAGGTTCTCAAAGACATGTGGGTGGCGGCTAATCAACTTATCAGCGATTGCACCCGCTACATCATCAATGGTGAATGGATCCGTGGGATGGTCTTGCGCAATTCGTGAATGAAAATAGACCTGCAACAGAACATCGCCAAGTTCTTCACGCATACCAGCACGATCGTCAGTTTCGATTGCATCGATAAATTCGTAGGACTCTTCCAGCAAATACTTAATCAGCGATTGGTGAGTCTGTTCAGCATCCCACGGACATCCGCCCGGTGAGCGAAGTCGATCCATTACCTCTACAAGACGAAGAAGTTCTGAACCTGCCATGAGTAGAACTACTTACCGGAAGGAACGACTGCAGATCCTGCTGAATCCTTAGCAACGATGTCACCTTGTTCAATATCCCAAACGCCGTAGCGAGGATTGACGGTGACCTTGAGTTCCTTAGCCTTGGCAGTAACTAACTGTCCGATGCGCGCTGAGATTTCTTCATCAGGAACTCCTGATTGGCGAAGCGCTTCTGCAATCAGATCAGAAGTCATGATTGCCTTCACATACTTTTCAAAGTTTGATGGTGCGATATTGGCACTGACTAAATTACGAGGAAGTTCGCTCTCGCCACCAACTTGAGCAATAAGTTCTGCCTTACGCTGGGCAATCTGCGTAGGAGTAATTTCGATCTTTAGCTCTTTGGAAATCTCTTCAAAAAGCTGGGTGATGATGGTAAAACGCAGTTCGCCACGGTTGAGTTCTTCGCCGGTTGTCAGCTGCATCCCAGTTGTATCAACCTTGGCGCGTTCGGCAAGAACTTCATCCACGACAGCTTGTGCATCTGCCTGCGAGATCGTGACACTGCCGATAGTTGCTGCGCTATCGATTCGTCCGCACCCTGTAAGAGCTAGAACTGAGATAACACCTAGGAGTGCTAGAAACTTCTTCACGTGGAGCTCGCTTTCATTCATTCTTACTCTGTTAGCTGATGCAGGGAGGCTGATGCCCAATCCAGAAGAGAAGTATCCCCTAAAACTTTGGATCCTTCTGCCGTAGGAGTCCATGCGGCCGCACGGGGAATTGCAATCATCACAGTATTTGTGGCGGTCTTATAGAGCGAGCCAGGGAAGAGTCGGTTGAGGCGGAGCTGCTTTGATTCAGGTAGAACCAGCGGTGAAATTCGCAAGTATTTTCCAGCCGCTACAACTTCAGAAATGCCTAACGATTTAGCAAAGGCGCGGAGTTGGGCAACAACAAGAAGTGATTGTGCTTCGGGTGGCAGCTCGCCAAAGCGATCAATTAGCTCTTCACGAATGGATTCAACGTCTTCTTTACTGCGAACATCTGCCAGTCGTCGATACAAATCAAGACGTAAACGTTCACCCGGCACATACTCTTGAGATAAGTGTGCGTTAACTGGCAGTTCAACTTTGCACTCGTGGTTCTTTTCATCAGTTTCAATGATTCCAGTTTTGTAATCGTGGACTGCTTCACCGACCATACGCATATAAAGGTCGAAGCCAACATCGGCGATATGGCCTGATTGTTCACCGCCTAATAGATTTCCAGCGCCACGAATTTCTAGATCTTTGAGTGCAACGCGCATGCCAGAACCTAAATCGGTATTGGTCGCAATTGTCTTGAGGCGATCGAGTGCGACTTCAGAGAGCGGTTGATCTGCGGGATAGAGGAAATATGCGTACGCGCGTTCGCGACCACGACCAACGCGACCACGTAATTGATGCAACTGCGAAAGACCGAAATTGTCAGCGCGTTCAACGATGAGCGTGTTGGCATTTGCAATATCTAAACCGCTTTCAACGATGGTTGTACAGACCAAGATGTCGAAGTCGCGATTCCAGAATGCCAAGATGACATCTTCTAAAGCTGCTTCTCCCATCTGTCCATGTGCAATGCGAATACGAGCTTCTGGCACCAACTCTTGAATCTTGGCAGCGGCGCGATCGATTGATTCAACTCGGTTATGGAGATAGAAAATCTGACCATCACGCAAAAGTTCGCGGTGAATCGCCGCTTTAATCTGCGCATCATCAGCTGGTCCCACGTAGGTCAAGATGGGATGGCGTTCTTCTGGTGGAGTCGTAATCGTCGACATCTCGCGGATACCAGTTACTGCCATCTCAAGTGTGCGGGGAATAGGCGTTGCCGACATTGCCAGCACATCTACCGTTGTACGCATCTTCTTGAGAGATTCCTTCTGTTCAACGCCAAATCGCTGTTCTTCATCAACAACCACAAGGCCAAGATCTTTAAAGGTGACATCTTGCGACAACAACCTGTGGGTACCAACAACTACATCGATTGAACCTGCAGCAAGCTCTTGCAGTATCTCTTTACTCTCTTTAGCAGTGTTAAATCGAGATAACCCTGCAACACGGATAGGAAATCCGGAATAACGTTCAGCAAAAGTCTTGGAGTGTTGTTGTACCAGAAGCGTTGTTGGGACAAGTACAGCAACTTGCTTCCCATCTTGCACCGCTTTAAAGGCGGCGCGAATAGCAATTTCAGTCTTTCCATAACCCACATCGCCACAAATGATGCGATCCATTGGGTATGGACGTTCCATATCGCGCTTGACATCTTCAATTGTTGAAAGTTGATCAGGCGTTTCGATATAAGAGAATGCATCTTCTAGTTCGCGCTGCCAAGGAGTATCGGCCGAGAAAGCAAAGCCAGGTGCGCTGGTGCGCGCTGCATAGAGACGAATTAACTCACCAGCAATTTGGCGCACTGCTTTTCGTGCACGACCCTTTGCCTTCTGCCATTCGCCGCTACCAATGCGGTGCACCGTCGGAGTTTCGCCGCCAACATACTTACTGACCTGTTCCAAGGTATCGGTGGGAACAAAGATGCGATCACCAGGTTGGCCACGTTTAGCAGGCGCATATTCGATGACTAAGTATTCGCGGGTTACTCCCCCAACAGTTCGCTGAATGAGTTCCACATATCTACCAATTCCATGTTGCTCATGAACAACGAAATCTCCAGAACGTAATTCGAGTGGATCAATCGCTTGCTTGCGCTTAGAAGGCATGCGCGCATCTTTTGTTGTGGTCTTACTGCCTGATAAATCTCGCTCTGTCACGACCAATATGCCGGCGCGATCGCTATGGAATCCAAAGCCAAGAGTTGATTGCGTAATATGAATAGAGCCCTTGGTTGGCGTAGCTTTGAGCGATTGCACCATCTGTACAGGAAGGTCTGCATCACGGAAGATACCGGCATAACGTTCAGCCATACCGTGGCCGACTGTCGAAAAGATAACGCTCTCATGAGCTTCTAGCCCCGTACGTAAAAGTTCGCAGAGCGCCTCAACGTTTCCGCGCATCGGATCAATCGCTGCAATATCGAGAAAATGCGCATCGGTATCGAGATCACTACCAAATGGGTTGAGCGCTCCAATAGGTAATCCCAGCCTTATTAACTCTTCATGTAGAGCTTCCCAGGAAAGATAGGTGACTTTCTCAACGGGAAGAGGTGCGCTGGCGCCGATGGCGGCGTTTGACCAAGATGCTTCTAGAAATTCTTCGTTTGTCTCAATGAGATCCGCGGTGCGAGAACGAATTCGCTCGCTATCAATGAAGAGTATCTCTGTATTTGCTGGCATACGTTGGGCGATAGTGTTGAAATCATCTGTCAGCAGCGGGATAAGTGATTCCATGCCATCAACGGCGATTCCATCAGCAATTTTTCCGATAATTTCGAGTGCACCCGGATATTGGTTCTTAATCTTTTCAGCGCGCGCGCAGATTTCGTTGTTAAGTAAAAATTCACGACAGGGCAGAATAGAAAGTTTTCCAATAACCGCTTCACTTGTGCGCTGATCTGCGACTTCAAAGTAGCGCAGCTCTTCAATCTCATCACCAAAGAAATCGATGCGAACTGGGTGCATCGCAAGTGGTAGGAAGACATCAACGATTCCTCCGCGCACTGCAAATTCTCCACGCTTTTCAACAAGATCAGTTCTTGTAAATGCCAACTCTGTCAGATGAGTGATGAGTTCGGTTAAACCAATCTCTTGGCCAATTTCAAGAGTCCAGAGCGGTTCTGTGGCGAGGGATGCAATGAAGCGATGAATTACAGCACGAACTGGTGCAACCACAACTGGATGTGTGGCCTCAGAAAGTTGTAGCGAATAAAGCGTTGCAATTCTCTGAGCAACTGTGTCGCTTCGTGGACTTAGTCGTTCGTGCGGCAGCGTTTCCCAGGCAGGAAATTCATAGACACGCGAATGTAAATCGCGCAGACTTTCAGCAAGATCTTCGGCAGAACGGGAAGAGCTGGTAACCACCAAGACGGGGTGTTGTTGTGCCTTGAGAGCAATCAAAAATGGATAACTTGGAGGTGCTGCGATGATTTTGGCTGAATCAGATTCGAGCGCAGCAAGGACTTCAGTATCACTATGTAATACCGGAAGAATTCCTCTCATTGAAAGCGCCTCCAAACGACTCAAAGCCCCGCTTCACAAAGTGAGGGGGGCGAACAATCACAGTCTATCGACCTCGTTCAACCTGCGATAATTCGCAGGTGACTCAGGCGCCAAATCAGAATCTCGAAGCCAAGAGCATCGTTGAATCCGACGATGCCACCTTGCGTAGCGATGTGCGCCGCCTTGCCGATTTGTTAGGCCAATCTCTTGTGCGTCAAGAGGGTCAACAACTTCTCGATCTCGTTGAAAGTGTGCGCAAGAGCGTACGCGAAGGTAGCGGCGTTGAAATTCTCAACAAGTTAACTGTCGATGAATCAGTGCAATTGGTACGTGCATTCAGCACCTATTTCCATCTTGCCAATGTGGCCGAGCAAGTTCACCGTTCTCGTGTTCTTGCTGAAGTCCGCGAACGTGGAGGTTCTTGGATTACTCGCGCCATCGACAAGATTGAGAGCGCAATTAATAATCCAGTTGATGGCCATGAAATCACTCAACAAGATTTAATTAAGTGGATCAACGAACTCAATGTGCGCCCAGTGTTTACAGCGCACCCAACTGAAGCTGCTCGTCGTTCCATTCTTGGTAAGTTGGGTGAAATCGCATCTTTGCTCGATACCCCCAAGTCAGTTACTCAAGAAGAGCGCCTAGCCGAAACAGTAGATTTACTGTGGCAGACAGATGAGCTGCGCCTTGATCGTCCAGAACCGCTCGATGAAGCGATGAATGCTCTGTATTACCTTGATGATCTTTCGGCCAATACAGTTCCTGAAGTACTTAATGATTTTGCGCGCGAACTCAAGCGCCTCAAGATTGATCTACCAGTAACTGCGCGTCCTCTGACATTTGGTACTTGGATCGGTGGAGACCGCGACGGCAACCCAAACATCACTCCTGAAGTCACTGAAGAAGCAGTTGTACTTCAGGTAAACCATGCCATCCGCACCACAATGGCTGCGATGAACCGACTTCGTCAGATGCTTTCGGTCTCAACTCGTATTGCAGGTGCAACGCCCGAACTCAGCGCATCGGTTGAAAAAGATTTGAAGAACATCCCAGAATTTGAGCCACGTTTCTTGCGCCTTAATGTCCAAGAGCCATATCGCCTAAAGGCCACAGCAATCGTGCACCGTTTAGCTTTCACACGTAGTCGCCATGCAGCTCGTGGGCCACATGTGCCAGGACGCGATTACAGGAACACAGCTGAACTATTGGCCGATCTGACTTTGATGCGCGATTCACTCTTTGCTCACCGCGGCGAACTGCTGGCAACTGGCCTGCTTGAGCGCACTATCCGCACTGTTGCTGCTTTTGGCCTTACCCACGCAACGCTTGATATCCGCGAACACTCAGATGCTCATCACAACGTTCTGCAGCAACTCATCGGCGGAAACTACAAGGAACTTTCTCATGACGAGAAATTTCCTGTGCTTATCGAGCACTTAGCATCTAATAAAAAGTTTGATACTTCTTCCCTCGATGCAGCAGCTAGTAAGACTCTCAACACCTTTGTTGCCATTGAAGATTTGATTGAAAGATTCGGTCCAGAAGTCATTGAGACCTACATCGTGTCCATGACTAAGGGCGCAGATGATCTAATTGCTGCAACTGTTCTTGGTAAGCAGGCAGGGCTTGTAGATATCTCGCGCGGAATCGCCAAAATTGGCTTTGCACCACTTCTTGAAACAGTTGCAGAACTTCGCGCAGCAGGTGAAATTCTTGAGAAGATGCTCGCCAATCCCACCTATCGCAAGGTAGTTGAACTACGCGGAAACGTGCAAGAAGTCATGCTGGGTTACTCAGATTCAAATAAGGATGCTGGAATCGCAACATCGCAATGGGAAATCCATCGCGCACAACGTATCTTGCGTGATGTTGCTAAGAGCCACGGCGTGAAACTTCGTCTCTTCCATGGTCGCGGTGGTTCTGTCGGCCGTGGTGGCGGACCAACATATGACGCACTCGTTGCGCTGCCTTGGGGATCAGTTGATGGACAGATCAAGATGACCGAACAAGGTGAAGTCATCTCAGATAAGTACGCACTTCCGGCTCTTGCCCGTGAGAACGTTGAACTCACACTTGCTGCATCCCTAGAAGCGACAATTCTTAACCGTGGACCGCGCCAGAGCAAAGATGATTTGGCTAAGTGGAATGAATGCATGAATTTGATTAGTGATAACTCATTTAAGACTTATCGCGCGCTCGTTGATCACCCAGATCTTCCGGCCTACTTCTATGCATCGACTCCAGTTGAGCAGCTAGGAAATCTCTTCTTAGGTTCTCGCCCCTCACGTAGACCAGATGCCGCAGGTGGTCTTGATTCACTACGCGCAATCCCTTGGGTCTTTGGATGGACCCAATCACGTAAAATTGTCCCGGGTTGGTTTGGTGTTGGTTCTGGCCTCAAAGCTGCGCGCGAAGCAGGTAAAAACGATGTTTTGCAGCAGATGCTCCATGAATGGCACTTCTTCTCAACATTTATTAGCAACGTTGAAATGACTTTAGCCAAGACCGATTTAGTAACTGCAAAGCGTTATGTCGAAACCCTGGTTCCAAAAGAACTCCATCACTTCCTCGACACCATTACTGCAGAATTCCAACTGACAGTTGATGAAATATTGAAACTGACTGGAAAGAGTTCATTGCTTGGTGATCAAGCTGTTCTTGCTCGTACTCTGCAGGTGCGTGATACCTACCTTGCGCCTCTTCAACTGCTTCAGGTAACACTGCTTAACCGCGTGCGCCAAGAAGGCGCAGCTGCTGATCCAACTTTAATACGCGCACTTCTCTTAACTATTAACGGTGTTGCAGCAGGCTTACGTAATACTGGCTGATTACGCTTTAATTCCAGCAACATAAACCTGCAGAACTTCTATCTCAGCCACTTTCTCTGTCACAACTTTTAACGGATTCTGATCCAACACGACAAAGTCAGCATCCGCGCCCACTTCAATTACACCCTTGTTCCAGAAGTTTGAATAAGCCGCATCTTGAGTGTAATGAACTAATGAATCTTCAACTGAAACTGATTCCTGCGGGCTCCATGCCTGAGTACTACCTGGCGCTGTGCGATGAGTTGGAACGGCAAGTGC
>JAPOKG010000027.1 GCA_029977785.1 Actinomycetota bacterium | reverse complement strand
CCCGGCCTTAAGAAGCAGGGCGTTGTTGTGTTGCAATCTTTCTTCCTCTTCGTACTTGTTGGCCTTGAGATGTGGGTACGCGATGGCGCTGGAATTCTTTCGGGGCTGGCTATCTGTTTAGTTACTTACGGCGGTGTTGCTTATGGTCGCACCGGTACTCGTTACGTTTCAGCGGTTACTCCGCCGCTTGCCTTTGCGGCAACTGCTCTCTTTGTCACGATTCTCTCCGATGGTTTGCGAATTTCACGAGTCGGAATTGATTTCATTGCAACTCTTGCCAGCGTTGCGCCGTTCTTGCTCGGCAGCGCACTCTATGGCTGGTTTATGTTCTTTAACGAGAAGGCGAAGAACCGCCCATCAAAGCGCTTACAGAGCGCTCCAGAAGTTCGCTAAAACTCGCGCTGTCTCTTCAGGTTGATCTTCGTTCGGACAATGTCCAGCGTTCTTAATAATCGTGCATGGCGCAGCTAAATCCCTCGCCATCTGATCCTGTAAATCTAAAGGCCAGGCATCATCGTCTTCTCCGTAGACAACATGCACAGGGATCTTAAGTGCTGCAATCTCAGTAATCAGTGGCTGCGCGTTCTGTAAGTGCAGGGCCATCGTGTGTGTTGAGCGAGGGTCTGATGCAGTCCAGCGCTTCTTATAAAGTTCATAGCGCGGCAGCAATTTATCTGTCTCTTCTTTGAAGCGATCCCATGATTCTTGCATCGACATACTGGCCAAGATTTCAATACTCGCTTGAAGCTCTGGCTTGCCGGGAATTGCATGCGGGCCGCTACAGAACAACGTCAACGATGAGAATGTGTCAGGGGATTCAACAACAGCGCGCTGTGAAATCAACCCACCGAATGAATGGCCCAAGAGATGTGGCTTGATAAAACCAAAACTTTTGACTAACTCGATCACATCTAGCGCTAAGGAGCGCACCTCATAAGCACCTTCACGCACGCTATGTGCTGATTCATGTTGACCGCGATTATCAAAGGTCAGTACGCGATAACCCTTATCTGCAAGTAAGGGACCAATCAGATTGAAATCTTCTTTACTGCCAGTCCAGCCATGCACGAGAACTACATCGGCAACACGAGTTTTTGGTTCGTAGATTTCAACGGCTAACTTTTCGCCTTGAATATCGACGAAAGTCGCCACTATTTGGCAGCCTTTAGATCTGCGCGTAGCTCTTTCGGTAGGGCAAAGAGAAGAGTCTCTTCAGTAGCACGCACCTCTTGCACATCGTGATAACCACGTGAATCTAAGTGCTTGAGTAAATCATCGACCAAGATTTCAGGCACTGATGCGCCACTTGTAACGCCGATGGTTTCCACTTTCTCAAACCACTCATCTTTTACTTCGGCTGCATAGTCGACGAGATAGGCAGCCTTAGCGCCATATTCAAGGGCAACTTCAACTAAGCGCACTGAGTTTGAAGAGTTGGTAGATCCCACAACGATGACGAGATCTGCTTGCGGCGCAATCGCTTTTATCGCTTCTTGGCGATTCTGGGTTGCATAACAAATGTCATCAGAGGGAGGGTTGGCAATCTCAGGGAAGCGCTCTTTTAGGATTGCAACAGATTGCATGGTTTCATCGACTGAAAGAGTTGTCTGGGTGAGCCAGACCAACTTCTTTCCAGGAGTTGGTTGGATCGTACGCGCTTCATCGAGTCCATCGACGATACGTACCTTGCCAGGTGCTTCTCCGGCAGTTCCTTCAACCTCTTCATGGCCATTGTGGCCGATGAGCAAAATTTCGGTCTCATCGTCTGCAAAGCGCTTTACCTCGTTGTGCACCTTGGTAACGAGTGGGCAAGTTGCATCGATGGTCTTCAAATTACGAGCAGCTGCTGCTTCGTGGACAGCAGGAGATACTCCGTGAGCTGAGAAGACAACGGTTGCACCTTCTGGAACTTCATCGGTTTCATTTACGAAGATGACGCCACGTTGTTCAAGAGTAGAGACCACATGCTTGTTGTGGACGATCTCTTTGCGGACGTACACAGGAGCTCCATAGAGTTCGAGTGACTTTTCAACAGCCACAACCGCTCGGTCTACGCCGGCGCAATAACCGCGCGGCGCAGCTAGGAGAACTCTCTTGCCCATGTGGGTGAGTCTATTAGGCTCGCGCTATGTTCGAAACTTCAAGCGAATCCCCTGCCCCAGTTCGGGTCGTCTCTGAAGCGCTCAAGGAATATATCGATCGTTTAGGCCCAATTTGGATTGAGGGCGAGATTTCAGAATTGAATGAACGAAGCGGTGGCATGGCATTTATGCGTCTGCGCGATACATCGGCAGATATGAGCATCTCTGTGATGTGTTACAAATCTGTTTTAGCAACTGCGCAACCGTTGCCGGCCAATGCTCGCGTTGTTATCCATGCCAAGCCATCATGGTTTACCAAAAATGGTTCGCTGACGATGTCAGCTAAAGAGATTCGTCAGGTGGGAGTCGGTGAACTTCTTGCTCGGCTAGAGGCGCTAAAAGAGAAGTTAGCGCTAGAAGGGCTCTTTAATTCAGATCGCAAAGTGAAGTTGCCACTGCTGCCGCGCACTGTTGGGTTGATCTGCGGACGTAATACCGATGCCGAAAAAGATGTCGTTGAAAATGCCCGCCGTCGTTGGCCTGCAGTGCAATTTGAAATTCGAGAAGTAGCAGTGCAAGGCGCCGCGGCAGTAGTCGAAGTTTCGCAAGCGCTGCAGGAGTTAGAAGCTAATCCACTTGTTGATGTCATCATCATTACTCGCGGCGGTGGCTCTTTTGAAGATCTCTTGCCTTTTAGCGATGAAACGCTCGTGCGCTTAGCTGCTTCGTGTAAGACTCCTATCGTCAGCGCTATCGGTCACGAGAAAGATGCGCCCTTACTTGATCTCGTTGCTGATTACCGCGCATCTACGCCAACCGATGCTGCCAAGAGAGTTGTTCCTGATATTGCCCAAGAAATTAGCGATATCGAGAAGCTGCGCGATCGTGCGCTGCGTTCTTTGGTGGCCCGCCTTGACTTTGAATCACAGCAAATTGCCCAGCTCCGTAATCGCCCCGTCATGAAAGACCCAATCGTTATGGTCACTACAAGACGCGATGAGATGAAGGCATTACGTGATCGCGCACTGCGTGGCTTTGCATCTCTGATTGAAATTGAGAAGAAAGAGTTGAAGGGCGTACGCGATCATTTACGTTCACTCTCGCCACAATCAACGATGGACCGTGGCTATGCAGTGGTGCAATTAACTGATGGAAAAATTCTGCGCGATGCCACCAAGTTAAAGGCAGGCACCGCTTTACGTATCCGCGTGGCAAAAGGCGAGACCGGCGCCACAGTCACAGCAAGCAACGATTGAGAGTAGATTGTTCCCATGGCTGCAAGTGAGAAGAAGCTTTCCTATGAACAAGCCCGCGAAGAGCTTGCCGAAATTGTTGAATCCCTCGAAGATGGCAGCGCAACCTTAGAAGAATCACTCAAGCTCTGGGAACGTGGCGAAGAGTTAGCCAAGATCTGCCAGGAATGGTTGGACGGGGCGAAGAAGAAGATTGAAGCCGCTAAAAAAGGCGCCGAATAATGTCTCCTAATTTCTCATACTCTGATCTTTTGCCGATTGGAGCGGACACCACAAAATATCGCCTGATATCGCGTGAGGGCGTAAGCGTTGTAAAGCTCGGCGATAAAGAGTTTCTGCAGGTAGAACCGTCAGCGCTTACCTTGCTGACAGAAACTGCCATCCACGATATTTCGCATTACCTACGTAGCGAGCATCTTGAACAGCTAGCAAAGATTCTCAAAGACCCAGAAGCTTCAGCCAATGATCGCTTTGTCGCGCTCGATCTTCTAAAGAATGCCAATATCGCAGCAGGCGGCATCTTGCCGATGTGCCAAGACACTGGCACCGCGCTGATCATGGGCAAGAAGGGTCAGTATGTGTTGACCACTGCCAAAGATGAAGTTGCGCTTTCTCAGGGCGTTTATGACGCCTATACAAAGTTAAATCTACGTTATTCACAGATGGCGCCGGTGACAACCTGGGAAGAGAAGAACACAGGCAATAACTTGCCGGCACAGATTGAAATTTATGCAGATAGCGATCACCAGGATGAATATAACTTTATGTTTATCGCAAAAGGTGGCGGTAGTGCAAATAAGTCATTTTTATACCAAGAGACAAAGGCTGTATTGAATCCCACTTCATTTATGAATTGGCTTGATGAAAAGCTCCGTTCGATTGGAACAGCGGCCTGTCCTCCGTATCACTTGGCAATTGTTATCGGCGGCACCAGCGCTGAACACACAGTAAAGACTGCAAAGTTAGCCAGCACCCATTACCTCGATCACTTGCCAACGCAAGGAGATGCCACAACTGGCCATGGTTTCCGTGATCTTGCGCTAGAAGCAGAAGTCTTTAAGTTAACTCAGAAGCTAGGAATAGGCGCACAGTTCGGTGGAAAGTATTTCTGCCACGATGTCCGCGTCGTACGCCTGCCTCGTCACGGCGCATCACTACCTATCGCAATCGCTGTTTCATGTTCGGCCGATCGCCAAGCAAAGGCGAAGATCACTAAAGATGGCATCTTCCTGGAACAGCTTGAGACCGAACCTGCTCACTACTTACCTGAAACTACTGATGAGCACCTCGATGACAACGTTGTTGCAATCAATCTCAACCAACCCATGGATGCCATCCGCGCCGAGCTTTCGAAACACCCCGTAAAGACCCGTGTTTGCCTGACCGGAACGATTGTGGTTGCTCGCGATATCGCCCATGCCCGCATTAAAGAGATGATTGATACCGGTAAGCCGATGCCGGATTACATGAAGAATTACGCTGTTTATTATGCAGGACCTGCCAAGACTCCAACCGGTATGGCATCTGGTTCCTTCGGCCCAACAACTGCAGGTCGTATGGATTCTTATGTCGATCAATTCCAAGCTCATGGTGGATCTTTCGTGATGCTCGCTAAAGGCAATCGCTCAAAGGCAGTTACCGATGCTTGCGCAAAACATGGTGGCTTCTATCTCGGATCCATTGGTGGACCGGCAGCTCGCCTTGCCCAAGATTGCATCAAAAAAGTTGAAGTTCTTGATTTTGAAGATTTAGGAATGGAAGCTGTCTGGAAGATTGATGTTGTTGATTTTCCTGCCTTCATCGTCGTTGACGATAAGGGAAATGATTTTTTTGCTGAGACTATGCGCCCGCTAACAATTGGCCTTAAGCCAGAAAATTAAAGTCGGTCTGGTCTAGTAGTAGCGGTGGCGCTTAAACTTTGACCACGCGTTACATGGTGTGTCATAGCGGATATCGATATAGCGAAGTCCCCAACGAATCTGTGTAACTGGGTTGGTGCGCCAATCGGTTCCAACAACTGCCATCTTGTCGGCAGGTAGCGCCTGTGGAATTCCATGGGCGCCAGTTCGCTTATTGCGAGCCTTGTAATTCCAATTGCTCTCTTTAGTCCAGAGGCTATTAAGACATGAATACTGCTTATCGTCCCAGGCGTATTCAACGTTCATGATCGCCTTGGCAACCTTCTTGGCACCGAGCTCTTCGCGAGCTTGGTTGACCTGCTGCATCGCATAGGCAACCAGCGCCATCTCAGAGGTCTGACCTATTAAGGCAGCCGATGGCATAGTGCCTGCAACTGTCAGATTCTTTGAAGCTGGAAGCGCTAGCCGGGTGGTCATGGGAAATTCCAGGCCATAGGCAGTTGTCTGGGAGGTCGCGATAAAGAGCATCGAAGCGACCATCGTCCAGAGCGCCGGCTTGAAGTGCTTAGAAGTTTTGAGGCAGGCAAGAGCGGCGAAGAAGTCACGGATATTTCGTGTCATCTGATCTGCTCCTGTTCTGTGACTGGCGTGGCAACCTGGCCTCAAAAAGTTAAGTAATCGAGGCCCGCGTTGTTGGGGAATGGTGAAAGGGTGGCAAGGGATGGGGCCTGTCGCAAATTTTGCCCCGCGTGAGTCGGAAATTCTCAGAAAAGTCTGGCGTTGTGGATAGACAAAAGCGCAGGTCAGTTAGGGCAAAGTCTTATATGTCCGATTTGTCGCTGTGAGATATAAAAAGGGGAGGTAGCGGGGTGAGAGCGCCCCTTAAGCCTGAGGCCCCTCGAGCATCTCGGTGACCAACGCCGCGATCGGCGAGCGCTCTGAGCGAGTCAGGGTCACATGGGCGAAGAGCGGGTGGCCCTTGAGCGTTTCGACCACGGCGACGACGCCATCGTGGCGGCCAACGCGCAAGTTATCGCGCTGGGCGACGTCGTGGGTGAGAACTACCCGAGAGCCCTGTCCGATTCGAGAGAGGACAGTCAGCAGAACTCCGCGTTCGAGGGATTGAGCTTCATCGACGATGACAAATGAGTCGTGCAATGAACGGCCACGGATATGGGTCAGCGGCAGAACTTCAATAAGACCGCGGTCAATGACTTCATCGATGACAGCTTGGCTGACGAGCGCGCCCAAAGTATCAAAGACTGCCTGAGCCCAAGGCGACATCTTCTCGCCCTCGCTGCCAGGTAGATACCCCAGCTCTTGTCCACCGACGGGATAGAGCGGACGGAAGATGACGACTTTCTTATGAAGGCGCTTCTCCATCACCGCTTCTAGTCCGGCGCAGAGAGCAAGGGCTGACTTTCCGGTTCCGGCGCGACCGCCGAGGGAGACGATTCCAATTCCTTCATCGAGCAGAAGGTCGAGGGCGATTCGTTGTTCAGCTGATCGACCATGAAGACCAAAGGCTTGGCGGTCTCCACGGACTAACTGCAACTGCTTGTCGGCAGTTACTCGCGCGAGCGCACTTCCTTTCTCTGAGTGAAGAACGATTCCGGTGTGTACCGGATGCTGATGGGCAGATTCATGATCGGCGCGGTCTGATGCATAGAGCTCGTCGATAACAGAGTGCCCAACTGAAACCTCTTCAATTCCGGTCCACCCGCTATTGGAAACTAGCTCTGCCAGATATTCCTGCGCTTCAACTCCGACAGAGGAAGCTTTGACGCGAAGTGGAAGATCTTTAGTAACTAGAACTACATGCTTTCCATCAGACATGAGGTTCTTTGCAATTGCCAAGATTCGAGAATCGTTGGTGCCATCGCGCAAGAAGCCATGTGGCAAGGTACTTAAATCAGTGTGGTTGAGCTCGACTGAGAGAGTGCCGCCTTCAGGAGTCACAGTCAGTGGCGCATCGAGGCGACCATGTTCAATGCGCAGATCATCGAGGGCGCGCAAAGCGGCGCGGGCAAAGTAGCCAAGTTCAGGATGATCACGCTTTGTTTCAAGTTCGCCGATGACAGCGATGGGAATGATTACCTCGTGCTCTTCAAATCGAGCGATCGCGTTGGGGTCTGCCAGCAGTACTGATGTATCTAAAACATAAGTTTTACGCGCTGAATTGTTCTTGCCTGATGCTGCTGACTTTGAAGTAGCCAAGGCCTAACCATTCTCTTTAGTTGTAATCGCCCGCACGAGTGCAGTAGTTCGAATAGAGCTTCTGACTCGTAAAAGATAGAACGAATGAATCGGACTATTGGTGCGACACGCCACCAAAAGATTTAACGTAATGAAAAGTTAATCTAGCCGTATCGACGCATCATGCGGCGCTCGGCCACAAAGGAAGCCACCGGCAGAGTCCCTGCCAGAGAAAGCCCCAAAATCGCATAGAGCGGCATCTTCTTCTGCACGCCGATCTGGAGGGCGGTCAAGATATAGACGATGTAGAGATAGCCGTGGGCAATGGGGATCGCAATCAGCCATTTGTTGCTCTCGAGCGCATCAAAGATGTACTTGGCTGGCATATAACCCAGAATCAGAAGGAGAAGATTTACTCCGCAAACAATTGCCATCACTCGAAAACGAAGAAGCGCTGCATTTCCAGTCTTTGCCATAGCCCTTAGCCTAATCCCTGCGACGATAGAAAGGCGCCCAGAGCACAAGCGCTGCCATAAACCACCAGACCACAACGTAAGAAATATGTTGCCAGTAATAACCAGGTACTCCCGCGGTCAATTCGGGCGCCGAAATTCTGCTTCGCTCAATGGGCTGGCCGTTTAGCTCTTCGCCCGTTGCCAGAATAAATCCGTCATAGAGCTGGCCTGAATATGAAGTCACAAGAAGAGAGCTATCAACGCGTGATATCTGCCCATCAATATTCTCGGCGCGATCATCATTCTGCTTCGGCAAGAGCGTTCCAGTGACAGTGACGTTTCTTGCCATCGCAATATCGGGTGCAGTTAATCGTTCTTCCCAAAGCCCGCGGACTACGAGAATCGCTGCACCGTCTTCTTCTTCGAGAAGGGCGACCTCCAAATCTGCCAGAGCGCCTGAACCATCTTTCTGGTTGGGCGCCTTATAGGTTGCGATGTAGTGGCCAGTAGTTGTGACAAATTTCAGGATGCTCTCGGCGGGAACTGATCCTGTCGCCGAAGCCATCTGTGCAAGTGGGTAGATAGTTGTATCCGCAACTACCTTCTTGGCGTTTTGTAGCTCTTGCGCTCTCTGCAACTGCCAGATTCCGAGCGCGATAAAGATTGCAGCAAGTACAAGCACTGTAATTGCTTGTAGAGGCTTTTTAATTGTTTCCCTCATTCTCCTGCATTGGCGCTTCTTTCTCTTTAAAGCGAGTAAAGCGCTTATAGAAATTGCGGAGCAGGAAGAAGACTGATGAGAAAAGGACAATCATCGTCAGCGAGCTAACTACACCTACTTCAACATCTCTAGCCATGACATGATTCTCCCATGAGTTACAACGAGAGCCAATTCGATTACAACGATCGATATGGAATTAAGCCAAAGAGCGCTTGGGTGAAGTACGCCGTCACTCTTCTCGTTGCTGGTGTGGCTTGGGTCGCATGGGCAGGGCTTCATCACGCGCGCCCTGAACTTTCGCAAGACTTAATCTCTTTTGAAAATAGCGACCCTCGTAACCCCACAATTAGATACTCAATCAATCGCGAAGATGGCAACGCTGTCGTTATCTGCACTTTGACCGCTCGCGATTTTGATAAGAACGTCGTCGGTCAGGTTGATGATGTGATTGAAGCCGGCGCCAACTCTCTTGAGCGCAACGTGGCGATTCCTACCCGCGCAGATGCCGTTAATGTCGGCATTACACGCTGCCGAATTCGCTAACTTTTGGCTATCGTCTAGCATTACCTCTTATGAGTTCACAACAGACCTGGCTAACCCAAGAAGCAGCAGATCGCCTTGCTGCTGAACTCGCGCACCTTGAAGGTCCAGGGCGCAAAGAAATTACTGCAAAGATTGAAGCAGCTCGCGCCGAAGGTGATTTGAAAGAGAACGGCGGCTATCACGCTGCACGTGATGAACAAGGCAAGATGGAAGCGCGCATCCGCCAGTTAAAGCAGATGCTAGAAAACGCCCACATCGGAACTCCCCCAGCAAGTGCTGATGGAAAAGTTGGAGCCGGCATGGTCGTCACTGCAGTGATTGCAGGAGATGAGATGAAGTTTCTTCTCGGTTCACGCGAAATTGCATCGGGCGATCTCGATGTCTACTCAGAAAAATCTCCACTAGGAGCAGCTGTACTGGGCGCTGAAATTGGTGCAACAGTTTCGTATACAGCGCCAAACGGCCGTGAAATTAAGGTCGAAATTAAAGCCGCAGAGTTTTACGCTTAACCAGCAGCTTTACGATATTTGCGCACGCTGAGTGGGACAAATACAGCCATAATCAAGACCATATAAATCAAAGAAGTAATCAGTGGATTCTCACTCGGGAATGAGCCAGCTGTTGCTCCAAATTGATTCTCAAGTCCAAAGAGTTCGCGGCACGCAGCCACCATCGTTGAAACTGGATTCCACTCTGCAAAGTACTGCAGCGGGCGAGGCATTCCAGTTGTTGGCGCAAAAGCATTAGATAGGAATGTCAGCGGGAATGTCACCAAGAAGCTGACATTCTGCACAACGCGAAAATCTTTTGCAGATAGCCCAACAAATGCGCCGATCCATGACAAGGCATATCCAAAGCCAAGTAAGAATGCGAAACCGAGGAAGACATTAAATGCTCCTCCTGATGGTCGCCATCCAACTAGCCAGCCGGTAATGCCCATAGCAAAGAGAACAACAATATTGAGAAGTGAATCTCCAAGAGTTCTTCCTACAACGAGCGCTGATTGAGAAATGGGCAGTGATCTAAAGCGATCAATGAGCCCCTTCTTCATATCTTCAGCTAAGCCCGATGCAGTACCAGCCAAGGTAAATGCCACCGTCTGCACAAAGATTCCTGGCATCAGAAGCTGCACATATCCACCTGGTTGACCAGTATCAATTGATCCACCGAACACATATCTAAAGAGGAGCACAAACATAATTGGCTGAATGGTTGAGAAGAGAAGTACTTCAGGAACTCGAGTCAGCAATCGCAACTGGCGCTGAGTAATTACCATCGTGTCTTGGAAAGCGCTCATTACTTCTTCTCCTTTACTCGCTTAGAAGTTTTCTCTTCTTCAGCTTTCTTCTCTTCTGCCACATGGCCGGTAAGTGCCAAGAAAACATCATCAAGTGACGGGCGCTTTAAGCCCACATCTAAGGCATGAATACCTGCTGCATCGAGGGCTTTCAGGACCTCAAAGAGCGCCGCCGATCCCGTTGACACAGGGGATGCAATCAAACGCAGCCCTTCATCGAGAGAGGCGCTATGGCCACTGATTTTTTCGACAATCTCTAGAGTTTTTGCCACATGTTGGGATTCGACAACAACTTCTAGCCGTTCACCACCCACTTGCTTCTTCAGTACATCTGAAGTTCCGCGGGCGATAACTTTGCCATTATCAATCACGGCAATTTCATCAGCTAACTGATCTGCTTCTTCCAAATATTGAGTAGTGAGCAAGAGGGTTACTCCACCTTTTACCAACTCTTGAATTACGCCCCACATCTCTTGGCGACCACGTGGATCAAGGCCAGTTGTTGGCTCATCTAGAAAGAGCACCTTTGGCTTCACAATCAGAGATGCCGCTAAATCTAGGCGGCGTCGCATTCCACCTGAGTAAGTCTTGATTGGGCGCTTAGCAGCTTCAGTGAGTGAAAATCTTTCGAGTAATTCATTAGCTCTTACAACTGCTTGCTTCTTGCCTAAGTGATAGAGCCGGCCAAACATCACCAAGTTGTCATAGCCAGTCAAAATTTCATCGACTGCCGCATATTGACCTGAAAGGCCAATAACTTCACGGACTTTATCGGGGTCTTTAATGACATCAATTCCAGCAACAGTTGCGCGGCCAGAATCTGGACGTAACAGTGTCGACAAAATGCGCACTGTCGTTGTCTTTCCTGCACCATTTGGTCCAAGCACGCTCAGCACTGTGCCTTCTTCAACATCGAGGCTTAAATGATCAAGGGCTTTAACGTTACCTTTGTCATAGGTCTTCACTAGGTCTTCAGCTATTACAGATTTCACGCAGTAAACTTACCGCCTATGACAAAAATTGCGCTACTAGCTCACTCTGCATCGACCGTGATTTTTGTATGAGGAATCTTAAAAGTAAGTTCACCAACCCATTTGCGGAATTTCCCCGCGAAGTTGGGGTGCTTGTCTTTGCCTCATTCTTTGTCGCCGTGGGCTTTGGCATCATTTCCCCAACCCTGCCTTTGTTTGCGCGTTCTTTCGGAGTAAACCATGCGCAAGTTGGTGCCATCTTGGCCGCCTTTGCATTTGCTCGCTTTGCTACCGGATTGATTTCAGGAAAGTTAGTTGACCACTTTGGCGAAAGACTTATCTACTCCTTTGGTATTGGATTCGTCTCAATAACCTCTTTTGCTGCAGGCTTTGCCCAGAACTATGAACAACTCTTAATATTCCGCGCAGTTGGTGGCTTTGGATCATCCATGTTCTCTGTGGCAGCCGGTTCTATCTTGTTACGCGCAGTCGATGACGATCACCGCGCCCGTGCTCAATCGCTCTATAACGGTTCATTCCTCGTGGGGATGATGGCAGGTCCTGTTGTTGGTGGAGCGCTCTCTGGTTTTTCACTACGTGCACCAATGATTATTTATGGTTTTCTCCTGATTGGTGCCAGCGCATCCGGTGCGTTCTTGCTCCGCAATTCAACACTTGCGGCAAAACCAACCGCATCACAAGAACGAGAAACAATTTCTCTGCGATCAGCTCTTGCCCTTAAGCCATACCGCAGCGCGCTCATCATCTCTTTTATTACTGCATGGGTGCTCTTCGGTATGAGCCGATCCATCTTGCCGCTCTTTATGGTGGAAGAAATCAAGGTCAGCCCAAGCTTTATGGGCCTTGGATTCACCATCAGCACCGTTATCAACGGAATCTTTCTCATGAAAGCTGGAAAGTTATCTGACATCAACGGTCGCCGATATTCCGCAGTGATTGGTACTTCTTTCCTTACGCTATTTATCCTCGCTCTTGCAGTCACCACAGAGCCTTGGATGTTCTTAGCTGCCAGCGTCATTGTTGGTTTTGGAGGAGCTTTCTTATCAACAACTCCATCTGCAATTGTTGGAGATGTTCTTGAAGGTAAAGGTGGTCAAGTAATTGGCCTCTTCCAGATGGCAGGAGATGCCGGAGCGATGGTTGCGCCGCTTATTCTTGGGGCTATTGCAGATGGATATGGCTATCGCCCGGCGTTCTTAGTAACTGCGGCGCTCATGCTTGTTGCAGTTGCTGTCTCAATAAAATTGCCCGAGACGCGGAGTTCGCATCTCGGGCAATCTAGTAAATAACTTACGGTGCTTAATTAGTCCTGACCGCGAAGAATTGAGATAAGTCGCAATACTTCAAGGTAGAGCCATACAAGCGTGACCATCAGACCGAAAGCCATGCGCCATTACTCTTCTTGCGGAACGCGTGCAGCGACTGCCTTTTCAATCTGATCTAGGTCCATCACGATAAACATCGTTGCAAGACCCACTGCAGCAACTGCAATAAGGAAGCCGAGTCCACCTGTTGGACGACCTGTAAAGAGTGTGACCACTGCGAATACGAGGTAACCAATAAGTGCACCCATCATGACGCGTGTGAACTTAGGCGTTACGCGAATCTTGCCACTGCGATATGCAAGAAGAACTCCACCGAATGCACACGCTGTACCAATTACCGCCTGGCTTACGATGCCGTCGTACTGAGTCTCATAGAGCGCGCTAATTGTTCCGAGCGCAAGACCTTGGCACGCCGCGTATGCAATAACGAGCGCTGGGCGAACCTTCTTTGAAAAAGTATTTACCATCGCAAGTGCGAAACCTGCAATGAAACCAATGAGTGCAAGTCCAGGGCTATTTGCACGCCATGCAAATGCTCCTACTGCGAGTAGCACAGCAAATAGACCAGCTGTCTTGATGACGACGTCGTCAATTGACATTGGTGCAGATGAAGGGCGGCTCTCAATTGAATTGAGGTCGCGTGAATCAGTTCCGCGATTACCGAGTACATCTGGGTTGATACGAGCGAAACCGCGGCCGGTAAGGACTGGGTTAGAACTGCGCATTAATTTCTCCTTATATATGTCCAGAAGAAGGGCTCTTCCGTACACCACATAACGTACGGCAAGGAGCGAATATTTCCACTTTCAAGTGAGCCCAAAGTTTTAGAAAAGGTTGTGAAAAGCGCCTTTAGAGCCCCCGGTCGGGATCGAACCGACGATCTGCTCGTTACGAATGAGCTGCTCTACCACTGAGCCACGGAGGCGTGGCAATTAATAAAAATTAATTAGTCAACAAGAACTTCGCCAGATGGCGTTTGGAATTTAACTGCAATGATTCCGGTGTCACCATCTGCTTCAGATGGACTTAACCAACGAATTTCAATGTCGTTACCAAGTGCATCTTTGTATTCGCAACCCAAATATTCGCGAACTTTTGTTGGCTCTCCTGCAACTTCGATTGCAGTGATCTTTGAGGCAGGTTTGCCATCTGC
>JAPOKG010000026.1 GCA_029977785.1 Actinomycetota bacterium | reverse complement strand
TCGTAGAAGATACTCATGAATACTCGCTAATCTCAGGAGTTAAATCGCCAGAAGCTCTTCCTGATTTAGAGAGTATTGGCGCCCCTCAAGTAGATCTCGGAGCACTTGAGAACGTGCAGAGAACGCAGGACTTATTGATCAGGGTTGGCCTGCTTTAGTGAAAAAGCCATGATGTGAAAACTCAGAAAGACTTCGGAAGTTATGGTTTGAGGGCCCTTGTAGTAGGGGTCCTCATACTCATTTCACAACCGCTGATTTACTTGGTTTTACGTGCTTCTGAGAAGTCCGGCACAGACGTTATTGCGCTCTTAACGCGCCAGAAGACGCTCGAAGTTCTTGGTCTGACTCTGGCGCTGCTCTGTATTGTTGTTGCGATTAACGTCTTTCTCGGCACTGCAATCGCTGCTGGACTTCATTATGTGCGAATTCCATACCCACGCTTAATGTTTGTTTCTACAATTTTACCGCTGGCAATTCCTTCTTATGTCTTTACCTATACCTGGATAGCACTAATCCCATCTCTACAAGGTTTATGGGCAGCAGCTTTCATCCTTGTGTTATCCACCATGCCCTATATGTTGCTTGCGGTCTCCATCTCATTTGCGCGTATAGATTCCGGTCTCATTGAAGTTGCTCGCTCTCTTGGGCTCTCTAAATTTGCGGTCTTTACCCGAGTCATCCTGCCGCAAGTTCGCCGCAGCATCAGTGCGGGTGCACTTCTATCTGGTCTCTACGTTCTCAGCGACTTCGGCGCTGTTTCTCTGCTCAATGTGGAAACGCTGACTGTTTCGATTCAGAATCTCTTCAAGTCATCATATGATCGCAGCGCAGCCTCAGTAATTGGATTACTTCTCTTTCTGGCTGCTGCCATATTCGTCTCACTGGAATCTGTACTCAAGGGACGCGATTACGAGTCAAGAGGCGCAGAAGGTTTCCAACAACGCATACGTCGAGTAAGCAATCTGCCTCTTTCTATTCTCACCACGTCAGTGCTTGCGCTCTATAGTCTGCTTGCTGTCGCTCTTCCCTTCTACGTACTCATCTCGCGATATTTGCAAAATCCAAGCGCGGTCGAATTCTCGGATTTAGCAACTGCGGCGCTGTCTACAATCTCAGTTGCCGCGATGGGCGCCTTCATTGCATTTGTACTTTCCTTGCCACTTGCCTTTCTGGCAACACAAGGTGCCAGCGCTTTTGCGTCAGTGACTGAGAAGGTAACGCTGATGGCTCACGCGCTTCCTGGTGTAGTTGTTGGCTTAGCGCTTGTTTCCTTTGGCTCACGACTCGGCCCTCTGTATCAATCAGTATTCCTTCTTGCCTTTGCATATGCAGTGCTCTTTCTTGCTAAATCTGTGGCATCGTCTTCTGCGGCGCTGAACCTTGTTTCACCGCAGTTGAAGGAAGTTGCTGCAACTCTTGGTAAGAGTAAATCGAGTGTTACCTTGCACGTCGTCTTTCCAATTGCGTTACCAAATTTAGCCCTCGGAGTATTACTGGTCTTTTTGACTGCGATGAAGGAGCTACCGGCAACTTTGATGCTCAGACCAACAGGAATGGACACGCTAGCAACAGAGATTTGGAGTTTTGCAGCAATTAGTAGATTTAATGAGGCTGCCCCATATGCACTATTATTGGTTCTTATCGCAGCAATTCCGACTTTTATATTAACTATTCCACGAACTGCCCAAAAAGAAAGCGCCCAGAAGGAAACTGAGAAGAAGGTGAGTTATCTGTAAATGACCTCACTCAGCGTTTCTCATCTCACTGTAAATTTTGGAAGCCGCACGGTTATCTCAGATCTCTCCTTTGAACTTCGCCAAGGAGAAATTGCTTCCCTTCTGGGTCCATCAGGATGCGGCAAGACCACTCTCTTGCGTGCTATCGCAGGTCTCATTCAACCAACCAGTGGTGCAATTCGATTTGGCTCTCAGCTTGTGGGCGTCTCATCAGTGGTACTTCCTCCTCACAAGCGCGGTACGGGATATGTACCTCAACAAGGCGCACTTTTCCCTCATTTAAGTGTGGCAAAAAATATTGCCTTTGGCCTTGATAAGAACAAGTACACAAAGTCAGAGATCACCGACATTACCCGCGAAATGATCGGGCTCATTGGAATGAAGGGGATGGAAGAACGCCTTCCTTCTCAACTATCTGGTGGACAGCAGACTCGTGTGGCGCTAGCTCGCGCCCTGGCAATTAAACCTAAGTTGATATTGCTCGATGAACCTTTCTCAGCACTTGATGCAGTACTACGCGATGAGTTACGTACCGAAGTTGTTGGCTTGTTGCGCGAGCTCGGGTCGACGGCAATTCTGGTGACCCACGATCGTGAAGAGGCGCTGGTTTCATCCGATCGCGTGATTCTGATGCGCGATGGCAAGGTTGCGCAGAACGGAACGCCGGAAGAGGTCTATGAGGCGCCCATTTCACCTGAGATTGCGGCAAGCACGGGGGATGTATTGATTCTTCCTGCGCAGCAGTCGGGCAGTGGAGCGACCTTATATCCGCTCTCACTGGAAGGAGGCGCCAACGCTGGTAGCGAAACTGGTTATGTAGTCATCAGGCCGGAAGAGATTCGGGTATCAACGAGCGCCGATATGGGCGTTGAGGGATCCCTCATCCATATTGATTATTACGGACATGATGCGATGCTAACGGTAAGCGTTGCGCAATCTGCCACACCTATTAAGGCCCGCGTTGCTGGGCCGGCCGATTTCACTGTCGGACAGAAGGTATATCTACAACACCTCGGCCCAGTTAGATACTTTTCTCGTCAGTAACTTCTGAATCGCTCACTTCTTCAATCTCTAACGGTTCTTTCTCCAGTAGTGCGGCTTCCAAGATTGGGGCAGCGATTTCACTCTGCCAGCGGCGTGCACCCATAGCAACGAGAGCCTCGGCAACCGTTGTCTCTGGCGGTTGCCAGCAGATTCTGCGAACGAGTTCGGGGGAGATGAGATTTTCTAGTGGGATTGAGAGCTCTTCCGCACGGATCTGTAAGTTAAAGCGCGCGTGAGATAGCGGTGCAAACTTTTCAGGAAAGCGCTCGCGCCAAATTTTGATGGGTGGCATCGCATCGCTCTTGGTGCGCGCCTCGGGCCATTGATCTTCTGGCATCGCAATCGCATCGGTAATGCAGCTAATCCATGTTGCAGCATTCTCAAGCCAACGCGCTCGCAATCCCAGCGGTTTCAATATCTTCTCTAAATGTTTGCGATTGGTAATGGGTCCTTTATCGGAAGCAAGTGCAATTTCTGTAATTGCTGCATCTGAGAGCAATCGAGAAGGAGAGATATCTAACTCTTCGGCAAGCAAATTTCGCTCTTGCCAGAGTTCGCGTACTACTGCCATTTGGTTTCGCTTCTTCACCTTATGCATGCCTGAAGTTCTACGCCAAGGATCTACTCGAGGTGGAGCTGGAGGAGCGGCCAAAATTGCCGCAAAATCTTCTAAAGCCCATTGTAACTTTCCAGCGTCTTCCAATAGCTGATACACCTTATTGCGAAGTTCAACGAGAAGTTCTACATCGAGAGCTGCATAATTTAACCAGTCAGATGGAAGAGGACGTTGGGACCAATCCACCGCCGAATGTTCTTTAGCTAGAGATACGCCCATCAAGGATTCTAGAAGTGGCCCTAAGCCAACTCGTGGCAGCCCAGCAATACGCGCACCTAGCTCGGTGTCGAAGAGCAGCGATGGGTTTATTCCAAGTTCGCGTAGACAGGGAAGATCTTGCGTACTTGCATGCAAGATAACTTCTTCACTTTGCAATAATTCGTTGAGTTCAGAAAAAAGTCGGTGTCCAGGCCCAAATGCAATAGGGTCAATCAAATGCAAACCGCCACCTTCACGCTTAATCTGAATGAGATAAGCGCGTGCACTGTACTTATATCCAGATGCACGTTCTGCATCTAAGGCAAAGGGACCGCTACCTTGAGCAAGATTTGCAATGGCATCTGAGAAGGCAGCTTCAGTGTCGATGACTGCCGGAAGTCCTGCAGATGGGTATAACAGTGGAGTAGATACAGGAAGATCTTCGTTTTCAACCACGGCGTCGGGCTGAACCAATAGAGGCAACGCCATCTGGAATCGGCGGCAACCCAGAAACTTCGCTCATAAGATTGCACCAAGCATTTACGTGAGAAAAAATATCTTGCCGAGATTCAATAATGGGTGTCCAAGAAGCGCGAATCTCAATCTCTGAGTCATCGCTTCGCGGAGCTAACTTTCCAAACGAGGCGCTAGAAACCCTTGTCACAGTTCCACTCGGCGCTTTGTATTGAGCGCCGGTAGCGTTCAGTGAATCTAGCAGCCAGTTCCAGCCAACTTCAGGAAATAAAGGATCTTCTTGCATCTGCGAATCTACATCAGCACGTAAGAAAGTGACACATCTAAAGTCGCCCTCCCATGTGTCTTGTCCACCTGGTTCGTGCAAGATGACGAATCTGCCAGAGGCAACTTCATCACTCTCTGAACTATCTAGATGTGGTTGGGCTGAGACATCGGCTGTGAATGCAAAAGAGTAGGTAGCAAGTTTTTGCGGTGCTGGAACTTCTTCTAAGATTATTTCGCTGCGCGGGGTAATTGTGCGCAGATGCTCAACCATCTCTTCGAACGAGAACGATGCTGGCGACTTCACTGGTTAATTCTAAAGTTCACATCGCCTTTCGAGTGGGAGGCTGGCAGCAAAGGAAGGTAGAGTCCATCCAATGGCCAGCCTGCTTGCGCTTCTTTCAAGCGCGTTATGGGGTACCGCCGATTTCTTCGGCGGCAAACTCAGCAAAAAGTATCCAGCTTTTGTCGTTCTGGGTGCACAGCAATTCTTTGGTTTTCTTACTGGAGTAATTCTTGTGGTTGTTACTGGCGCATGGAGTGCGCAGGCGCTCGGCAGCGGTGGTTATTTAATTCCAGGAATCTTCGCAGGATTCACTGGATACGGTGGATTGGTCTGCCTTTATGCAGGTCTTTCTACAGGACGTATGGGAGTTGTCTCACCGATAAGCGCACTGGCTGCGATCATTCCACTTGGTTACGCCTTGATTTATAAAGGAGACCAGCTCTCCCTTCTTGTTTCTCTGGGAGTAGTTCTTGCAATCCTCGGCGGATTTCTCGCTAGTGGTCCAGAAGTTTCTCAAGGAGTTCCTCTTAAACCGCTCCTTCTAGCTATTGGAGCCGCCCTCTTCTTTGGAACATGTTTGATCTTTATGGCGATTGGCTCAGAGTCGAGCGCGCTGATGACCATGACCACCATGAGAACTTCCACCTTACTTATCGGCTTTTTTGTCTTGTACAAATACCGAGGATCAGTTCGATTTACTCGCGCTGAACTCCCGATTTTGATTTTTATCGGAGTTGCAGATTTTGCTGCCAACCTGCTCTTGGGCGTTGCTACGACAAAGGGGCTAGTTTCGCTCGCGATGGTCTTAGGCTCGCTCTATCCAATAGCAACGGCGCTATTGGCATATCTTCTGCTTCATGAGCGGCTTCATAAAGTGCAATACCTAGGAATAGCCTCTGCCGTTCTCGGTGTTGCCTTAATCTCTGCTTTCTAAAATTACTTGCGCGCCGAAATAAACCTGGTGCCATCTATCGTCGTCTCGCTCTGTTGTGAAAAGTAACTAAGTAGCTTAGCGATATCTATTTTATCTTCACCATCTATAACTTGAGTAATGCTAAGTTCTAGAGCATCAACTCTGCCGGCCACAATCAATTCATCAATAATGCTTGCGCCGGCTTCCACATGCACATTAGGGCCAAAAGTCTTAATAGCGCGATCGAGAGCCTTAACTGGTGTGAGATTCCAGCAATGCGCTAATCGATTATTGACGAGAGGATTAATCAGCGATCTTGAAATGACAACAACTGGAACTGGAGTTCTTTGATAAGGCTCTGTTCGCGCAGTGTTTCCACCAATCAGAATGCAATCAGCGGCGCGACGTCTGGCCAGAAATGAAGTTCTATCGGCGGCGCTGCTCACTCCGGCGGAGCTACCCCCTTTTGCAGTAGATCCATCTGAGCCTGTTACAAGGGTTACCGTCACCGTCATGAGCGTAAGAATATTAAATTTCTCACTCTTTTATCCGCGATATACCCTGCTTCACATTGAAATTAGATGGAGATGAGCGTTAGCCTTAAAACATGAGAAAAGGGCTAACCACAGGTGCAATCTCAGCATCGCTGATGGTTCTGATTACCTTACTTCCAGCAACTCCCGTTGCTGCGGCGCAAACGCTTGCTCAGGTTCAAGCTCAAGTTATTCGTTTAGAGGAAGAGGCAACAACTGCTGCCGAAGGTGCACAAGAGGCGAAGGTTAAGCTCACTGCTCTTACTCGCAGTTTGGCAGGAATCCAAGCTCAAGCAGCTCTACAAGCCAAGACGGTGGATGAAATTTCTAAGGCGCTAGGAACAATTGCAGTCAATCAATATAAGTCAGGCACTCTTAGCCAGAGCCTAGAACTTCTTTTCTCTACCGACCCAACGCTCTATTTGTCCTCTGCTGGATCTCTCGAGGCAATTACCCGCCGCAAGTCGACTCAACTTAGAAAGTTTCAAACTGCTGAACTTCAACTCAATGCTACCTCCCTCACAGTTGCAGATCGGCTAGCGCAGGTGAAGGCCCTCGAAAAGAAACTGGCAGAGCGCAGCGCTTTTGCACAGAGAAAATTAGCCCAGGCAGAGTTGCTGTTATCTAAGTTGAAGAAGGAAGACCGTGAACGGCTGGCTCGTTTGGCCGAAGAGCGTGAAAATGCAGATCAACAGTCATCGCTTCAAGCTGCTAAGAGCGCTATCGGCCTTTCGGGACGTTCCGGAATAGCCCTCAAGTATGCGCTTCAGCAAATCGGTGACCGTTATGTTTTCGGCGCAGATGGAATGACAACATGGGATTGTTCAGGGCTAACGATGCGAGCCTTCCAAGCGGCGGGCGTCAGACTCCCACACTCTTCGGCGGCGCAATCTCGCATGGGCAAATCTGTTCCATTTAATCAGAAGAAACCTGGCGACTTAATTTTCTTTGGTCGCCCTGTGTCACACGTTGGAATTTATCTAGGTGGAGCACGAATGGTCCATGCTCCTCGTTCAGGTTCACGCGTGAAGGTTGCACCACTAGATATGGGACGTAAGCCCTTAGTTGCTGTCCGCCGTTTCTAATGTCAGTGCAAAAAATACTGTGCATCACAAATGACTTTGGGCCTCGTGCAGGTGGTATTGAAACTTTCATTATTGGCCTCATTGAAAGGCTTCCTAAGAACTCAGTAGTTGTTTACACATCCAACCAAGAGGGTTATGCAACCTTTGATCAAGCATGGTTGCAGAACTACGGCGTGGAGGTAATCCGCGATAGATCTCGCATTCTTCTTCCTTCGCTAAGAGTGGGAAGAGCGGTTCGAGCGTTGGTAAAGCAACGAAAGATTACGCGCGTGTTCTTTGGTGCAGCAGCGCCGCTAGCTCTGTTATCGCACGGCTTGCGGCGCGCGGGTGTTGAGCGAATGATTGCCCTTACACATGGCCACGAAGTCTGGTGGGCCAAAGTTTGGCCGTTTTCTTCTTTGATGCGCAGGATTGGAACTGGCGTTGATCACCTCACTTTTCTCGGAGAATTTACAGGGCGCAGTATTGCTAAATCTCTTTCGCGCAGCGCGCAGAGTGCGATGGTAAAGATTGCTCCTGGTATTGATACCAACCACTTTGCACCTCATTCAGGTGCCATCAAGTTGCGCAGTGATCTAAGAATTAACGATAAGAAAGTTATCGTGAGCGTGGGTCGTTTAGTTCATCGCAAAGGTCAGGACACTCTGGTTGAGGCGCTTCCCATGATTTTACGCGAGGTACCTGACGCACATCTTCTCTTTGTTGGTGAGGGACCACGGAGAGAATTTATGCAGAAGAGGGCCGAAAAACTTGGAGTAAGTGCACACATAACTTTTATCGGAAGAATCCAGTATCAAGATTTGCCGCAGTACATATGTGCTGGAGATATCTTTGCAATGCCATCACGCTCGCGCTTGGCCGGCCTTGAAGTTGAGGGCCTCGGAATTGTCTATCTCGAAGCAAGTGCGTGTGGGATTGCAGTTATTGGTGGAAAATCTGGGGGAGCGCCCGATGCAGTTCTAGATGGCCAGACTGGAATAGTTGTTGATGGTGAGTCGAAGTCGGATGTTGCCAAAGCTGCGATCAAGCTCTTACAGAATCCAGAGCTGGCCCGTGAAATGGGTGCACGTGGTCGTCAATGGATTATCGATGAGTGGCGCTGGGAACGTTGGGCTGCTGAGTTCAACTCTTTACTCATAGAAGACCAGCCTTCCGCGCCACATTAATTGCCTGCAAGCGATTCTTGACACCTAATTTGCTATAGATATGTGTCAGATGGGTCTTGAGCGTGGATTCAGAGATGAAGAGGGATTTTGCAAGAGATGAAAGTGGTTCATCTGTTGGTAACAAGACAATGATTTGCAGTTCACGTTGCGATAGTCCAAATTTAAGTTGCTTTCTCTGCAGTGCATTCACAATATCTTTTGCAGCGAAGGAACGAGGCGATGCTTGCGCGTGCTCTACCGCAGCAATGAGTTCCGACAGAGGGGAAGATTTATTTACATAAGCGCTAGCTCCTGCATTCATAGCGGCTAGGAGAAAGTCATCAGATTCATTAAAGGTCAGAACAACAATCGCCATCTCAGCAGAAATAGTGCGGACCCAACTCACAACTTCTAAACCACTCCCATCGGGTAGATTGATATCGACAATGAGTAGCTGTGGGCTTACATGCGCAATCTGTGCTAGTGCCTCTGCTTTTGAAGCTGCTTCAAATACTTGGATATTTCCTTGAGTCTCAAGCGCCCTTCGAATTCCCGAACGTACAACAGCATGATCATCAATAATCAGCGCCCGCGCAGTCATATGAGCATTGTTATGCGAACTCCTGAATCGGTAGCAGAGTTATTCTCAATGACAATCGATCCGCCTAGCTTGGCTATCCGTTCTGAGATACCCATCATTCCCCAGCGCCCATCTTTCATTATGGCTCCTCCAATCCCGTTATCGCATATCTGAAGATAGATGCGATTGTTTATGGGATAGAGGGTGATGCCAATTCGGGTAGCCCTAGAGTGCAACCTGACATTACGTAGGATTTCACGAGCTATTGAGATGATTTCGTGGCCAACTGCCGGAGGCGCACTCGCGGGTTCTATCTGAAGATCCAATTCGAAATCAGAGTAATCCTGGGAAATGAGTGACTGCAGTTGAGTAGTAATCGATTGCTGGGATTGGCTGCGCAAGTCAAAGATTTCAGCTCGGACCTTACTCATGAGCTCATCTACCTGTAGCCGCGCACCCCTTATTGATGCCCGAGAGTTCTGGGAAAGGTCTCCGGATGCCAGTAGGAGATCTAGCGAGTAGCCAAGTGCGACTAAATCCTGGGCAATTCCATCATGTAGCTCCCGAGCCAGATCAAGGCGCTCGGGAGTCGACACGATGTTTTACTTAGTGAAGAGAGCGGTGATTTCAGCAGCGTAATTCTGCGAGATCACATGGCGCTTAAGAGATAACTTCGCTGTGAGTTCACCAGTTGCGATAGTGAAATCCTTTGCCAAGATAGTGAACTTACGGATTGATTCGGCCTTTGAAACGGCTTTATTTGCTTCATCCACTGCTGTTTGGATGACTGCAATAAGATCAGGATCATTGACCAAGGTTTCAACCGTTGCGCCGGTTTTATTATTAGCTGCAATCCATCCCTTGAGCATGTCTTGATCAATTGTGATGAGGGCCGCAATAAATGGTTGATTATCGCCGAGAACGATGCATTGACTTACGAGTGGATGCGCACGCAGACGATCTTCAAGTACTGCAGGCGCAACGTTCTTTCCACCAGCTGTGACAATAAGTTCTTTCTTACGTCCTGTGATGTAGAGATAACCATCGTCATCAAGGCGACCTAAATCTCCTGATCTAAACCATTCGCCCTCAAAGACTTCCTGGTTAGCTGCATCGTTCTGCCAATATCCACGCATCACGATTGGACCCTTGATGAGCACCTCACCATCGTCGGCAATCTTGATTGATGTTCCAGGGATTGGTCTTCCGACAGAACCAACACGCAAATTCTTTGTCAGATTAAGTGTTGCACCCGCTGTTGTCTCAGTGAGTCCGTAACCTTCAAGAATTGTGATTCCAGCACCGCGGTAGAAGTGACCAAGTCGTGTTCCAAGAGGAGCACCCCCTGAGATAGCAGCTTCAACTGCGCCACCCATACCTGCGCGAATCTTAGAGAAGACTAACTTGTCGAATAGCGCGTGCTTGAGAGTGAGCAGCGGATTAAATCCACCTTTATCTTTTGCTTCACTATAGGCAATTGCAACTTCTGCAGCCTTTCGGAAAATTTTTCCCTTACCTGCAGCTTCAGCTTTCGCTTCCGCACCGTTGTAAATCTTCTCAAAGATACGTGGAACAGCAAGGACGAAAGATGGCTTAAAGGATGCGAGGTCTGCCGGTAGGCGTCCAACGGGATCGCTGCAGTGAGCAAGGTGGAGTCCTGAGTGAATAGCGCCAATTTGAACCATACGACCAAAAACGTGCGCGACTGGTAGGAAGAGCAGAGTTGATCCACCTGGCTTTAGGAAGAGATCACTTGCACCTTCAACAACATTTCCGCATTCAGATAAGAAGTTTCCGTGAGTGAGCTGAACACCTTTAGGACGACCAGTTGTTCCTGAAGTGTAAATCAGAGTTGCCAGGCTTGCCGGAGCCAGCGAGTTGCGTCGTCTTTCAATTTCTTCATCAGAAATACCGCTACCTGAGTTTCGCAAGATTGAAAGTACATCTTCGGTCATCACCCAAATATGTTTTGTGTGTGATGGAATAACTGGAGTTACTAATTCGCGATGTGCGGGCGTTTCAACGATTAGTCCGACAGCGCCGGAATCATTAAGAATCCAGTCGACTTGTTCAGGCGAGGATGTTTCATAGATTGGAACTACGCATCCACCGGCGTACCAGATTGCGAAATCAAGGATTGTCCACTCATAGCGAGTGCGTGCCATGATTGCCACGCGATCACCAATTTGGATTCCAGCAGCGACGAGACCTTTCGCAGTTGCGCGAACCTCTTCTTCCACTTGTCTTGCAGTGAGTGGTTGCCACCCATCGCCGAGTGGACGTGACATCGTGACGCGATCTGGTTCAAACCAGGCGCGTTCAGCGATGAGATTGGTGAGGTTTCCTTCAGTGGCTGCAGGAATTATGGCCGGGATAGTGACTTCGTTCATGGCGCTAACGCTAGCGGTCTGAACCTGAAAAAAGGAAGATGCCCAACCTTTGATTTTTCCTCGAATCTCGGATTTCAGGCTGAGTTGGTAGCCTTGGAGGCATGTCACAGAAGAGTACTTCCACAGTTGTTATTGATGCGCCGCTAGCCGATGTTCAAGCCGCGCTTTTTTCTATTGAGTCTTATCCAGAATGGCTCACTTCAATTAAGAAGGTAGATGTCATCGAACGCGATGGACAAAATCGCGTAACCAAGGCGAAGCTCTCTATTGATGCTGGAATGATGAAAGACCGCGTCGTCTTGGAATACGACTGGAGCGCAGAACCTGCAATTCTTTCCTTCACCATGGATGAAGCAGATCTGTTGACTCAAATGGATGGCACTTACACTCTCAAAGCCCTAGATTCTGATTCCACCCAGGTCACATATGAACTTGAGGTTGCAGTTTCCATGCCAGTTCCTGCCATGATGATTACCAAGGCGCAGCAGCAGACTATTGATGCAGCTTTAAAAGAACTCGGCGAGCACCTGTCCTGATGACTTTAACATCATGACTTTTACTATTGGTGTCGATGTCGGCGGAACTAAGGTTCTCGGTGGCGTAGTCGATGAGCTTGGCGAAGTTCACAAAACCGCTAGGCGCGACACTCCTAAAGAGGGCGGGGCAGCACTCACCGCTGCAATCGCCGAAGTTGCCAATGAGTTGAAGGCGCAATTTCCGGTCGAATCAGTTGGCGTATCGGCTGCAGGATGGGTTTCATCAGATCGCAAAACGATGCTTGCTACACCAAACATTTCAGGATGGAATGGCGTTAATTTAGATTACGAACTCACAAATTTGATTGGCTTACCGGTTGATATAGAAAATGACGCTAATGCAGCAGCGTGGGGCGAAGCGCGTTTTGGCGCCGCAAAGGGTAAGCAACATGTACTACTTCTGACTATTGGAACAGGTCTAGGTGGCGGAATTGTTATTGACGGCAAGTTGCATCGAGGAGCCTTCGGTATTGCCGCAGAAGTTGGACATATGCGAGTGGTTCCGGATGGACTCTTGTGTGGATGCGGAGCAAAGGGATGCTTTGAACAATATGGATCTGGCTCAGCCTTAATGCGACATACTCGCGAAGCGATTGAGCAAAATCCAGGAATTGCAGGAAAGCTCTTGGCGCGAGGCGATGGAACGCTCTCTGGCCTCACCGGCACCATGATTATGGAGGCAGCTCGCGATGGCGATGTCATCGCAATTGAAGCATTTAGAACAACAGGTAAATGGATTGGCGCTGGCGTTGCATCTTTATCTGCAATCTTGGATCCCGAGACAGTAGTTATAGGTGGGGGAGTAATTGATGCCGGTGAACTGCTTCTTGCCCCAATTCGCGAAGCGGCCAAGCGACATATGCCATTCTCAGAAATTCTTCCGATGCCTGAGATTGTGGGCGCAACGCTTGGCAATCAAGCAGGACTTGTTGGAGTTGCAGACTTAGCTCGTCGCTAAAAGTTATATCGCAGATCCATCATCTGGATTGAAGTTCTGCTTGTTGTTCTTCCATTTTTTGAAAGAAAAAATCGCCCCACGAATTTGTTCACGGATGCCGCGTTTAGGAATTATTGGCGGAGTAAAACGATTGAGATCTTCAAATTTATCTAACTCGTCTAAATATGTGGTCGGTGCAGATTCATCGAGTGATAGGCCTTCAACCATGGAATCAAATTCAGCCTTAATCAGTTCATCGTCATCAAATGAATCAGATCGCCCGCCTGTGGTCATGGTTCATGTTCGCACAAAGGGAGGCTTTCAGGCTAAATTAGCGCTATGAAGAACCTGCCGTACGGCACCCTGCGGGCATTCCTCACACCATTTCTCATGGTGGCCTTTCGCCCCAAGGTAAAGGGTCTACGTAATGTGCCGGCATCTGGTCCACTTATTCTGGCTTCAAATCATCTTTCATTTAGCGATTCAATCTTTATGCCCCTGGTTGTTCCCCGCAAGGTCACCTTCTTGGCAAAGAGTGAATACTTCACTTCGCCTGGCCCTAAAGGTTTAATTAAGAAGTTAACTTTTATCGCCCTTGGACAAGTTCCTGTAGATCGTTCTGGTGGCCGTCGTAGCGAAGCCGCACTCATCACAGGGCTGCAAGTTTTAGCTGAGGGAAATTCGCTAGGCATCTATCCCGAAGGGACTCGTTCACCTGATGGTCGACTCTATAAGGGACGCACAGGCATTGCACGCCTTGCGATCGAATCGGGTGCGCCAGTGGTACCAATCGCTATGTTTAATACTGACAAGATTCAACCAACCGGAACGGTCATTCCAAAGATTATGAGGGTTGGAATTACCTTTGGCGAACCCATGTACTTTGAAGGCGATTCGACTGACTTGCAATATCTGCGTGAAGTAACCGATCAGATTATGAAACGCATTCAACAGATGTCAGGTCAAGAATACGTGGACACTTATGCAGTCAAAGCAAAGAAATCAGGACTTAACGTTGAAAATAGTGACGAGAACGATTAATCAATCTGTAACTCAGCTCGTTTAACGAGATAGTTACAGACGTTACATTCTGGACCCGCTTGTGGCATTCCACCTTCGATAGTGGTGATCAGCTCTTCAAGTAGGCTCATAAAGGTTGCGCTATCTCGTTCGACTGGCACATAGTGTTGGTTAACACCAAATCCATGTGAATTATTTGCTAGTTCGCTCTGGCGCGTTTCAGTGACTCCCGCTAACTTCCAGATGAGTAGCCCCATGCTTGAAACTGGGAATGGCTTTCCCTTATCAGGATTTTCAAGCGCATATGCATAAGACTCAAGTTGTGGGGCATAAAAAGGGCCGTTATCTCGATCTGAATCCGAGACCTTGCAATCGATGATTCCAACTGTGCCATCTTCGTAATGACCAAGTAAGTCGTAGATACCAAGAATCTTCCAACGAGTTTCAAAACCATTAATTGCAATAGGTGAGCTCTTGACCCACTGTCCCCATTGCTTTACCACGCCGGGCTTAAGTGACGGGTGCAGAGCTTGCATCGAAGCTCGTCTGAAATGTTCTTCCTGTGAATCAGCGAGC
>JAPOKG010000025.1 GCA_029977785.1 Actinomycetota bacterium | reverse complement strand
AGAGGTCTTGTCATCGAGCGATGACTTGGCTCCCTTGAGCGAGACGGCGACGGCGCCTGCGGCAATTGCGGCAAAGGCTGCTGAGGTTGGGATATCGATAAACCCGTCAGGAATATGCATGGGGATAGGTTAATGCAAATCATTTGCATCTGCATCTGGAGGGCAAAAGGCGGGAATTCTTCGCCTATTCACACGGAAATATCCGCCTGGTGTGGGGCGTTAGGTCTAGAGTGCAGGAATCTTCAAGTGGAGCGGGAGGTCTTTAGATGAGCGATGACGAAGGCCAGGACGAACTAGTAACTGAAGAAATGCTCTGGGATCGAATCCCAGAAGTTCAAGGCGAAGAGCGCGCCAATACATATTACGAGCTAAGCGCTCGCATCTTTGCGCGTGGGCAATATGACGAAGCGCTTGCGCTCGCCGAAACTGCTCGAGATATCTTCTCTGAGTTAGGAGAATCTGCGCCTAAAGAAGGTTTAGCGCAGGCTTACTCTGCAATTGGTTACAACCTCAACCAACTAAAGCGTATGGATGAAGCAGCAACTGCCATGAGCCAGGCTGTTGCAATTCTGCGCGAGAACAAATCACCTATTGCACTTGAACTCGCCTGCACATTGGGTGAATGGTGGTACTCATCAAAGAATTATGAAAAAGTCATCGAGACTATGTATGAGTGTTCCCAAGAACACTTAGTTGACGGCAACACAATCGGCGCAGCCAACGATATGCACCTTATCGGTTGCGCTCAACGCGAACTCAAGAATTACAACGAAGCAATTATCTGTTTCTCCGAGGCGCGCAAGATGTTTAAAGCAGAGAAAGAAGTCATTCACGTCGCACGCTGTGATCAGAAGATTGCCTCTTGCTACATTGAAATTGGCGATGGTGAGAAAGCTTTAGAAGCAGCCCGCAAAGCAATAGATGTCTTTGAAACAGCACACGATCATCGCCGCGAAACTTTTGCACTCTTTGAATACGGTAAGGCCGAGATACTATTGAATAAGCTCGAAGACGGGCTGGCAACACTTGATAACGTCTTACAGATAGTTGCTGATGACGAACCCAAGGACTTTGAGTTCATTATGGATATTGAAACTCGCATGTCGACAGTGATGCGCCAACTAGGCCGTATTGACGAGGCTAACGAAGTAGATCGTCGTTTGGCATCTGTTCGCGAGGTTATGGATTAAACCTGGCGAGGTAGATGTTGTAGCGCCCAGTGATACATCGCAATGGCGCCCGCGGCAGATGCATTCATTGATCGAGTAGAGCCGTACTGCTCAATGGCGTAGAGCACTTCGCAGGCAGCAATACCTTCATCTGACATTCCTGCGCCCTCCTGCCCAAAGAGCAGAACACATTCTTCTGGCAGTTGCGCACCTTCTAGATGTTTGGAAGAGGGCACGTTATCGATTCCAATTACTGGAACCTTATGTTCGGCGCACCATGCAGAAAAATCTGCAATCGTTGGATGATGAATCACAGTCAGGTACCTATCGGTAACCATTGCCCCACGTTTATTCCAATCGCGCTTACCGATGATGTGAACTGCTGAGACATTAAATGCATTTGCAGTACGAACAACTGAACCAATATTGAGATCATGCTGCCAATTCTCAATTGCAATCTGTAATTTATGTCTCTTTGAGTTCAAATCTGCAACTATCGCTGCAACGCTCCAGTATCTATAGTGATCAAGCACATTACGACGATCTCCATTTTCGAGTAGCTCTGGATCATATTGCGAACCCGTAGGCCAAGGTTGTGGGTGAGGACCGACCCCAACTACCGGAAAAAATTCACCTGGCCCAATGACTGCAGGTGTATTGATTTCCATGGATGCACTCTAAACTTAACTCAACGGTTTCACCAAGGAGTAACCATGGAAATTATCTATCACATCGCCTTCGGCATTCATATGCTCTGTGTTCTCGCTATTTTGGCTCTGCTTATCCTGCAGATCAATAAGAACCCAAAGAAGTTAAATCCAGGCGTTGTTCATGCAACTCTTACTGCCTTCGTCGCAGCTCTCATCATGGTGGGGCTATGGGATCAAGCCAACGATGAAGAAATTAACCATATGAAAATAGGTGTAAAGACTGTAGTTCTCGGTGTGATCTTGGCGTTGGGATATAAGAATCTTAAGAAAGATTCAATCAAGAACTCTGTCTGGGCAACCATGTTGGGGCTAACTGTTCTTAACGTGCTCCTGGCATACACCTGGTAATTAACCCTTGCATCCAATACGAAGGATAAGTACTGCACTCTGTGCAGCCCTCATTCTTCCTGCTCTATTGGTACCGAGTGCACAATCGCTTGAACCAAATTCAGTTGCCAGCATATTTGAGCGATACATTTCTAAGAAGGAGTTAGCTAACCCTTCAGTGATTGTTATTGACCAAACAACAGGTGAAGTTGTCTTTGCTAAGAACTCTAATTCGTTACGTAAACCTGCTTCTGTTCAAAAGATTCTTGCAGCAGTCTCTGCGCTTACCTATTTTGCTCCAACCGAGACATTTACAACTACCGTCTCATTGGGCCTACAGACTCGCACCTTGGTCATCGAAGGCTCTCGAGATCCGTGGATCAGCTTTAACCATAAAGAAGCAGTGCGCCTAGGTAGAACTTCTCTACAACGCATCGAGTACAACTCACTTTCTTCCTTGATTGAAGCAAATGAAGAACCAGTAACGAAGGCAACTATTTACTACACAAATTTGTATTCACAAGAAGTTGCTCACATTAAAGCCTTCTATAAGAAGCAAGGAATAACAGCATCGCTTAAGCGAGTAAATGCTCATGAAGCACAAGAACTTAAAGGTGAAGAGATTCTCCAATCAAGCTCTCCGGAGTTACAGCGAATGCTGGCATTTTTTCTTACCTGGAGCGATAACGTTCTGACGGAGCGAATCGCGCGCCTGGCAGCGCTCAAGGCTGGTGAACCATTTGATGAAGAAGGCGTCGCCGTTACTTTTGCTGGAATTCTCGAAACCTATGGAATTAACTCATCATCGCTATTAGTCAAAGATGCCAGCGGTTTATCGCACAACAATCGCATCACAGCCGCTCAGGTTGGTTCGTTACTCTTAAAAATTCGCAATGAACCTCAATTCGCACCGGTAGTTAATGGGCTACCAATTAGTGGCATTACCGGAACACTGAAAGATCGCTTTACAAAGACTGCTCCAGAAGCAGTTGGCTTAGTGAAGGCAAAGACAGGAACGCTCAACGGGACCACCAACTTGGCTGGTTACATTGAATCAGGCGATCGTGAATATGTATTTGTGATTATCTCCGATAAGCATCCTCGTACATATTCGGCCGCTAAAAGAGTTCGTGCAACCGTCGATCGAATTCTGGGAAAGATTGCCGCACCGTTATTGCCACAACCAGCGCCGCAGATTTCACCAGAGCCAGTTGTTGAACAACCAGAAGTGGTGGTTAATTCGTAGTCAGGTACCCTAAGCGCGTGTCACTCATCCGCGCCTATGTAGATCTCATGAAATTGCGCGTAGTTGAGCTCTTAATCATCACCACCCTGCCGGCCATGGTTCTTGCCGAAAAAGGTCTTCCTTCCTTTGGCTTAGTGGCTGCAACGCTTATTGGTGGCACGCTGGCAGCAGGTTCATCAAATGCTTTCAATATGGTGATTGAAGCCGAGACAGATAAGTTAATGGCGCGAACATCTAAGCGCCCTCTTGTTCTCGGAACAGTGTCGCATCGCCAAGCGTTGGTTTTTGCATCTGCAATAGGAATTCTCTCACTCGCTATCTTCCAGATATTTACAACACCGCTAGCAACCCTCTTAACTGCGCTAGCAATCTTTTACTATGTAGTCATTTACACAATTCTGCTCAAACCAAATACATCTCAGAATATTGTCTGGGGAGGAGCAGCAGGATGCATGCCAGTACTTATTGGCTGGGCTGCCGTTACCGGTTCACTTACATGGGTTCCAGTTGCATTCTTTATGGTGATCTTCTTCTGGACCCCACCGCACTTCTGGGCGCTTGCAATTAAATACAAGGATGATTACTCAGCAGCAGGTATTCCGATGTTGCCATCAGTCTCTTCACAATCTGCAGTAATCGGGCAGATGTGGTTTCACACCATTGCAATGGTGATCTCATCGACTGCTCTAATCCAGCTAGCCCAACTACCTGTCTGGGTGCTCTGTGTAACCGTGTTATTAGGCGCCATCTTTACCTTCCAGCTATTTGCTCTCAAAGAGAGCTCTGACAATTACGACAGAGTTGCTGCTGGAATATTTCACTGGTCAATTACGTACTTGAGTTTGCTCTCAGTGTTACTGGTTGTTGCTCAGCTTTTAAGCGCTTGAGTTATATCTTTTAGCAAGTCATCAATATGTTCTAGACCCACTGAAAGTCGCACAACTGAAGGTGTAATGCCCATTTCTGCCTGGATTGCAGGTGAAAGTCGACGGTGTGTAGTGGATGCAGGATGCGTAATTAGCGATTTGCTATCACCTAAGTTATTTGAGATATCAATAACTTTGAGTGAATCCATAAATTTAAATGCATCTTTTTGAGTGCCAGCAAATTCAATACCAATGGTGGTGCCACCAGCCTTCATCTGCTTTTTGATGACGGCGCTATCTGGATGAGAGGCAAGACCTGGATATCTCACACTTTTGATCTCTTTACGCCCTTCTAGAAATTCTGCAATCGCTTGTGCATTCTCGGACATACGCATGACGCGCATCTCCATAGTTTCTAGAGATTTAACGAGAACCCATGCGCTAAATGGACTGATTGTTGGACCAGTATGGCGAACAAAAGGAATTAATTTTTCGTAGATGTAAGAGAAAGATCCGAGTAGAGCACCTGCAAGAACGCGCCCTTGTCCATCAATATGTTTTGTCGCTGAGTACATAACTACATCTGCGCCAAGTTCGAGTGGCTTCTGTAATACAGGAGATGCCATCACGTTATCTACGATTACGGTTGCGCCCACTTTATGAGCCAAATCGCTCACAAATCGAATATCAACAATCTCTAAGAGTGGATTACTCGGCGTTTCAATAAAGACGGCCTTAGTTGGGCGTGACAGCGCTTTCTCCCAGGCAGCTTTATCGTTTGCCTTCACGAGTTCGTAAGTAACTCCCCACTTGGGAAGAATTTCAGTGATAACTACGTGGCATGAGCTAAACATCGCTGCCGATGCCACAACGTGATCTCCGGCTTCGACCAGACAGGCAAGGGAGGCAAACATCGCTGACATACCTGAACCCGTTGCCACGCAGTGTTCGGCACCTTCAATCGCTGCCAAGCGCTTTTCAAACATTGCAACTGTCGGATTATGAAATCGACTATAAAGAAAGTGATCGGTTTCGTCGGTAAAAGAATCTAAAGCTTCTTGTGCAGATGTATATGTAAATCCGCTCGTGAGATAGAGAGCCTCGGATGTTTCACCGAAACCAGATCGAGCAAGGCCTTCGCGAACAGCGGCAGTTTGTGGATTTAAATCCCAATCTGGCTCGCCTTTTTTTGGGCGGTCCTGATACCCCCATACCTCTTTGCTCATATGAGTATCTTAAGGTTTGCCCGCTATATTGCCCACATGACCTCCTTAGCAATATCGGTAAAAGACCTCAGCAAGAAATATGAGTCAGGATTTGCTGTTTCACACGCAAATTTTGAGGTTCCACTAGGAACTATCTGTGGATTTGTTGGTCCAAATGGTGCTGGCAAGACGACAACGATTCGCATGTTACTTGGACTCATTTCACCAACGGGTGGGACTGCAGAAATCCTTGGCGAATCAATATCGCATCCTGAAAAATATCTTTCCAGCGTTGGCGCAATGATTGAAGGCCCAGCTTTTTATCCAGCACTTTCTGGTGAAGAAAACCTCAAGGTTTTGGCAACTCTCGGAGGCTTTCCGGTTGAGCGAGTAAATGAGTTGATTGCAACTGTTGGTCTTGCAGGTCGTGGCGGATCCAAGTACAAGACTTACTCACTGGGTATGAAGCAGCGGTTAGGTATTGCAGCAGCGCTATTGCCAAATCCCAAGATTTTAATTCTCGACGAACCTACAAACGGGCTAGACCCAGAAGGTATTCAAGAGGTCCGGGACCTTTTAAAAAAACTGGCTAGCAATGGCACAACTGTCTTTGTCTCATCACACTTACTCTCAGAGCTCGAACTCATTAGCGAATACATCGTGATGCTTCGCAAAGGTGAAGTTGTCTTTGCTGGAACAATGAAAGAGTTGTTATTGCAACAGCAACCAGTAATTCTGGTCAAGACCGAAAAACTCGCTGATCTCAACAAGATTGTCGAGATAGCGCAGGCAGATGGACACCACGCAATTATCCGTTCTGAAGTTGCTCATATTGAAGGCCCTGCCGAATGGGCCGGAACTCTTAATCGCAAAGCCTTTGATGCCGGAATTACCTTGACGCAGTTAGCGCCGCAACTACCAAACCTCGAAGAGACATTCTTTGAGATGACAGGAGATCGCTCATGATGCGCATTGTCTTTGCCGAGTGGCGCAAACTCCGTCGTCCTACTCTCTTCCTAGGAACACTTGGTGCCGCACTCTTCTTTACTGGGCTAACAAACACATTCTTGTATCTCATGATTGATTCAGAGCAAGGTAACGGAGATCGCGGTCGCCAGATTGGTCGCGAAGTTCTTAACTTGGCGGGTGGCTCTGTTTACGGCTTCTCTTCAGTCGGTGGATTACTTGGAATCATTGCTCTCTGCGTATTTGCTGCGCAAACCGCTCAGGAGTACACCTACGGAACCCTTCGCAATCTTTTAGTTCGCCAGCCAGGCAGAGTTCGTATTCTTCTGGGCAAGTTAATCGCCATGAAGATCTTCGCACTCATCCTTGTTGTCATCGCAGCCCTTGTCAGCATTGGAATTTCATACTTCCTCTCAGATCGCGCCAAGGTTTCGACTGAGTTGTGGTTTACACCCGAAGGGTTCCAAGAGATTGGCAAGACGCTACTTAATGTGAGCATTTCAGTGATCTACTTCGGCATCGTAGGCATGGTTCTTGGTTTGCTCTTGAGATCACCGATATCTGCAATCTCTATCGGAGTTCTCTGGCTTTTGATCATTGAAAATTTAATTGGTGCTGTAAAGCCAGTCACACTCGAGTGGATGCCAGGTAATCAGCTCTCAACGATTGCACAAGGTGGTAGCCCAGAACTTGCATATTCACATGCGCTAATTCTGGGAAGTTCCTATGTATTTGTCGGTGCGATTGTTGCGACTGTTCTTTTCTCCCGAAGAGATGTGGCTAACTAGCGACACTAGGCAGATAGAACTGCAAAGAGCAGCGCACTGATTTATTCTTGAACAGTGCGTATGAAAAGTCGGATGTTGAGCCTTGCCCTCATTACTGGGTTAACACTCGGATCGACGCCTGCCATCGCAAAACCAAAACCAACGCTCGCTGAAATTGAAGCTGCCAAGAAAGCCGAAGCTGCTCAGAAGAAGGCTGCTGATGCTGCGGCCAAGAAGTTAGCGGCAGCTAACCTCACGCTTCGTCAATTGACCGCTCGTGCGAATGAAGCTCGCGCTTTGTATTTGAAGGCACAAAAAGAACTTTCTATTGCCACCGCAGCAGCAGTCGCAGCAGCCAAGTACGCAGAAGAAACGGCAGCTGCGGTAGCTGAAGCACATCGCACTATCGGACGCATGGCTGCAAATGCCTATATTCTCGGCGGAAGTATTAGCGATATCCAACCATTGCTGAGTGCAAATGGCCCACAAGATTTAATGGATCAATTAAGTACGCTCAATAACTTAGGTACAAAGAACACAGTTGCCTTGCAGAGATATAAGGCAGCCGAAATTATTGCAAAAGCAGCAAAAGAGAAAGCGGATGCAGCAAAGGCTGTTCAACAAGTAGCAACTGCCAAAGTAGCAACTGCCAAGAAGATTGCTGATGATGCGCAGGCGCTACAACAGAAAGAAGTGAATAAACTTCGCGCTGTTCAAGATAAGCTGATGAAGGATTTGGCCAAGCTTCGTAATGTCCGTGTAACTCTTGAACAGCAACGACAACTTGCTCTCCTTGAAGAGAGCCAAGCAAATACAGCGACCACAGTCATCAACCAGGCAAAGGTCTGGCCAGATCGCGGCTTTAAAGGTCGTTCTACTTTCCGTACTTCTGAAGCACAACGACTTGCGGCGGTTGCATTTGCGAAGAAGCAAGTACAAGCACGCAAACCATACATTTGGGGATCAGAAGGTCCGAATTCATTTGATTGCTCAGGTCTTGTTTATGCTGCGTATCGTTCAGCTGGACTTGGCTGGCCAAATTGGGATCGCCTCAACTCTGCGCTCTACGCCGGTTATACCTACCACGTTCCACTTTCGCAGCTTCAGCCCGGCGATCTCCTCTTCTATTCCTATAAGGGAAATATCTCAACTATCCACCACATCACAATCTATGCAGGTGGCGGCATGATGTGGGAAGCCAATTCAAAGGATAAGGGCCTTCTCTATTCAAGTATCTACAGCGTTAAGGGGCTTATGCCATTTGGTGGTCGGGTCTAACCTTCACCTATGACCCAAGCGCTCGTTGCTCTTCGCAACGCTGTAAAGCCTTCCCTTGCGCAACTTGAAGCAGGTGACGTTGTGTTGGTCGCAGTTTCTGGTGGCGCCGATTCGCTCGCTCTTGCATATGCAGTCTTAAAGGAAGCAACACCTTTAGCAATCACACCAGTGGCAATTACAATTGATCACCAACTTCAAGAAAATTCTGCAGTGCAGGCAGAAAAAGTAAGTGAGCAATTGAAAGAGATGGGTTACGTAAATGTTCTTATTGAAAAAGTTGTGGTCTCTACTGAGTCCGGCCTCGAAGCTGGCGCTCGCACTGCACGCTATCAGGCTCTTAATTCGAGCGCTGAAAAAGAGGGCGCGGTAAAAATTTTTCTTGGCCACACTCGTGACGATCAGGCCGAGACAGTTCTCTTAGGTTTGGCACGTGGTTCAGGTGCGCGATCACTTTCTGGAATGGCTACAGAGAATGGAAAGTATCTTCGCCCTTTCTTGCAAGTAACACGGCAAGAAACTGAGGAGGCATGTCAAGAGTTAGGCTTAGAAATTTGGAACGACCCACATAACTTCAACGCCGATTTCACGCGAGTAAAAGTCCGTCACGAAATTCTTCCTTTAATGGAGTCCAAACTTGGGCCAGGAATTTCAGCGGCGTTGGCGCGCACAGCTGGCCTACTTCGTGATGATGCAGATGCGCTCGATGGCCTCGCCGCTGCCGAAATTTCTCACCTCAACCTCACGGATATCGATTGCGAATATTTAACTGCGCTGCCGAAGGCCCTGCGCACCCGAGTACTGAGGACTGCGATTTACGCCTGTGGAGCGCCCGAGGGCTCAATTACGTCAGATCATGTGGCTGCAGCCGAGGCGCTGGTCACATCGTGGCGCGGGCAGGGGCCCTTAAGCCTCCCAGGCGGTGTGAAGGTTGAGCGAATTTCAGGCAGACTTTCGCTCTTAGCCCAGCCCACACGACCATGACCGTTTGATCAAGGAGTACACAAGGTGGATCTAGCAACAGTCGGAACCGACGTTGAAAAGGTAATCGCAACAGAAGAGCAACTCAAGAACCGCATTGCAGAGTTAGCCGCTCAAGTGGATGCTGATTACAAAGATAAGAATGTACTTCTTGTTGGTGTCCTTAAGGGCGCAATCATGGCGATGGCTGATCTCACTCGCGCAATGCAATCCCATATTGAAATGGATTGGATGGCTGTTTCTTCTTATGGCTCCGGAACTAAATCCAGTGGAGTTGTTCGTATCCTCAAGGATTTAGATCGAGATATCACAGGACGCCATGTTCTCATCGTTGAAGATATTGTTGACACAGGCCTGACACTTTCTTGGCTTACCGCAAATTTGCTCTCACGTGGCGCTGCCAGCGTTGAGATTTTAACAATTCTGCGTAAGCCAGAAGCCGCCAAAGTTGAAGTCAAGGTCAAGTATGTGGGCTTTGATATTCCGACAGAATTCGTAGTTGGCTACGGCTTAGATTTTGATGAAAAGTATCGCAACCTCTCATTTATCGGTGTGCTTGCTAAGCACATGTACTCGTAAGGAATTAGATGACTTCCCAGACGCCTATGAAAAAAATGAAGAAGTCGGTGAAGCCTGCCAAAGATGGCGCTAAGAAGGCTCCGCTCACTCGCTCTCAGAAAATCTTACGTGGACCACTTTTCTGGATTATCGTTGCAATCATTGCGGTAACAGTCTTTGGCCAGATTTCTAACGCTGCAAACCGTTACACCGAAATCAAAACTTCTCAGGCGCTCGCGGCGATTTCACAGTCGCAGGTTGAATCTGCGGTACTGGTCGATAAGTCCCAAAAAATTCGTCTTATTCTCTCTGGCGGAAACACAATCAAGGGTTCGACAAAAGTTGAAGCTTCTTATGTTGCCCGCCAAGAACCAACTCTTGTTGATGCGTTAACGGCAAATCCTCCCGCAAAGGGTTGGAGCGTTGAAGTTCCGAAGCAATCGTTCCTGACAACTTTCTTCTTCACCTTTGGTCCAATCCTGATTATTGGCTTCCTCTTCTTCCTGATGATGAGCCAAGCGCAAGGTGGTAATCGAGTATTTTCATTTGGTAAATCACGCGCCAAGTTGCAGAACAACGATGTCCCGCAAAATACCTTTGCTGATGTGGCAGGTGCTGATGAAGCTATCGCCGAGCTAGAGGAGATTAAAGACTTCTTGGCTGACCCAGGTAAGTACGCACTTCTTGGCGCCAAAATTCCAAAGGGTGTTCTGCTCTATGGCCCTCCTGGAACAGGTAAGACTCTCTTAGCGCGTGCAGTTGCTGGCGAAGCAAAGGTTCCGTTTTACTCAATCTCTGGATCAGACTTTGTTGAGATGTTTGTTGGTGTTGGTGCAGCGCGAGTCCGCGATCTCTTTAATCAAGCCAAGGCAAATGCACCAGCAATAATCTTTGTTGATGAAATTGATGCAGTGGGACGTCAACGTGGCGCCGGAATGGGCGGCGGTCATGATGAACGTGAGCAGACACTTAACCAGTTACTCGTTGAGATGGATGGTTTTGAAGCAAATGGTCAGGTAATTCTGATTGCAGCAACAAACCGCCCAGATGTATTGGACCCTGCACTTCTACGCCCAGGTCGCTTTGATCGTCAGATTCCGGTCGAACGACCTGATCTCAAGGGGCGCGAAGATATTCTTAAAGTTCACGCGAAAGATAAGCCAATCGCTAAAGAGATTGAACTCGTTGCCTACGCTCGTCGCACACCAGGCTTTACTGGTGCGGATCTTGCAAATGTACTCAATGAGGCAGCGCTTCTAACTGCGCGCGAAGGTTTGAAGACAATTTCTAACTCTCAACTAGATGAAGCAATTGATCGCGTGATGGCAGGTCCACAACGTAAATCAAGGTTGATGTCTGAAGAAGAACGTCGTGTGACTGCGTATCACGAGGCGGGACATGCGCTGGTTGCTCATGCGCTTCCGCATACTGATCCAGTTCACAAGATCACCATCATGCCGCGCGGTCGCGCACTTGGTTACACCATGGTTTTGCCTGATGATGACAAGTACTCAACAACGCGCAATCAGTTACTTGATCAACTTGCATACTCACTTGGTGGTCGCGCCGCCGAAGAACTTATCTTCCATGACCCATCAACCGGTGCGTCCAATGACATTGAAAAAGCTACTGCTCTTGCACGTGCCATGGTTACCCAATATGGAATGACTGAGGCTATTGGTGCAATCAAGTTGGGTGCAGATAGCTCAGCGCCATTTATGGGCCGTGATTATGGACATCAACGTGATTACTCTGAAAATGTGGCAGCAGTAGTTGATGGAGAGATTCGTAAACTCATCGAAAAGGCTCACCACGAGGCATACGAAATCCTCGAAGCAAATCGCAGCATCCTCGACGAGATGGTCCTGCAGTTACTTGAGAAAGAGACTCTCAATAAAGAAGAGATTGCAGAAATTTTCGCCAAGGTTACAACTTGGCCTAAACGTCCAGCTTGGACAGGTTCAGCGATGCGAATTCCATCAACGAAGCCACCAGTTGATATCCCAGAACGTGTTGTTGCAGAAGATGCGCCAAAGAAGCCACGTCGCGTAAAGAAATCAACTTCGAGTGAGTGAGATTTCCTCTGTCTCAATGGGGCCAGATGATGGGAGAGCATCGCACCCATACGATCAAGAACGAGCTGAAAAGGCTGTCCGTGAACTTCTCTTAGCTCTTGGCGAAGATCCTGAGCGTGAAGGTTTGCAAGATACACCGGCACGAGTAGCGCGTGCATTTAAAGAGAACTTTGAAGGGCTATGGCAACGGCCACAGGATGTACTCACCACAACTTTTGATATCGGTCACGAAGAGTTGGTCATTATTCGCGACATTGAAGTTTTTTCACATTGCGAGCACCATCTGACTCCATTTCATGGCTTTGCACACGTTGGTTATATTCCTAGTGGAAAAATTACTGGGCTATCGAAAGTTGCACGGTTAGTTGATTTATTTGCTCGCCGCCCACAAGTACAAGAGCGCCTTACGACACAAATCGCTGATGCCCTAGTTGAAATCTTGAATCCAATGGGCGTTATTGTGATTATTGATTGTGAACATCTTTGCATGTCGATGCGCGGTGTGCGCAAATCTCAAGCTCGCACAACGACATCTGCCGTACGTGGAGTTCTTCGCGATGCCGCAACTCGCGCTGAAGCAATTAGCCTAATTACGAATCGATAGTTGCCATGTTGGTAATGGGAATCCTGAATGTCACTCCAGATTCTTTTGCAGATGGTGGCCTGCACTTTGACACAGAAGTTGCCATTGCTCGTGGTTTCGAAATGGCTGAAGAAGGCGTAGACATTATTGATGTGGGCGGTGAATCTACACGTCCAGGTGCAGACCGAATTACTGAAGAAGAAGAACAGGCGCGAGTATTGCCCGTCATTCGCGCACTAGCTGAAAGTAAAGTGGCAATCAGCGTAGACACTATGCGGGCTAGCACTGCTCGGCTAGCTGTTGAAGCCGGTGCAACTATCGTCAATGATGTTAGCGGAGGGGCCGCGGATCTAGATATGTTTGCAACTGTGGCGCAGCTTGGCTGTAAATACACCTTGATGCATTGGCGTGGACACTCAAAAGATATGAATTCAAAGGCAGTTTATGGCGATGTTGTCGCCGAAGTTATTGAGGAAGTCACTATTCAACTCGATAAAGCACTTGCCGCAGGAATCAAACGCGAGAACATCATCCTTGACCCAGGAATTGGTTTCGCTAAGGATCCCGAACATAACTGGGAAATCCTTAATCGCATTGAGGAGTTTGTTGCGCTCGGTTATCCAGTTCTCATCGGCCATTCACGTAAGCGCTTCTTAGGTGGCGATAGCCCCGATGGCCGCGAAGCGGCAACCGTTGCAGTCACTCAATCCTTGGTTGGGAAGGGAATCTGGGCGGTGCGCGTGCATGGCGTGAAAGCAAACGTTGAGGTGGTGAAAAAATGAGCGACCGCATCAGCCTTAAGGGAATATGGGGATTTGGTTATCACGGAGTCTTCGATCATGAAGCAAAGAATGGACAAGATTTCTTTGTAGATCTTGATATCTCTCTAAATCTCTCTCAAGCAAGCAGAACAGATGACTTGGCAGACACCATTGACTATGCAGCACTCACCGATTTAGTTGTCGAAGAAATTACCGGTGAGAGAGTTCAATTGATTGAAAGATTGGCGGGCAGAATTGCTGATCGCATTATGGCCAAATATTCCGAAATAGATCGGATAGAAGTAACTGTTCACAAACCTAAGGCTCCTGTCTCATCTGAAGTTGCAGATATTTCGGTAACAATCACGCGATGAAGGCTGTAGTTGCACTCGGTGCCAATATTGGAAGCCCCCGCGAGCAGATGGATGTGGCGATAGCGCTACTTCGTGAAGCAACTGAGGTAAAGGCTGTCTCAAGTTATTTTGTGACGAAGCCAGTCGGCGGTCCAGAACAACCTGATTATTTAAATGCGGTGTGCATACTTGAATCTGAACTGCCCGCACTTGATTTACTTGCAGTATTGCAAGGTATTGAGAAGAGCTTAGGAAGAGAGCGAGATGTGCGATGGGGTCCCAGAACAATTGATTTAGATCTCATTCAATACGGTTCACTTTTAAGCGCGGCTGCTGAACTAGAGCTTCCACACCCACGTGCTCACGAAAGACGTTTTGTCCTTGAACCCTGGTTTGAGATTGAACCAGATGCAATTCTTCTTACACACGGGAAAATCTCTGAACTTTTGGCGCAATTGCCGTAACGCCTTAGAATTAGCGCACTGCCTGCCCGGTACCTGAAAGGACTGGAGCCATGAAAGTAGTAACAAAGGTGCAAGAGCTTCCTTCTGCCTGCGCTTTTGTTCCAACTATGGGAGCGTTGCATGCAGGTCATGCTTCGCTATTTACCTTAGCAAAGAGCTACTCAGAAAACGTTGTCGCAAGTATCTTTGTTAACCCACTGCAATTCGAAAGCGCGCGAGATTTGGCGCTCTATCCACGTACACCAGATGTAGACATTGAAATAGCTGCAGCTGCTGGTGTTACGCATTTATGGCTACCGAATTTTCACGATATCTATCCGGAAGGTTTCACTAAGCTATCTGCGGGTCCAATCGGTGATATCTATGAAGGCGCATCCCGCCCAGGACACTTTGATGGAGTGGTCACAGTTGTACGTCGCTTCTTTGATCTACTCAAACCGAAGTATGCAATCTTTGGTGAGAAAGATTTTCAACAGTTATTTCTTATTAAGACGATTGCTGCTGGTGTTGAAATTATCACCGCTCCAACATTTCGTGAACCAGATGGAATGGCCGCCTCTTCGCGCAACGCACTTTTGACGCAAGAGGGAAGGCAGGCTGCGGCTGTAATTTTCACCGCCCTCAAAGGTGCGGACTCGGAAGATCAGTTGCGTCAGATGTTGGCTAATGAGCCCCTCTTTCAACTCGACTATGCCGACTTTATTGATGAAGTTGATTTCACCCACGCTCACAGTGGCACTCAGAACGTTCGAGCCATCGTCGCTGGCTGGATTAATGGAGTCCGTTTGATTGACAATATGCGAATGGAATTACGCGCATGAAGCTTTTGGCTCCTTCGCCAGGCTGGACTGCGCGCGCCGACGTCATAGTCGTTGGTTCTGGAATTGCGGGTCTTACCACTGCGCTGCAATGTCGTACATATGGTCTCTCAGTTCTGCTTGTTACTAAAGCAAGCGTCGATGAAGGTTCCACAAAGTGGGCGCAAGGTGGCATCGCTGCAGCCCTTGGTGATGGAGATTCACCCGAGGCGCATGAGAAAGATACTTTGGTTGCAGGAGCTGGGCTCTGTGATGTTGATGCGGTGCGAGTTCTTGTTACTGAAGGTCCTGAAGCAGTTGGCAAACTGATTGAACGCGGTGCAATCTTTGATAAAGAGGCAAGTGGTGAGATTGCACTTACCCGAGAAGGTGGACATTTAAGAAATCGCATTCTCCATGCAGGCGGAGATGCT
>JAPOKG010000024.1 GCA_029977785.1 Actinomycetota bacterium | reverse complement strand
CATGGATGTCACCGATGAAGGTGCCATTGCTGCTGCAATCGCCGCTGCCAACTTAGCTTTTGGTGGTATCGATATCGTGGTCAACAACGCTGGAATCTCAATCAGCAAATCACTTGTTGAGACTACTGTCCAGGATTGGGATCTGCAGCATGACATCATGGCGCGCGGATCTTTCTTGGTATCACGCGAAGCAACCAAGGCGATGTTTGCCCAGAAGTTAGGTGGAGACATCATCTACATCTCTTCCAAGAACTCAGTCTTTGCAGGGCCAAATAACATCGCTTACGGCTCTACCAAGGCAGATCAGGCGCACCAAGTGCGCCTTCTTGCTGCAGAGCTTGGCGAACATGGCATCCGCGTCAATGGCATCAATCCTGATGGCGTCGTAAAGGGTTCGGGAATCTTCTCATCCGGATGGGGCGCTAATCGCGCAGCTGTCTATGGCGTTGAAGAATCTAAACTCGGTGAGTTCTATGCAAAGCGGACAATCTTGAAGAAAGAAGTTCTGCCAGAACATATTGCAGCCGCTGTCTTTGTGCTTCTGAGCGGAGAACTTTCACTCACAACTGGGCTCCATATCCCTGTTGATGGTGGAGTTTCAGCAGCCTTCTTGCGATAAACCACCATGAAGTTCTGTGCAGCAATCGATCTTGGCGCTTCGAGCGGACGCGTGGCTGTGGGCTCTCTTGAATCAGGATCACTCGTGATTCAAGAAGTTCATCGTTTTAAACATGAAGCGAAAGAGTTTGAAGATCGTGGGCTGCGCTGGGAATGGGCCAAGATAGTTGATGAAGTAAAGACAGGGCTACTGAAGGCGCAAGAGCTCGGTGAAATAATCTCTATCGGTATCGATACTTGGGCGGTGGATTACGGCCTGCTTGATGCACAAGGTGAATTGCTTGAAGATCCTTACTGCTACCGTGATTCGCGTACCGATGGACTAATGAAATCTATTTCAGATTCACTGGGTGCGCAATGGATATATAGCCGTACCGGAATTCAATTTATCTTCTTCAACACCGCCTACCAGCTTCATGCAGCGCGTAATACTCCTGCAATACAAGGGGCGGCTACCTTCTTGATGCTCCCTGATCTCCTTAACTATGTCTTGTCAGGAGCCAAGAGCAATGACATCACCAATGCATCCTCTACCCAGCTCCTCAACGCACATTCACAAGAGTGGGATTGGGAGCTTATTGACAAGCTAGAGATCCCTCGCAATATCTTTCCACCGCTTCATAAGCCAGGCACCAAAGTTGGCACCATCAATGGCCATGGCAGCCTCGATGGCATCGCTGTTGTCGCAGTGGGTTCACATGACACAGCATCCGCAGTGGCAGGCGTTCCGCTACGTTCTACAAAAGATTCAGCTTACATTTCAAGCGGCACTTGGTCCTTAGTAGGTTTAGAGCTCGATGCACCAGTGACAGATGCGAAGGCGCTTTCATACAACATTACTAATGAAGCAGGTGTTGGTGATCGAATTCGCTTCATCAAGAATGTTTCAGGGATGTGGTTACTCGAAGAATCACTGCGCTATTGGAAATCTCAGGGCATCGCTCTTACCGCAGCGGATTTAGCCCGCGACGCGCGTGCACTTAATCGCAAACAGATTATCGATACCAATGATGCCCGCTTTGCTAAGCCAGGTGCGATGCCAGAACGGATTGCCGATTACTGCCGCGAAACTGGGCAAGAAGTCCCTAAGACCCCTACCGAATTTGCCCGCTGCATCTTCGATAGTTTGGCGCATGCATATGCGCAATCACTGCGCGAACTAGAGGATGCAGCAAACGTAAAGGTTAGAGAAATCAATATTGTTGGTGGTGGCTCTTCTAATGAACTTCTCAATCAACTCACAGCAGATGCAACAGGCCTTCCAGTTATTGCCGGTCCAGTTGAAGCAACCGTGTTAGGCAATCTCATCATTCAAATGATGAGCGCTGGCTGGATTGAAAGCCTTGAAGCAGGTCGCGCACTCATCGCCGAATCGAGCGACCGTAAAACTTTTCAACCACAGACTGTCAGGAGCTAAATAATGCGCCACTCTGAACTAGCCCCGATTCATGGTTGCGATGTAAAAGTTTCAAAACTCAGCCTCGGAACAGCGCCGCTCGGTGGGCTCTTTAAGAAGGTTGCCGAATCTGAAAGTGATTTAGTAATTCGCGAAGCCCTGGATGCTGGAATCGCCTATATCGATACTGCGCCACTTTATGGATACGGTGTTGGTGAAATACGAGTTGGTCGAGGTATTAAAGGGCATGCCAAGCAGCCAGCGATATCAACAAAAGTGGGGCGCCTATTGCGTCCTGGAAAAAATACTGAGCACGATAAATTTCCAGATTCTGATCCCAATATTGAAATCTACTTTGACCATAGCGCTGCAGGTATACGTCGCTCCTTGGAAGAGAGCCTGCAACGCTTGGGACGTGACTCCATTGAGATTGTCTACATCCACGATGCTGACGACTGGATTTCGGATGCAATTAACGTGGTCTATCCAGAACTTCACAAAATGCGTCAAGAAGGACTCCTAAAGGCAATTGGAATCGGAATGAATTGGTGTCCAACCTCAGTATCAATTATGAAAGATACAGATTTAAATATCGCTCTTATCGCAGGTCGCTTCACGCTACTTGATCAAAGCGCCCAAGATGAGCTCTACCCGCTGGCTTTAAAGAAGAAGGTTTCAATCATTGCAGCTGGTGTTTTTAACTCTGGAGTTCTGGCAAATCCAGTCGATGGCGCTCACTATGACTACGAGCCGGCTTCACAAGAAATTCTTACCAAGGCACGCGCAATTGGAAAGTATCTAGAGCGCTACAACGTTTCACTGCCAGCTGCAGCGTTGCAATTTCCATTGCGTCATCCAGCTGTAGCTTCCGTTCTTACTGGTGCAGGTTCCCTTAGTGAACTGCGCGCGAATATCGCATCCTTTAATATCGAACTACCGGCAGGGCTTTGGGGCGATATGGAAGCAGCCGGCTTAATCGCGCCGCTTAACCTCTAGCAAGAACTAGATTGTCTTTGAGACCATCTCGCCAATACCTTCAATACCAGTCACAACCTTCTGACCGCGTTGTAGGTACTTCGTTGGTTTAAAGCCCATTCCAACACCTTCTGGAGTTCCGGTGTTGATGATGTCCCCAGGGAATAGCTCCATAAATTGGCTGACATACCAAACGATGTGATCGATACCGAAGATGAGGTCGCTGGTGCGTGAATCTTGGCGCTTCTCGCCATCAACTGTGCAATAAAGGCGGACATCGTCAGGGTTAAATTCATCGCTTGTGACAATAACTGGACCCATGGGATTAAAGGTTGGGAAAGACTTTCCCTTTACCCACTGCCCGGCACGTTCAATCTGCCAGTGACGTTCGCTGACATCTTGGCTAACGCTGTACCCCAAGATATGAGAACGCGCCTCTGACTCTGACTTTAGATAGAGCGCGCGCTTTCCGATAACGATGCTGAGTTCAACTTCATAATCTGTGGCAGTCGAATTAGGTGGAACGGCAATCTCATCGTTAGGACCAATGAGGCAATCTGGAGCTTTCATAAAAACCACCGGCTCTGGTGGTGGCGTCATTCCTGATTCGGCTGCATGGCGCGCATAGTTGAGCCCAATACAAATTAACTTAGTTGGGCGAGCAACAGGGCTACCAATACGAAGACCTGCAATATCGAATGGAGCAAGGCTAGAAATATCTGCGCTTTTCACTTTTTCAAGTGCTCCAGCAATGAGCTCGTCGCGATTCCAGTCCTTAATGAGGTGATCTACATAGACTGCTTGAGTCTGGTTGACCATAACTGCTGGGCGCTCTGAACCAATTTGACCGAATCTCGCTATTTTCATAACCATAGATTAGCGCAATGCTCATAAGATTCATATATGAAGATTGTAATCGCCCCCGATTCATTTAAGGGAAGCGCATCTTCACGAGAAGTTTCACAATGGATAGAAAATGGAATTCTCTCTGTCATCCCAGATTGTGAAACTATCAAGATTGCTATTGGTGATGGTGGTGAAGGAACGCTAGATGCTGTTATCAGCGCTGGCTTTACCCCGATTGAAGTAGAGGTCTCAGGACCGACGAATAAAACAGTTCAATCAAAATTCGGTATGCGCGATTCCACAGCCCTTGTTGAATTGGCGCAAGCTTCAGGTTTATCTCAACTTCCTGGAAATAAGTTAGAACCGCTCATTGCAACTTCTTACGGAACTGGGCAGCTCATTAAGTTTGCCCTTGATCACGGCGCGAAGCAGATAATTCTCGCCGTTGGTGGTTCAGCATGCACCGATGCAGGGGCAGGTGCGCTGCAAGCACTTGGTGCCAAGTTACTTGATGGGCAAGGACGCGAAATTAGGCAGGGTGGTGCTGCGCTGCGAGAGTGTCAAAAAATTGATCTCTCATCACTAGATTCGCGTATTTCTGAAGTGGAATTCATTCTTGCTAGCGATGTCACTAATCCCCTACTTGGCGCTAACGGCGCAGCTCATATCTATTCTCCGCAGAAAGGCGCAACTGCTGCAGATGTTGAGACCCTCGAAGGCGCACTTACTCACTTCTCGCAGATTGCCGGAAGTGCGCATGTCAACACACCAGGTGCGGGCGCAGCAGGTGGCTTTGGTTATATGGCGTTGACATTTCTCAATGCGCAAGCCAGAAGCGGTATCGAGATAGTCCTTGATCTTGTGCACTTTGAGAAGCAACTTGCAGGCGCTGACTTAGTGATTACAGGTGAAGGTAAATTTGATGCGCAGAGCCTGAGCGGCAAGGCGCCTATTGGTATTTTGGAGATTGCATCAAAGCAATCAGTTCCGGTAGCAATGATTTGTGGCCAAGCCGCCTTGAACAGTTCAGGTGAAATAGTTAAGAAATTCCATTCAATCACAGCACTACATGCATTTGAGTCAGATATCAATAAATGTATTACTCGACCAGGTCCAATTATCGAGAAAATTGCAGCGAGCATTGCCAAGTCAGTTGCTTCTTAAATATCCTTCTCACCTACATCTTTAAAGGAGTCCCACGTGTCAGAAAACAAAGTTAGCTATGCCGGTCAAGTTGTCGTCATCACCGGTGCGGCTCGTGGCATTGGAGCTGCTACTGCACGTTTGGTTGCAGAACGTGGTGGACAAGTATTTGCACTCGATATTGCTCGTGATGGTCTGACCGCACTTCAAAAAGAACTATCGCTTCCTGATAACCAAGTAGCCACCATCGATCTTGGCAGCCAGGAATCGGTAAAAGAAAATATTGATGCCATTTTCAAACTCACTGGCCGTATTGACGCGCTAATCAACACAGCGGGCGTCGTTGGTCCAACCAATGTCAAGGTTGAAGATGTGAGATGGGAAGATTTCGAATCTACTGTCCGCATCAACCTCTTTGGAACTGTCTGGCTTACTCAAGCCGTTGTGCCTTATATGAAGAAGGCTAAGTACGGGCGCATCGCGCATGTGGCATCGATTGCCGGCAAAGAAGGAAACCCAGGCATGACCCCATATAACGTTTCTAAGTCAGGAATGATTGGCTTTGTAAAAGGCGTAGCGAAAGAGATTGCACCAGATGGAATCACCATCAACTCGCTCGCACCTGCCGTTATCCGCACGCCGATGAATGCTGATACCAGCGATGAAACGTTAAAGTACATGATCTCCCGTATTCCGATGGGTCGCGTTGGTGAAGCAGAAGAAGTTGCCGAGATCTTGGCCTTTATGGGATCAAGCGCTTGCTCGTTTACAACAGGCTTTACCTTTGATGCATCCGGCGGTCGAGCAACTTACTAATTACTCTTCGTCAATCATCTCCGCATAAATCTGTGAGCGATAGCTGACTCCGAGATCTTTGAAGATCTTCTTTAAATCTGATTTAACGGTATTGACGCTAATGCCTTGTGCATCTGCAATCTCCTGATTATTGAGCCCCTTGATGACTAAATTGACAGTCTCTCGGTGGCGATCATTAAGAGCTTCAATCTTGCGCTTCATCGAAGTGGTAGGAGGCTCGAGAGTGACCACTTTCTTTCCGCGAGATTTATCAAGATAAGTTTCAAAGAGGCGACCTAGTGTTCGCAGTAACTCTATGTCTCGGCGCCTTCCTGGCGCTGCTACCCCAAAGGCGAGAGATAGGCAGTAACTTGAATCTTGGCTCCAATGAATTGGTTGACAGAGAATCTCTTCAATACCTAACTTCTCTCTAAAGAGCGCACTCTGCGGGTACTTCTCAAGCCACGCCTCTTTGCTGGGAAGATAAACATCCTCGCCAGAGTTCAGGCAATCAATTGTTGGAAACTGTGTTGTAGTTCGGAGCCAGCTCAAACCAACTAGCGACTCTTGATCTAGCCCAGAGCTGCCGACAATAAAGAGATCACCGGTTGTGGTCTTTTCTGTCAGTGCAACATAGACAGCGTTGTCTTCGGCGAGGACTTTCTTATGGAGATTGAGAAGGATCTCCTGTAAATCAGAAGGAGCGCCCAGTAAGTATGCGGCAAAATCTTCGATTCTCTTCACGAAACTATTATGACCTGCACTCAATGACTCAATTCTTAATAGTTGGTGTGAATAACAAACAGTAGCCCCGACGGGATTCGAACCCGCGTAGCTGGCTTGAGAAGCCAGAGTCCTAGGCCGCTAGACGACGGGGCCCTAGATGTTTTCGTTCTTTCACTTTTACTGCTTGTACTGCGCTGGGGTACCAGGACTCGAACCTAGACTTACTGAACCAGAATCAGCAGGGCTGCCAATTACCCCATACCCCAATAACTTTTCGCGCTTGGCGGCGCAAGACGGAAGTTTACCTTAAGAAAATAGGGAAAATTACAGCGATAAAGCCAGTGAAATACGTGCGAGGCAGGCCTGCTTACCAAGCAACTCCATTGATTCAAAGAGCGGTGGCGATATCGTGCTGCCGGTCGTTGCGATGCGCAGAGCAGTAAATGCAATACGTGGCTTGAGTCCCATCTCTTCAATCAAAGATGCACGCAGGGCAGCTTCGATGGACTCATGGTTCCAGGTGGAAAGTTCTTCCAACTCAGATTGAGCTCGCTTCAAAATTGATTTAGCGCCCTCATCGTTTACCTTTGAAACAACCTCGCTATCGATTGCAAACTCTTTAACAAAGAGTAACTTCAAGAGCTGTGGAGCTTCATCTAACTTCACAATACGCTCTTGAATCAGAGGAAGTGCCTGCTTTACAAGGGCGATTTCGGCATCCGTACCCTCGATGATTGCTGCCTTTTTGAGGAATGGAATCGTCCACTGCGCAAAGTCTTCAACGCTTAAAGCGCGAATCTTGTCACCATTAATCGCCTCTAACTTCTTCATGTCGAAACGAGCCGGTGATGAGTGCACCTTCTCAACGGTAAAGAGTTCGGTGAGCTCTTTCATTGAAATATTTTCGCGGTCATCACCTGGCGACCAACCAAGAAGTGCTAAATAGTTACAGATAGCTTCAGGTAAATATCCTTGTTCGCGATACCACGCGATTGAAACTTCGCCATTACGCTTTGAAAGTTTGGCGTTATCTTGACCCATCACAAATGGAAGATGGGCAAATACTGGGTAATCTTCTAAAGCTACGCCCATCGCCTGATAAACGCGGATCTGTCGTGGCGTTGATGAAAGCAGATCTTCGCCGCGCAATACGTGGGTAACGCCCATCAAAATATCATCGACCGCAACGGCCAAGGTATAGAGAGGTGAGCCATCGGCGCGAACGAGAACGAAGTCAGGTACAAACTTGTGATCAAAGGTAACTTCACCTCGAATTTCATCAACAAAAGTAGTTGAGCCTTCAGGCATGCGCATACGGACTACGCCCTCACGGCCTTGCGCTTTAAAGGCTGCGATTTGATCTGCAGTTAGTTCACGGCAGTGACCGTTATAGCCCGGAGCAACATTGGCCTTCCGCTGTTCTTCGCGGACTGCTTCAAGTTCATCAGGTGAGCAGTAACAGTAGTAAGCATCTTTTTGATCCAGGAACTTCTGTGCCCATTGCGCATATATATCTAAACGTTGTGATTGCAAGTAAGGGCCATTCGGGCCACCAACTTCTGGGCCCTCATCCCACTGCAGTCCGAGCCATTTGAGAGTGTCGATAGCTGCATTGATGTATTCATCTGTGACGCGGGTGGTATCGGTATCTTCAATACGGAATAGGAATGTGCCACCTGTATGGCGGGCGTACGCCCAATCAAAGAGCGCGGTGCGAATATTGCCAACGTGTAGATCGCCCGTCGGTGATGGTGCAAAACGAACCTTTACCTTTTTTGCGCTCATACTCGTGCACTCACCTTATTAGTTAGTTGACCAAGACCTTCGATGGAGATTGCAACAGTTGATTTTTCAGGCATCGGTCCTATTCCAGCCGGTGTTCCGGTGATGATGACATCTCCAGGAAGCAGCGTCATCACTTGGGTAACAAAGTGCACGATATCAGCGACTTTAAAGATCATGTCTGAAAGCTTGGCATCTTGCTTGATTTCACCATTAAGAGTTGTGGTGATGCGTTGATTGCCTGGAACAAACTCTGTTTCAATCCATGGGCCAATAGGGCAGAAAGTGTCGAAAGACTTTGCGCGCATCCACTGCCCATCTTTCTTCTGAATTTCGCGGCAGGTGACGTCATTTGCCATGGTGTATCCAAAGATCACATCGTTAACGCGCTCTTTCGGGACCTCTTTACAGACGCGACCAATAACAATCGCAAGTTCTGCTTCGTAATCAATAGTTGGGGCAATAGATGGCCAGACTATTGTGTCGCCTGGACCAATCACTGAAGTGTTTGGCTTTAAGAAGATGATGGGTTCATCGGGCACAACACCACCCATTTCAGCAGCATGATCGGCGTAGTTCTTGCCAACAGCGACAATTTTGGAGCGAGGGATGACTGGCGCTAGAAGACGGACCTTGGCCAGTTCTACCTTTGCGGCGGTCTTTTGAATGCCATGATAAATCGGGTCCCCTGAAATAATTGAGATTTGATTATCTTCTTCCAGAATTCCATAGAGCGGGTCGCTACCGAGTCCTGCATCAGGTTGTGGAGAAAATCTAACGACGCGCATTGGCCAATCTTATCTTTTGTGAGGCGATATTCCTAAAGCGAGGTTTCTTCGCCACCTGCGTTGATATAGAAAATGGTTGCGCTAGGTGCAAAATCCTTAATGGCCTTGCTATTTGTAGGCTGCGTCCCACATGCAACAACGCTTTCAATTCCAGTGATTCCTGATGCAAGCGCCACAGTCAGTACTGCTTCAAAAGCATCAAGGTTCAGTGATGGAGAAGAGATATTGATTGCAACATATGTGCGTCCAGTGGTATCACGTAGTGCTGCTGACTGAGTCGCTCCACTGCGTGCAAGGGTTGCAGTAGCTAAGGTGACGAGCTTCTTATCTTCTGGATTATTCATGCTCATCAACCTCCTTTTCGGCCCGTTCAATAATAACTGAACTAATACGACGTCTACGTCCAATTGGGCGCTCTGAAGTCACCGACCATCCCTGCAAATCTATGGTGGACCCTGCAATCGGTACACGACCAAGTTTTTCTGCCATGTATCCGCCGATAGTGTCAACATCTTCATACTCTTCGCGATCAATTTCGATGCCAAGAGCATCAGCTAAATCTTCAACGTGCATAGTGGCCTTTGCGCGAGCCTTCTTTTCGCTAATCCACGTAAATGCTTCTACCCCATCATCGTATTCATCGGCTATTTCGCCGACGATTTCTTCGATGATATCTTCAATAGTGATGATTCCAGCAGTTCCACCATATTCATCAACAACAATCGCTAGGTGAATCTGATCGCGCTGCATCTCTTTCAAGAGCTCTGCCGCTTCTTTATTTTCAGGGACAAAGACTGCTGGACGAATATGTTGCTCAACCTTTTCGGTTGTTTCAGCCTCGTGGTGGTCCAGAGCGCGCCTTGCTAAATCCTTTACATAGGCAATGCCTATGATGTTATCAATCCCAGTACCCACTACAGGAATTCGTGAATAGCCAGAACGTAGAGCGAGTGAGAGGCCCTGACGCAAAGTCTTATCACTTTCAATCCAGACCATATCGGTGCGAGGCACCATCAATTCGCGGACCAAGGTATCGCCGAGTTCAAAGACGTTGTGAATCATCTCGTGCTCATCAGATTCAACGAGGCCGCGATTGTGTGCGTGATCCATCAGATCTCGTAGCTCGTTTTCATTGGTAAATAAACCGGCTGCAAAGCCTTTAAATGCCAAGGTAAGTTTCTTGCGAATATTGATCACTTCTGTGACCACTCCTTCACTATCTTCTCTTGCAAGGCAAACATAACTTTTTCTTCGTCAGGATCGGCGTGGTCATAACCGAGGATATGTAAGAGGCCATGAGTGGCCAAGATATAGATTTCATGTTCGGTGCTATGACCAGCTTCAAGCGCTTGCTTAGCTGCAACTGCTGGTGCAATCACAATATCTCCGAGCGTCACGATATCGCCTCTCTTTTCAGGCATATCCATCGGAAATGAAAGTACATCGGTCGGACCTGGTTCATCCATCCACTTGATATGAAGCTCTTCCATTTCTTGTGGATCTACAAAGGTCAGAGAAATTTCGCACTCAGGATTGAGCTCCATGTAATCCATGCCAAAGTTAAGGAGAGTATGCATCTGGGTTTCAGGCACCAAGGCGCCAGAGCGATTTACTAGTTCAACGGTCATCTGAGATTACTTGTTACGGATTGGGCGAGGAACTGATTTAGTCGCCTCAAATGTGTCGTATGCCTTAACGATGTCGCCAATCAAACGATGGCGAACAACATCTTCGGTAGTCAGATCCATAAATGAGATATCGGCAATGTCGCCCAAAATATCGCGGATGATGGCGAGTCCAGAACGTTGTCCATTAGGTAGATCGGTCTGGGTAACATCACCTGTAATTACCATCTTGGAACCAAAGCCAAGGCGAGTAAGGAACATCTTCATCTGTTCAGGTGTGGTGTTCTGCGCTTCGTCCAAAATAATAAATGCATCATTGAGAGTGCGCCCGCGCATAAAAGCAAGCGGAGCAACTTCAATAACGCCGGTCTGCATCAAGCGTGGAATTGCTTCGACATCAATCATGTCGTGCAGGGCATCAAATAGCGGGCGCAAGTAAGGATCAATCTTCTCGCCCAACGTTCCTGGCAAGAACCCTAACTTTTCTCCTGCTTCAACGGCAGGACGAGACAAGATGATGCGATTTACCTTTTTCGCCTGCAGTGCAGCTACGGCCTTAGCCATCGCAAGATAAGTCTTTCCCGTTCCAGCAGGTCCAATTCCAAAGGTAATTGTGTTCTCTTCAATGGCATCGACATAGAGCTTCTGATTTGCTGTCTTTGGTCTAATGGTGCGACCACGATTAGAGACGATATTGAGCGAAAGAACTTCGGCAGGGCTCTGTGTTGGCTCAGCCTCTAACATCGCAATCGAACGCTTTACGGCATCGACTGTCAGAACTTGTCCTGAACGAATAACCACCATCATCTCGTTGATGAGTTTCTCCATCGCAATGCAATCGATGTGGGGTCCGCGCAGAGTAATTTCATTGCCACGAACCGTGACATTCACTGATGGGAAGGCCGCCTCAATTGCCAACATGTTTGCATCTTGCGCTCCGACGAGTGCGACCATCGGAATGGCTGGTGGGACCGTAATTAAAAGGCGTTCCATATGGATGAAAATCTATCGGTATTGGTGTGAAATCACCACACGGAAAGGGCGGTGTTGACCGCAGCAAGCGCTGCCAAGCCAGCATGCGCCGAGCGAAGTACCGGACGACCCATCAGAGCCACCTTGGCGCCACTAGATGCAAAGAGGTCAACCTCTTCATCTGTCAGCCCACCTTCGGGTCCGATGATGACGAGTACTTTTTGAGCACCAGGTTTAACCAACTCTGAGACTTTCTTCGTTGCAGATTCATGAAAGACAATCGCAAGATCAGCTTTCGCGATTTCATCGACAACAATACTTGTTGAAGCTACTCCTATGACCTGCGGAATTCTGAAGCGTCGCGACTGCTTACTTGCTTCTCGCGCTGTGACTTGTAGCTTTTCAATTTTGTCATCAGATTTGCCAATACTACGCGCGGCTTTCCACATCACAATTTGATCTACGCCGCCTTCGGTGCAGAGTTCAATGGATTCCTTGATGCGATCACCTTTGGGAATAGCCTGAATAACAGTAAAGCTCACAGCAAGAGGTTCTTGATAACCACTTTCTAATACTTTTACCTGCGCAGACCTTTTGCCGACTGTAACTACTTGTACTCGCGACCAACTTCCTGCCCCATCAGAAAGATTGAAAATTTCACCTGTTGCGATGCGTAATACTCGGACTGCATGGGCGGCATCTTCATTATCAAATTCATACATTTGACCTACTTCAGTAGGCAGATTATCTACAAAGAAAAGGCTAAGCATTAACGGCCGAAGGCATCTCTAAATTTGGAGAACAATCCTTCGCGATGCCCCTTAATCTTTACATCGCCATCGCGTTCACCGCGAGACTTGGCAAACTCCTTTAAGAGCTTCTCTTGGTCACGGCTTAGCTTCTGCGGAGTTGCAACATCAACATGGACGATCAAATCTCCCCGATGGGTGCTGCGCAGGCGCGTCATTCCCTTACCCTTGACCGAGAGCATCGCGCCGCTCTGTGTGCCAGCTTTGATATCAACCTTTACTGGTCCATCAAGAGTTTCTACATTCACCGTTGTACCGAGCGAGGCAGCAGCAATTGAAACTTCAATCGCCACATGTAAATTATCGCCATCACGAAGTAAGAACTCATGTTCCTTTTCAACTATTTCAACATAGAGATCCCCTGCAGGACCGCCACCTGCTCCTACCTCACCTCGCCCTGCCATCTGAATTCGATTTCCTGTTTCAACACCTGCAGGAACTTTGACGTTAATTGTCTGCCGTGCGCGCACACGTCCATCGCCAGCGCATTCGCGACATGGATCAGTAATGACGCTGCCATAGCCTGAACAGTTATTGCAGGGTCTGGAAGTCATCACTTGGCCCAAGAATGATTTCTGAACGAATTGAGTTTCACCGCGCCCCTTACAGACAGGACACATTGATGGCGCAGAATTATTTGCTGTTCCTTGTCCTTCACACTTAGTACAGACAACTGCTGATTCGAGAGTGATATCGCGCTCTGTTCCAAAGCAAGCTTCATTGAGATCTACCTCAATGCGAATAAGTGCATCTTGTCCCTGGCGCATACGAGGACGTGGTCCACGATTTCCGCCACCACCAAAGAAGGCATCCATGATGTCGCTAAACCCACCACCGCCAAAGCCACCACCGAATCCCCCACCAAAACCTTGACCGCCCATGTCGTATTGCTGGCGCTTCTGTGGGTCACTCAAAACATCATAGGCAGCAGTAACCTCTTTAAATTTATTCTGAACTTCTGGATCTGGATTTACATCGGGGTGAAGTTCGCGCGCAATCTTTCGATAAGCCTTTTTAATCTCATCTTGGGATGCGCCACGATCAATACCTAAGAGACCGTAGTAATCAGCCATTACTTTGCACCCTCAGTAATAAAACGACTCACATATCGAGCGACCGTGGAAACGGCAGCGATAGAGCTGGCATAATCCATGCGAGTTGGACCAAGAATTCCAAGCGAGGCGTCTGAGCCATATCCCACTGTGACAAGAGAAGTTGTCTGCAAGCTGCTATCTGCTTGTTCGCTGCCGATGGTGACATGCACTGTGGAATGAGCATCTCCAAGAAGACGGAGCAATACAACTTGCTCTTCTAACGCTTCCAGAATTGGCGAAAGCGTTGCACCTAAATCTTCTCCAGAGCGAGCTAAGTTGGCAGTTCCTGAAATCGCCATCATTTCGCGCCCATGTGAATCGCCAATGTTGGGGTATTTCACAACCGCCACTTGCTTGGTGATATCAGCAAGTAACTTGGCGCTGCGCTTTACAACATCATCGAGATCAATGGCGCCTTCTAAGAAAGTTTCAATAGCGCGACGCTCTGCAGTAGAAAGTGGCTTTACAGTTGCCAACTTATCTACGAATAGGCGATAGCCGCGATCGGTAGGAATGCGCCCAGCGCTTGTATGAGGTTGAGTAATCAATCCCTCTTCTTCAAGAACAGCCATCTCGTTACGAATAGTTGCAGGGCTAATGCCAAGGGCGCGCTTATCGGCAATCGCTTTTGACCCAACTGGCTCTTGAGTTTGGACATATTCATCGACGATTGCTCGAAGAATCTCGAGGCGGCGATCAGTAGTCATAGTTTGTCTATCTTATCGTGTGCCATTTAGCGAAGCATTTCGTGCGTGATGCGGTCGGCGATGAGGCGGCCTGTCGCAGTCAGCGCCAACGAATCTTCACGTTCAATCACATGGCCGCTCTTGATGTATTCCATGCTCCGCTCATACTGCGCCACAGTCAGCGCAGCCTTCTTAACGCCCTGTGGCATACGAATAGCCAGCATGATGTATTCAGATTTCTTCTCTTCATCCCCAAGGATTTCAGAATCTTTGATTGGCGAGCTACCAGCAAATACCTTCTCTTTATACGCGTTCGGATGCTTCACATTCCAAAAACGCTTCTGATCTACATGTGAATGCGCTCCAGGCCCAAGGCCCCACCAATTATTTGATTTCCAGTAGGCAATGTTGTGGCGACATTCATGTCCAGGCTTTGACCAGTTAGAGAGTTCGTACCATTTCAAACCTTTTTGCAGACATTGTTGGTCCACAAGTAAATACATATCGGCCATTAAATCGTCATCAGGCATTGTGTATTCACCGCGCTTAATCTGTGCAGCAAGCTTTGTGCCTTCTTCAACGATAAGTGCATAGGCGCTGATGTGATCGATGTTGAGCGAGAGCGCCTCTTTTACAGTTGCCGCCCAATCACCTAAGGATTCACCGGGCGCTCCATAGATGAGGTCAACACTTACTGATCCAAACCCTGCAGCCCGAGCCATATCGACAGCTTTTCTCACATTCTCAGGGTTGTGAGTGCGATCGAGTACCTTCAACACTTCTGGATTAGCCGATTGCATTCCAAATGAGATGCGGTTAAATCCGACAGCAATCAATTCGTTGAGCTTATCTTGAGTCACAGAATCTGGGTTTGCCTCAAGTGTTATCTCGCAATCTTCGGTAACCCCATTGCGAGCCTTAATCGCTGCAATAACTCTGCCTAGATCCTTCGGTGGCAGAAGGGATGGCGTTCCTCCCCCGAAGAAGATTGTGGGAACTACATCTGTGGGCGTTGTATCAAGTTCTCGTAGAACAGCATCAATGTAATCGCCTGAAACTATTTCGAGGGTTGCACCATCTTGTAGCTCAGCGGGTGTGTAGGTATTGAAGTCGCAGTAGCCACAACGTCGTACACAGTAAGGAATATGGACATAATACGAGAGCATGGCAATCCTTAAGATTCGAGCTTGCGCGCTGCTTTAATCTTCTCGATATCAGCATCGGTAGCAAGGGCGGCAACGAAGGCTTCTTGTGGAACTTCTACGCGTCCCACCATCTTCATGCGCTTCTTACCTTCCTTCTGCTTCTCAAGAAGTTTCCGTTTCCGGGTAATATCACCACCGTAACATTTTGCAGTTACGTCTTTTCGCATCGCAGAGATGGTCTCCCGCGCGATCACTTTGCCCCCAATAGCTGCTTGAATAG
>JAPOKG010000023.1 GCA_029977785.1 Actinomycetota bacterium | reverse complement strand
CATGAGGTAACCAATATTCATACCTTGCAGAACATTGTTATCCCAGCGCTTATCTGGACCCTTGTTGAAGTCATCATTGATCTTCTTAAATGCTTTGACGAACTCATCATCTGCTTCTCCAGGAGCTGGAGCGTGAGAAGCTGAAATGGTGCCGGCAAGAAGGGCTGCAGATACTGCAGGTGCAATTCCGCGAGCGCCGAGGATTGTCTGGAAGGTAGTTGCATCTGCACCTACTGAGATAACAATCCACTTAGCTGGCTTGTAGCCAATCTTATTTGCAGATGAGACAGCTGCTGCGAACGCTGAAGCTACAGCGCCGACGACAACTACATCTACGTTGTTGTCCTTAAGCTGCTGCATCTGTGCATCGAGACCACTACCCTGCGTACCAGCGATAAAAGTCGCTGCAGTCTTCTTAGGAGTAAATGTCACTCCAGCTGTTGCAAGACCTTCGACTGTATTACGGCCAAAGTCATCTGTCTGGTAGACGATACCGACGGTGTTCTTAGCGAAGTTCTCCTTGATGTACTTTCCTAGAATCTTTGCTTCAACTGTGTAGGTACCGAGGCCACCGAAAGTTGTTGGGTACTTCTTAGGGTCTGTGTAGAAACCGCTGTAACCACTGTTCACGAAGAGATCTGGGATTCCACGACGATTAAGGTCCTTGATAACAGAGATGTGAGTCTGAGTTCCGACTGAACCAACCATCGCAAAGACTTTATCTTTATTGATCAAAGCAGATGCAGTAGAAACTGTAAGACCGGCGCGGTAGGCATCATCTTTGACTACCAATGTGATCTTGCGTCCGTACACTCCACCCTTTGAATTTACATAATCAAAGTAGGCGCGCATCGCGTCATCTACCTTGTTATAGCCAGGGCTGGCAGGTCCCGTTTGTGGGAGTTGCATTCCTAAAACAATTTCAGTGTCACTCACACCGGGTGTGCTTGCACCTTGCGCTGGTACAGCTGTAAACGCCATGGCGCCAGCAAGCACAGCAGCAACGGAGGCAACTAGCCCGCGTGATGGTTTAGACAGAGATGCACGATTTCTCACTACATTCACTCTTTCTCTTTTGTCAGTTTTCGCAGTCGCACCTTGCGGCCCGACTGCCACTAGCCCTGACTGGGCTAGAACGGTGCCACTTTAACTGAAGGTGAAGTTAAAGTGAATAAAGCAATGGAAAACGCGCTCAAATCACAGGTGGGGGTTGCGAATTAGCCTCGCTCAAGCGGAGATTTATAACGTTTATTTATGCTTATGGTGGTGTCCGCCCGCCACACCTGCTGGGTTGATGACCACAGTCAAGATGAGGAGCAGGCTCGAAATCAGAGCTGGCATGAAGTTAGAAACTTGTTCGCTTAACTCAAAGTTGTCGAGTACTAGATCAATCCAATCAGGTAAGAAGACGACAATCACGGTGCCGATAAAAGCGCCAAAGATGCTGCGGATTCCACCAAGCACCGCGGCGGTGAGCAAAGTAAGTGAAAGTGCAACTGGATAAACGCTAGGACCCACTAGGCCTCTTAGACCATAAAGCGCACCAGCAAGTCCTGCAAATATCGAAGCGATAATAAAAACATAAATTTTCTGGCGTGAATAGTTGACCCCAGCAAGCGCTGCAGCGGTCTCATGATCACGTATGGATTTCCACATACGACCAGTACGTGAGAGAAGAAGATTAGATGCAAAGAAGAGCGCAATTGCTGCAAATGGCAGAGCTACGTATAACTGCCACTCTTCGTATGAGGGTTCACCAAAGAGGTTAGTAAACCAGGATGGTGGATATCCAACATCTACCGGAAGTCCTTCATCACCTTTAAAGACAGACATAAAGCGATTAGCAATTGTTGGGATTGCCAGCGCAATCACCAAGGTTGTTCCTGCAAGATAAGGACCAGAGAGTCGCGCCGCAGCAATTCCAAGGAGAGCGCCTGCAATACCTGCGCCAACAATTGAAGCTGGAACTGCAATCCAAAGCGAAACTGAGTAATTGGTCATCAGCAAGGCGGTTGAGTAACCACCGACAGCCATCAGCGCACCTTGGCCGAGTGAAATCTGACCTGAAATGCCAGTCAAAATAGTGACTGAGAGAACGCCGATGAAGTAAATCAAGACAACTGCAAGTTGCGCCTGGTTGTATGGCTCAAAAGTAGAGCCGATAGCAAGTATCGCAATTATGAAGAAGATAGTCCGGCGCAAACTGCGACGAATGATGGATGGGTTCTTTGCGGTGCTAGACACGACGTGAATCCTTTCCACCCAGAATTCCTCGCGGCTTAACTATTAAAACAATGAGTAAAACTGCGAGTATTGAAATGAATACATCTTCAGGTGAGAGATAAAAAGTAACAAAAGAAATCACAAGTCCAACTATGAATCCACCAAGGACAGCACCCGCTGGGCTATCAAGACCACCAACGACTGCTGCGGTAAAGCCGATGATAAGTACAAGATCTAGCGTATTTGGAGATAGGTTCGAAGTTGGAGTAATCAGAAGGCCAGCAAGGGATGAGGCAGCACCTGATATCGCCCAGCTTAAAGTGCGGGTGAAGTTGGTTCTTATTCCACTCAAGCGCGCGACTTCTTGGTTTAGCGCAGTAGCACGCATGGCAAGACCAACTCCAGTCTTCTTAAAGAAGATTGTGGTCATGGTTAAGGTAATGAGAACAATTGAAATAACAAAGACATCGAATGAAGTAAATGGCATCACGCTACCTGCCACTGTAAATCCTTCTTGCGCTGCAGGAGCAGGAAAGCCTCGCTCCTCTGCTGCCCAGATAATTCCAGCGAGCGCTTGCAAAACTCCCAAGATTCCAAGGGATGCAATAACCGGAATGGCAGCGCGCATTGATTCGCTGCTGAGAAGTTCGGTCTTCTTCTTATTTGAAAGTGGTCGCATGACTAAAATATCTAAGAAAGCGCCCAGCGCTGCGCCAGCGAAGAGTGCCACAAAGAAACCAACCCAATAGGAATTTCCATTTTGAATCAAAGTGGAAGCGATATATGTACTAAACATCGCTTGCCCCATCTGGGCGAAGTTAACGACGCCGGCGCCACGCCAGACGATGACAAGTCCAAGTGCGACAAGGGCATAAATGGCACCACGCGAAGTTCCTGAGAAGAGCGCTGCTAGAAATGTATCCATCAGTACCCCAAATATGCAGCGCGAAGAGTGGAATCAGCTTTGAGCTCTGCTGCTGGTCTATCGGCTACAACCTTTCCAAGAGCTAAAAGTATGCCGTGATCTGCGACTCCCAGAGCAGTATTGGCATTTTGCTCAACCAACAAAACAGTCAAACCTGTTGAGCGACATAAGGTATTGACGCAATCAATAATCTGTTCGACGACGAGTGGTGCTAAACCTAGAGAAGGCTCATCAAGCAGGAGAAGTTTTGGGCGAGAAACAAGGGCGCGGCTAATTGCCAACATTTGACGTTCACCACCCGAGAGTGTGCCAGCTAATTGCTTACGTCGTTCTTGCAGCCTAGGAAATAGTTGGTACATCTCATCAAGGGATGCAGCCACATCGCTCTTATTAATTCGGCGGCGAAAGAGTGATCCCATATTGATATTTTCTTCAACGCTTAACTCTGAGATAACTGCGTGACCTTCAGGAACATGTGCGATTCCAGCTCGGACTATATCTTCAGGTTTACGGTCAATAATTGATTGACCTTCCCATGTGATTGATCCTGATGCTGGACTTTCCAAACCTGAAATGGTGCGTAACAAGGTGCTCTTTCCCGCACCGTTTGCTCCGATTACCGTTGTAATCTTTGATTCTTGTGCAACCATCGATACGCCATCGAGGGCAATTACCGAGCCAAATGATGTTGTCAGGTTCTCAATTTTTAACACTTAAGAACCACCTAACTGATCGTTGCCGCTCTGGCTAGATGTACCTAGATATGCAGCAAGAACTGCTGGGTCACGTTTGACTGTATCGAAAGTTCCGCTGGCAATAACTTTGCCAAAGTTGAGCACATAGACCTGATCAGAAATCTGACCAATAAAGTCCACATGGTGTTCGACAATAATGATTGAGCAGCGTTGCTTGAGTTGCTGCAAGAGGGATGCAAACTTATCGATGTCATCTTGACCAAGGCCAGCTGCTGGCTCATCGAGTAATAAAATTGAAGGTTGTAGAACTAAGGCTCGTGCAATCGAAACTCGCTTGGTTTCGGGGTAGGTAAGTTCGGATGGGTTCTTATCTGCCAGTGCTAAAGCTCCAGCCCAAGCAAGCGCATCTTCGGCGCGACGACGGAGCTTCTTCTCTGCCTGGCCAGATAAGCCAAATAGATCTTTGAAAAAGTTACTTCCACTTTCAATATTTGCACCCATCATGACATTTTCAACAACTGAAAGTCCGCTAAAGAGTCCAACTCCTTGCAGCGTTCTTGAGATTCCATATCCAGCTAAGTCATAGCTCTTTGGCCAAGAAACGCTCTTGCCATGAATTGATATCTCGCCCGTTGTTACTGGCACTAGCCCTGAGATTGAGTTAAAGAGAGTGGTCTTTCCTGCACCATTTGGCCCAATGAGTCCAACGATGGAATTACTTGGAACATCAAGATAGACATCATCGAGTGCGACAAGGCCACCAAACTTAACGGTCAGGTGTGAGATTGACAGAGTTGAATTGGCAGTCATCACGCACCCTTTCGCTCTTGTGGATTCAATTCAGTAGATATGAGGCGAGTAGATTCTAGGCACACGCGAGCCAATTCGTGTGACAATCTCATAATTAATTGACTGCGAAGCAGCTCCCCAATCATCGGCTGTGTATTCGCCATGGGAACCATTGCCAAAAATAGTTACCCAATCCCCAGATTGCGCCTTTGAATCTGGCCCGAGATCAACGACAAATTGATCCATCGAAACTCGCCCAATAATTGGTGCGCGCTTGCCGTTATGCCATACGCCTGCGCTACGTGCGATGCGCGGAATACCGTCGGCATACCCCATTGTGACAACTCCAAGTCGCGTATCTGACTTAGTTGATTCGGTAGCTCCGTAGCCAACTGGAGTACCAGCCGGAACATCTTTTACTACATACAAGGCAGCGCGTAATTGCATAGCAGGTCGTAATCCAAGTGAACTCGAGCTACCAAGAGTTTGCACATCCGGAGACAGTCCATACATCGCAATTCCAGTACGTACCATGTCAAAAGCGGCAGCGCTATTTTTCAACGTTGCTGCAGAGTTGGACAGATGTTTAATGACTCCTGTAAAACCAAAGGAGGTGAGAGTTGCAACCATCTCATTGAAACGTAGCAGCTGTTCTTCGTTCTGTTTCTCCTCAGGCTCATCAGCGCGAGCAAAGTGAGAAAAAATTCCAACGATTTCTACATCTTTCACATGCTCTGAATTAAGTTGATCCCACTCAGCTAAGAAACCACCGCGGGTCATTCCGGTATCAACTTCTAAATGAACACGCGCTTTCTTCTGCATTCGGCGTGATGCGGCAGCAATCTCAGATAACGCCTTAAGGGATGCGGCAGCGATATCGATATCGAGCGCAATCGCCTGTGAAAAATCAGAGCCGGGTTGTACAAGCCATGCCAATATCGGAGCGGTAATTCCTGCCTCTCGCAGAGCAACTGCTTCTTCAAGAAGTGCTACTCCTAGATAATCCGCTCCTGCAGATAAGGCTGCATGTGCAACCGGAACAAGTCCATGGCCATAAGCATCAGCCTTTACTACGGCGAGTAACTTTGTGCCAGAAGTTTTCTTTAAAAGCTCAACATTAAATTTTATTGCACTTACATCAACAATCGCTTCGGCTCTCATCGTTCAATCACCACCATCGCCGAGGCGATTCCAGCATCGTGCGAAAGCGAGAGGTGCACGGATGCCCCATCAACGAGATCTGCAATCTGGCCTCGGAAAAGAAAATCTGGCTTGCCATTTTCATGGTTAATTACTTCAGCATCGTGCCAATGCAGACCGTGCCGCGGGCTAAGAGCTTTATAGAGCGCCTCTTTGGCGGCAAAGCGAGCTGCCAGAGAATGCACTGGTTTTTCGCGCTCTGATTCCGTGAAGAGTTTTTCACGAAGTGACGGAGTGCGCTCGAGAGATTCTTGGAATCTGGCAATATCCACGACATCAATGCCGATTCCATCAATCATGGCGGGGAGTCTATAAGTCGTTAGTGAAGTTGGCTATCAGATGGAAAGAAGCGATCGATTGCAATGATGAGCACGAGCAACGCTCCCCCAAGGAGCAATCCGCCAAAGAGGTCTGAGAACCAGTGAGTGTTACGTACGAGAGAGACAATACAAACTGTGAGGGCTAAGAGGCCAACTGCGGAGCTAGCCAAACGTCCGCGATAGCGATCCACATGAGCGTAGCGATAAATGAGGTAGGCAATAATTCCCCAAATCAAAATCGCATTTGATGCGTGGCCACTTGGATATGACATTCCACCTGCATGCAGTAAGTCAAAACCTTCGCGTGGCTTTGTTCTGCCCAGCGCATATTTGAAAGAGCCCACGACAACGTTGAGGGAGATAAAAGCGAGAAGCCCTAAATTAATTGGGCGGTAGGTCTTAAACCGCTTTGCAATGTAGATGGCGACAATCAATAGCGCGATTCCTGAGACGCTACGAAGACCTAAGTCATCAAGCCTTCTAATGACGAAGTTCGAGATACCGGTAAAGCGAGGGCGATCTAGATCATTGAAATAACGATCAATTTCAATGAAAGGTCCATTTGTTAATACTTGCAAGGTGACGAAGAGATATCCAGCAAAGAGACCAGCAGACCACTTTAAAGCTCTGCGCATCTGGCTATGGCGTTGATCTAGAACAGTCTGCATAATAAAAAATTACTCGACGGTGACTGACTTCGCCAAATTGCGTGGCTGATCGACATCAGTTCCACGGGCTACTGCGATTTCATAGGCGAAGACTTGAAGCGGGATAGTTGCCAGCACTGGCTGGAAAAGTGGAGAAGCCACTGGAATACGGATGATGTGCTCTGCACCAACAACTTCTGCACCTTCTGCGGCGATAACAATAACGCGCGCTCCACGAGCTTTGACTTCCTGAATATTGCTCAACATTTTTTCATCGAGTTGGTGCTCATCAGCAGTTGGCAAGATTGCGATAACAGCTGTTCCCTCCTCGATGAGCGCGATTGGTCCATGCTTGAGCTCTCCGCCAGCGAATCCTTCGGCATGGATGTAGGCAAGTTCCTTCAACTTCAGTGCTCCTTCGAGCGCTATTGGATATTCAATTCCACGACCGAGGAAGAGAACAGTGTTATTGGTTGCAAATTTCCGCGACAGTGAACGCAGCGGCTCAACGGTTTCGAGTATCTGTTCGACCTTGCCAGGCAGTTCTAGCATCTCTTGATACAGGCTACGTACTTCTTGCTCGCTGAGTTCACCGCGAACCTGGGCCAGCTTTAATCCGATCAGGTAGACCGCAACTATCTGCGTAACAAATGCTTTGGTGGATGCCACTGCAATTTCAGGTCCTGCATGTGTGTATAAGACCGCATCTGATTCGCGGGGAATTGTTGATGAATTGGTATTACACACGGCTAAGACGCGTGCGCCTGCAGCTTTAGCATGACGTACTGCCATCAAGAGATCCATGGTTTCACCTGATTGTGAAATAGCTATGACAAGTGAATCTTTATCAACGATGGGATTGCGATAACGGTATTCAGATGCAATCTCTACATCGACAGGAATCTTGGCCCATTTCTCGATGGCATATTTGGCAACCATGCCTGCGTGATAAGCGGTGCCACAAGCAATCACTGAGATACGGCGAATCTTCTTAATCTCATCTTCGGTCATATGCAGTTCATCTAGCTGAATCTGATTGTTATCGCTGAGGCGTCCAATCAAGGTATCCGCAATAGCTTTTGGTTGATCGAAGATTTCTTTCAGCATGAAATGGGCGAAACCACCTTTTTGGGCAGCCTCTTTATCCCAGGTGATTTCATATTCGCGCAGTGGCAGCTTCTTGCCGGTTAAGTCGGTTATCTCAATTGATTCAGGGGTAATTGTGACGACTTCATCCTGGCCAAGTTCTACTGCTCGCTTGGTGTAATCGATAAAGGCTGCCACATCAGAGGCAAGGAAGTTTTCTCCGTTACCGATACCGGCGACGAGCGGTGAATTACGGCGGACTCCCACAATGGTTTGAGGGCTATCTGCGTGAATTGCAAGCAGAGTGAATGAACCTCGTAGTTGAGCAACGGCAGCGCGCATCGCAGCAGATAGATCTCCACCGTTTTCTTTACGTAAATCTGAGAGCAGGTGTGCAACCGATTCAGTATCTGTCTCGGAAGAGAAGGTATGGCCGCGCTTTTCAAGGAGCGCCTTGAGCTCGGTGTAATTTTCAATGATGCCATTGTGAATAACGGCCAACTTACCTTCATTATCTAAATGAGGATGTGCATTGCGATCTGTAGGTCCACCATGAGTTGCCCAGCGAGTATGGCCGATCCCTGAATGCACAGTCGGCAGATTTGCTGGAAGAGCTGCTTCTAAATTGGCAAGTTTACCGGCACGTTTTTCGACGAAGAGAGAGTTATTGGTTCCGAGTGCGATACCTGCTGAGTCATAGCCACGGTATTCAAGGCGACGCAGGCCTTCGACAATGGGCGTAAATGCAGATTGTGGTCCGGTGTAGCCCACGATTCCGCACACGAATTAGATCTCCAATTCTGCTTTCACAGTTGCAGCAAGCGAGGCTGCAATCTCTTGTGCAAGGTTATCACTCGAGGCCTCTACCATCACGCGAATCAACGGTTCAGTACCTGATGCGCGCAGTAAAACTCGTCCAGAATCTGCCAAAGTTGCTTCTGCCTTCGCAACAGCAGCAGCGATAACCGTGGAATCGTTTAACTTATCTTTTGCAACGTTTGGAACATTAATGAGAATTTGTGGGAAGCGCTTCATCGAAGCTGCCAAGTCAGCAAGTGATTTCTGAGTACGCACAACTTCTTGCGCTAGTTGCAACGCAGTCAAGATTCCATCTCCAGTATTGGCAAACTCTCGCATAATCAGGTGGCCTGACTGTTCGCCTCCCAATGAATAATCGCCTTCCAGCATCTTCTCGAGCACATAGCGATCACCCACTGCAGTTGAGATGACCTGAATATCTGCCTCTTTCATTGCGTGAATAAATCCGAGGTTACTCATCACTGTTCCAACGATTGTGTTGGATTTAAGAGCGCCACGCGCCTTAAAGCCACGAGCCAAAATGGTCATAATGGCATCGCCATCAATCACACTTCCCTGCGCATCTACTGCCAAACAACGATCGGCATCGCCATCATGAGCAATTCCAAAATCGGCTTTCTCTGCAACAACGCGTGCCTGCAAATCTGCTAAATGAGTGGAGCCACAATTCTCATTGATATTCCAACCATCGGGTGTGCGATGAATTGCAACAACTGTTGCTCCCGCTCTTTCGTAAGCGAGGGGCGCCACATGCGATGAAGCGCCATTAGCGCAGTCGACCACAAGCTTGAGGCCTTTTAGCGGCGTTGTGACCGATGACAATAGATGGTTGAGATAGCGATCTTGAGCTGTTGCATCGAATGTAATGCGCCCAACGTTGCGACCTGTTGGACGCACCCATGGTTCACCCATGCGTTTCTCAATCGCAGCTTCAATTGCATCATCGAGTTTGCCGCCGCCACGAGAGAATAACTTAATACCGTTATCTGGCATCGGGTTATGAGAGGCAGAAATCATGACGCCGAGATCTGCGCCAGTTTCGCCGACAAGATATGCGATCGCAGGAGTTGGCAGAACGCCGACGCGATAGACATCAACACCGGCACTTGCAAGGCCTGCAGCTACTGCTGCTTCTAAAAATTCTCCGGAGGCACGGGAATCTTGGCCGATAATCGCACTTGGACGGCGACCCTTATTGGAAGATGATTCAACGAGAATATGAGCTGCAGCTACTGCAACATCTACTGCGATTTCAGCCGTGAGAGTTTCACCGTTTGCTAAACCACGAATCCCGTCTGTTCCAAAGAGAGCCATCAATAACTCCTCTTTACTGCTGGAACAAACGGGATATCGAGATAAAAATTAACGCTTTGAGTACTGTGAACGCTTACGAGCCTTCTTGAGGCCGTACTTCTTGCGTTCGATAACACGTGCATCGCGCTTGAGGAATCCTGCCTTCTTGAGCGCTGGACGGTTTGCCTCTGTATCAATTTCATTGAGGGAACGTGCAACGCCTAGACGAAGCGCTCCTGCTTGACCTGAAACTCCGCCACCGTTGATTCGTGCAAATACATCGTATGTACCTTCAGCACCAACTGTGCGGAACGGTTCAGAGACGAGCTGCTGGTGAACCTTATTTGGGAAGTAAGCCTCGAGAGTCTTGCCGTTAACAACCCAACGACCTGTACCCGGAACAAGACGAACGCGAGCTACTGCTTCCTTGCGACGGCCAGTGCCTGCACCTGGGGCGGTAATTGCCTTGCGGTTTGTTGCAGCTGCTGGAGTTGAAGAAGAGTAAGAAGTAGGAACTTCGTCTTCGAGTTCTAGCTCGTTGAAAGTTGTATCTGACATATTCTGCTTATCCCTTACTTCGCTACTTGAGAAACTTGGTTAAATACATATGGCGTTGGAGCTTGAGCAGCATGTGGATGCTCTGGACCTGCATAGACCTTTAGCTTTGATGCAACCTGCGCACCAAGACGGTTCTTCGGAAGCATTCCCTTGATCGCCTTTTCTACAGCGCGCGTTGGGTGCTTCTCGATGAGTTCGCCATAAACAGTTGATGTAAGACCACCTGGGAAACCTGAGTGGTGGTGAGCAAACTTTGTTGTCGCCTTATTTCCTGAAAGAGCAACTTTTTCGGCGTTGATGACGATGACGAAATCACCCATATCCATGTGTGGAGCAAATGTTGCCTTGTGCTTACCGCGAAGAAGTACAGCAGCATGGGTTGCTAGACGACCGAGCACAACATCTTGTGCATCGATGACGTGCCATTTACGGACTACGTCTCCGGCCTTAGGGCTATATGTACGCATGCTTTACTACCTTCTTCTTCTCGTTTTTATGCTGGAAACTACGGGCGCCGCGTTTGGCGCAGGGGATGAACTTTACCTTTCATGCGGGGGTGGGTCAAAATGGCCTCTAAGCCCCGCGTAAATGCTGGCCTAGAAATCGAAGACCGGCTGCGGACTTTCATAGACGCGACCATCGGCCCCAAAGACCAAGAATCGATTAAATCCACGAGTAAACCAGCGATCGTGGGTCACTGTCAGAACTGTGCCCTCGTATTGATCAAGGGCATGTTCAAGAGATTCAGCGCTCGCCAAATCTAAATTATCTGTTGGTTCATCGAGGAGAAGAAGCGTTGAGCCGCTCAGTTCAAGAAGAAGAATCTGGAAACGAGCTTGTTGTCCACCGGATAGCGATGTGAATTTCTGCTCAGCTTGTTTATCGATTTCATATTTGCGCAGCACGCTTTTGGCTGGGCCTAACTGCAATGAATAGGTCTCCCAGAGAATTTCGAGAAGAGTTTTTCCTTCAAACTCTGGATGAGAATGAGTCTGGGCGAAGTAACCAATTTCAACTCGTGCGCCGATTTTAAAGTTACCGGTATATTCAAGGGAAGTATCTCCAGAAATCATTCGGAAGAAGTGCGACTTGCCTGTGCCATTCTTTCCCAAGATAGCGATTCGATCCCCGAAGAAGACTTCAAAATCAAACGGTTGAGTAAGAAACTCACCCGAACCGTTTTTAATAGCAACTTGTTCAAAGGTCAGCGCGCGCAGCCCAGTACGTCCACCTCGAAGGCCAACTTTGACATCCTGTTCAAGCGGTGGCGCTTCAGGTGCTCCAGCCTCTTCAAATTTACGTAAACGTGTCTGCATAGCGTGATACTTATTGGCCATATCCGGTGAGCTTGCAGCTTGCACCTGCAAGGTGCGTACTAAATCTTTCAGCCTTTGATGCTCTTGCTCCCAGCGCAGCAATAGTTCGGCAAAGCGAGCATTGCGTGCGCGACGAGCTTCATGCCATGTATCGAACTTGCCGCCATGTACCCAAGCGGTATTTCCATTGACGCCTTGTTCTAGTGCAACTATTCGGGTTGCCGTGTTCTGTAACAGTTCGCGATCGTGGCTAACAAAGAGAACAGATTTTTTAGTCTCAGAGACAACTTTTTCAAGCCATCGCTTAGATGGCACATCGAGGTAGTTATCTGGCTCATCTAGGAGCAACACTTCTTCAGGTCCCTCAAGAAGCGCACGTAGAACTAATTTTTTCTGCTCTCCACCTGACAAGGTATTGACTTTACGATCGGCTACTTCTTCAAAGGGTTTTCCAAGCATCTCGGTACAACATTTATCCCAGATAACTTCGAAGTCATATCCCCCACAATCGCCCCAATCAATGATTGCTTGGGCGTAAGCCATCTGAGATTTCTCAGATCCATCCTCATTCATCGCCTTTTCAGTTTCAATAACTTTTGCTGCAGCTTCTCGTATACGTACAGGAGATACTGAAATTAAAAGTTGGCGCACAGTAGTCTCATCGCGCACAGAGCCAATGAATTGACGCATGACGCCAAGGCCCCCAGTAATTGCAACGGTTCCTTCATCTGGAGAAATATCTCCGCAGATCATTCGAATGAGAGTTGTCTTTCCAGAGCCGTTGGGGCCAATCAAGGCAACCTTCGCGCCATCGCCTACACGGAATGAAACATCGTTGAGCAACACTCTTCCATCAGAGAGTGAATATTCGACGCTGGCAATATCAATGTGGCCCATTAACCGCGCTTGCCGATCGTTATTTGTGCGCGTTCTAGCAGCTGATCATCGCTTGGGTAATCAACTTGATAGAGCGTCAATCCGCGAGCTGGAAATACTAAAGAATCTGAGACGCGCTCTTTATTTGCCAAGAGCTCGCCGATCCACGAAGGATTCTTGCGACCATCGGCGACGCAGATAACTGCTCCCACTAAATTGCGAACCATGGAATAGCAGAAGGCATCAGCGACAACATCAGCTACCAAAAGCCCATCTTGGGTGCGTTGCCATTGATACCTTTCTAGAGTTCTAATTGTCGTTCCACCCTCTTTAAATTTACAGAAGGCGGCAAAGTCGTGATGGCCCAAGGCAAGTGCGCTGGCTTTATTCATGAGATCAACATCAAGCGGGCGATACCACGATGCAACATCGTGGCGAGTAAGAGGTGGAATGACATCGTTATTGTCGATGATTTTGTAGGTGTAATAACGGCGCAGCGCAGAGAACCGAGCGTGAAAACCTGAAGGTGCATCAGTGACGTTCATAATGCGCACATCTTCATCAAGAATTCGATTGAGTTTGTAGCGCAAGTCTTTATACGTTAAATCTGAATCAAAGATTGCATCAGGTACATCCACATGGATTACCTGGCCAGTGGCATGCACCCCTGCATCGGTGCGACCGGCAACAATTGTTTCTGCATCTATCCGAGCAATCGCCGAGATAGCTTTTTCAACGAGATCTTGAAGTGTGCGCCTTCCAGGTTGGGCTGCCCAACCATAGAAATTACTGCCGTCGTAGGCAATATCTAGGCGTAAACGACGAAACCCACTCTCGGGAAAGAGAGTGGGTTGCGCCATTGAAATGTTTGTCTGGGATTACTTATCTGTGACGAGTTCGATCACTGCCATAGGAGCGTTGTCGCCCTTACGTGGACCGATCTTTGTAATACGTGTGTATCCACCTTCGCGGTTAGCAAAAGTTGGTGCAATTACAGTAAAGAGGTTGTGAACAACGGTCTTATTTGCAATACGCGCCATTACTTCACGGCGAGCAGAGAGATCACCCTTCTTACCGAAAGTGATGAGCTTTTCAGCAAGTGGACGTAGGCGCTTAGCCTTTGCCTCGGTTGTTGTGATCTTTCCGTGCTCGAACAACTGCTCAGCAAGAGTACGAAGAATCAAGCGCTCGTGTGATGGGCCTGAACCCAAACGTGGGCCTTTAGTTGGCTTTGGCATTGTCTTCTCCCTTATGCCTGATCTGCATCAGCGAAGTCTTCATCTGATGCGTTGTAGTTCTGATGTTGTGAAGGATCAAATCCTGCTGGGCTGTCCTTGAGAGACATTCCCATTGAGACGAGCTTTGCCTTGATCTCGTCAATCGACTTTGAACCAAAGTTACGGATATCAAGCAGGTCAGCCTCTGAACGGTTAACAAGCTCTCCAACTGTGTGAATGCCTTCGCGCTTCAAGCAGTTGTATGAACGAACTGTGAGATCAAGATCTTCAATTGGAAGAGCGAGATCTGCAGCAAGGGCAGCATCCATAACAGATGGCCCCATCTCGATACCTTCAGCATCAAGATTGAGTTCGCGAGCAAGGCCAAAGAGTTCAACGAGAGTCTTACCCGCTGATGCAACTGCATCGCGTGGCTTCATTGATGGCTTTGTTTCGACATCAACAACGAGACGATCGAAGTCGGTGCGCTGTTCAACACGTGTTGCTTCAACCTTGTATGTCACCTTAAGAACTGGTGAATAGATTGAGTCAACTGGAATGCGACCGATTTCAGCTCCTGCTTGCTTGTTCTGCACTGCAGTGACATAGCCACGGCCGCGCTCGACAGTAAGTTCGATTTCTAGGTTTGCCTTGCCGTTCAGTGTTGCGATGTGGAGTTCAGGGTTATGAACTTCAACGCCACTTGGAACAGCAATATCAGCACCTGTGACAGCGCCTGCACCTGATTTGCGGATATAGATGACTGAAGGCTCATCGTTATCGCTTGATAGAACGAGGTTCTTTATGTTCAAGACGATATCTGTGAGATCTTCCTTGACGCCTTCGAGAGTTGTGAACTCGTGAAGTGCGCCTGCAACGCGAATGCTGGTAACTGCCGCTCCTGGAATAGATGAGAGCAGAGTACGGCGCATTGAGTTGCCGAGTGTGTAGCCGAAACCTGGCTCGAGCGGCTCGATGATGAATCGTGAGCGGTTCTCGGAAATTACTTCTTCGCTAAGCGTTGGGCGTTGTGCAATTAGCACTTGTGCTCCTCTTTCTTCTCGTGGAAATCCACTATTTGATTTCCTCTGTTGGGGATAAGAAAACGATTACTTGCTGTAGAGCTCAACAATGAGCTGTTCTTGAACCTGTGTATCGATTACTGATCGAGCAGGTACGCCGTGGATGATGATGCGCATCTGTGCTGCAACAACTTCCATCCATGCTGGAACAGACTTCTCACCGAACTCTGCGCTTGCGACGATAAATGGTGTGAGGTCGTGTGACTTTGGAAGAACATCGATGATGTCCATTGGAGAGACACGGAATGAAGGAATGTTTACCTTCTTACCATTTACAAGGAAGTGACCGTGGCGAACCAACTGGCGTGCCATGTCACGTGACTTTGCAAAGCCTGCGCGGAATACAACGTTGTCGAGACGTGTCTCAAGGATGACGAGAAGGTTTTCACCAGTCTTGCCCTGCTTGCGGTTTGCCTCTTCGTAGTAACCACGGAACTGCTTCTCGAGAACACCGTAGATACGTGCGCACTTCTGCTTTTCACGCATCTGCAATAGGTATTCAGATTCCTTGGAACGGCCACGGCCGTGCTGTCCTGGTGGATAAGGACGTGATTCGATCGGACACTTTGGTCCATCGCACTTTGAGCCCTTGAGGAAGAGCTTTACTTTTTCGCGACGGCAACGCTTGCAGTCTGCTCCGGTATAACGAGCCATTTATTCTCTTCCTTCCTTAAACTCGACGAGGTTTCGGTGGGCGGCAGCCATTGTGTGGAGCTGGAGTTGTATCTGAGATAGCTCCAACTTCTAGGCCTGCTGCTTGCAATGAACGGATTGCAGTTTCGCGTCCGGAACCAGGTCCCTTTACGAATACATCTACCTTCTTAAGG